>JAEXCN010000233.1 GCA_023402175.1 Pseudomonadota bacterium | reverse complement strand
GGACGAGCGCGTTCAGCACGACACCGGCGACGACGAGAATCCCGACGACTGCAGAGAGGAGCAGGACCACGCGCGCGCCCGCGGACGACCGGGTCGAGGTCGACGCTGCCGACGCCGAGATCGGCGGTGCCGAAGCTGATACGACGGCCGCGCGGGGCGGGAGCGCTCCCCGCGTCCGCCCGGCGACGCGGAGGATCCGCTCGATCGATACGCGCGCACCCTCGGGCGCGATCGGGTCGAGCGCGAGTGCGAGATCGGCGACGCTCGCGAGCCTCTGATCGGGCGACTTCGCGAGGCAGCGAAAGACGACCTGCTCGATGATCGCCGACGCATGCGGAGCATGGCTCCGGAGCGGCGGGGTCGGCGCCGTCGCGATGAGCGCGCAAAGCCCCTGCACGGTGTCGGCCTGCCAGACCGACTTTCCGGTGATGAGCTCGTAGAGGATGACCCCGAGCGCCCAGACGTCGGTGCGTGCATCGACGTCCTTCGCAGAGACCATCTGCTCGGGAGACATGTACCGGGGCGAGCCCATCAGCATCGACGTGCTCGTGAGCTGCGTCTGCGACCCGCCTTCCGCCTTCGAGATCCCGAAGTCGAGGACCTTCACGAGCGGTGAGCCATCCTTCCGCTGCGTGAGGAACAGGTTCGCAGGCTTGAGATCGCGATGCACGATCCCGAGCTGGTGCGCCTCGACGATCGCCTCGCACGCCTGGAGCACGTACTCGACGGCCTCGGCGGGCGCGAGCGGACCGCGCTTGGCGGTGATTGCGCCGAGATCCGAGCCCTCGAGGTACTCCATCACGAGGAAGGGCGCGCCGGTACCGAGCACGCCGGTATCGACGACACGCGCGACGTGCTCGCTCGTGATGCGCGCCGCGGCCTTCCCTTCCCTCAAGAAGCGCGCGATCGCGCCCGGCGCCTCGCAGGCTGCAGGCAGCAAGAACTTGAGCGCGACGCGCTGTTCGAGCTGCGTGTGCCGCGCGGCGACGACGACGCCCATGCCTCCGGCACCGAGCACGCGCTCGACCAGGTACTTCCCCGCGAGGACATCGCCTGGCTGCACCGGAGACGCTGGCGGCGGCGCGCTCGATGCCGAGCTGCGCGGACGGTTGTCGATGGTCGGCCCGAGTCCGCCTTGCGCCGGGGTCGTCGGAGCCATCGCGGGATCAGCCACGACCTCCTTCGGCTCGACGATCGACGAGCGAACGATCGCCGAGACGAGCGCACGGCACTCGTCGCACTCGGCGATGTGCCCTTCGACGGCGGGGCGCCTCGCGAGAGGCATGCTTCCGCGGCAGAACGACAGGATCGCTTCTTCGTCGAGGCACTCGGTCATGACGCTATCGGCTACCGGGTCGGAGCAGGCGCAGCAGCGACCGGTCCATGATCAGGCTATAGTGTTCGGGTGGCTTCGTCGCGACCCCTTTCGAGCGCGTTCGCTCGCGGCGCTGGCACGGGCGAGCAGGACCTCGAGACCGTTCTGGCGGGCCTGATTGCACGGGCGGCTTCGACGTGGCCGGATGTCCGGATCGATCCGGCGTTCTTCGCCGAGTTCCTCGGGCGGCGCGTGCCCGTGGCCGACCTGCCGCAGGCGCGCGTCGAGGACCTCTGGATCGCCTATGCGAGCGCTTCCGGAAATTCCGCGGCGCTCGCGGTCGTCGAGGCCCGCTACTTGCCCGACGTCAATGCGGCCCTCGGAAAGATGGGCCTCTCGCAGGACCGCATCGCCGAGGTGAAACAGGGGCTTCGGCGCCTCCTTTTCGTCGGCGACTCCGAGAGCCCGCCGCGCATCGGCGAGTACCGCGGCTCGGGCGACCTCCGCGCCTGGATGCGCGTGACCGCGATGCGCTCGGCACTGAAGCTGATCCGAAAAGAAGGCCGAGAGACGAGCTCCGACGATGCGCTGCTCGAGGCGCACGCGCCGGAGGACGATCCCGAGCTCGCGTACATGAAGGCCGCATATCGGTCCGCGTTCAAGACCGCGTTCCAGGAAGCGCTCGAGTCGTTGCAGGCGCGCGAGCGGACGCTCCTCAAGCAGCAGATCGTCGACGGCCTCGGCATCGACGAGCTCGGCGCGCTCTACGAGGTGCATCGCGCGACGGCCGCTCGGTGGGTCGCCGCTGCGCGCGAGAAGCTCCTCTCGCGTACGCGCCGGACGTTCATGCTCCGCGCGCGCATCTCGAGCGACGAGTGCGAGTCGATCATGCGCATGGTGCGGAGTCAGCTCGACGTCTCGCTCCACCGGCGCCTCGCCGCAGGCTGATCCGGCCCCGACTTGACGGGGCGCCGCGCGAGCAATCGGTGGTAAACAGGAGCCATGCGCTCCGTCGCGACAACCGCCGTGATGACCTGCGCCGTCGTCCTCGCCGCGTCCGGGGCGCGGGCCGATGTCGTGACCGCGAAGCCGGAACAGGCACCGAAGGCCGCCGCGCCGGCTGCGCCGAAAGCTCCGGACGCAAAGGCGGGTGCGCCGAAGGCTCCGGACGCGAAGGCGGCTGCACCGGCGACCGCGAAGCCCGAGGCGGTGCCGCAGCTGCGGCTCGACGTGAAGCGGACGAAGCTCGAGAACGGTCTTCGCGTCGTGATGCTCGTCGATCACACGTCACCGACCGTCGCGGTCGACGTCGTCTACGACGTCGGCGGACGGAACGAGGAGCGCGGTCGTTCGGGCTTCGCGCACCTGTTCGAGCACATGATGTTCCAGGGCTCGGCGAACGTGCCGCGCGGAGATCACTTCCGGCTCGTCACGAGCCACGGCGGGACGCTGAACGGCACGACGAACGAGGATCGGACGAACTACTTCGAGATGTTGCCCTCGAGCGAGCTCGCCCTCGGGCTCTGGCTCGAGGCCGATCGCATGAAGTCGCTCGACGTCTCGCAGAAAAACTTCGAGAACCAGCGCTCCGTCGTGAAGGAAGAGTACCGGATGCGCGTCGAGAACGCGGCCTACGTTCCGGCCGCGATCCGCCTTCAGGAGCTCACGTATCAGGGCTACTGGCCCTACGAGCACTCGGCGATCGGGACGATGCGCGACCTCGACGCCGCCGAGCTCGCGTGGGTCCGCGCCTTCCACCAGGCGTTCTATGCGCCGAACAACGCCGTGCTCTCGATCGCAGGCGACTTCGAGGAAGCCGACGCGATGGCGCTCGTGCGGAAGTACTTCGGCAGCGCGAAGCCGGTCCCCTTGCCGAAGCTCGAGCTCCCGCCCGTGCCGGAGCAGACGAGCCCACGGCAGGCGATCGTCGAGGACACGCACGCGAAGCTACCGGCGCTGTTCGCAGGATGGGTGATCCCGCCGAGCGGTCAGCCCGACCACTACGCGCTCGTCCTCGCGTCGATGGTCCTCGGCGACGGCGAGAGCTCGCGGCTCCATCGCGCGCTCGTGCGCGAGCGATCGCTCGCGGTCGAGGCCGATGCCCAGACCGAGGACTATCGCGGGCCCGACATGTTCGAGATCGTCGTGAAGCTCGCCAGTGGCGCGAAGATCGACCAGGTGCAAAAGCTCGTCGACTCGCAGGTCGCCGACATCGGCCGCCTCGGTCCGACGGACGCGGAGATGAAGAAGGTCCGCGCGCGCGTCCAGTCGCAGTTCCTCCTCGGGCTGCAGTCGAACTTCGCCCGCGCGCAGAAGCTCGCCGAATTCGAGCTCTATCGAGGCGACGCGACGCTGCTCAACGGCGAGCTCGAACGCTATCTCGCCGTGACGAAGGACGACATCAAGCGCGCCGTCTCCAAGTACCTGACGCCGAACCGGAGGAACGTCGTCGAGGTCAAACCCGGCGCCGGGGAAAAGGCGCGTGAGGGAGGGAGCCGCCCGTGAGAGCGCGATCTTTCGTCCTGACGTTCGCCGTCACCACCTTCGCCGCGGCATGCGGCGGTCCGAAGGTCGCCACCACCGGACCGGGCAAGGTCGAGCTGCCCGCGACCGACGGCATGGGCAAGCCGAAAGCACCGGCCGCGCCGCCGCGCGAGAGCCCGCCGCCGTCGGGCGCGACCAAGGCGTCACCGTTCCCGCAGGTCGCGCGCTCGAAGCTCCCGAACGGGCTGAACGTCGCGGTCGTGACGTCCCACGCGCTCCCGATCGTGCAGGTGCGCCTCCTCGTGAAGGCGGGCTCGAGCTACGGCGGAAAACCCGCGGTCGGCGAGCTCACCGCGCAGATGCTGAAGGACGGCGGCACTCGCTCGATGTCGAGCGCGGAGGTGCTCCGCCGCGTCGAGACGCTCGGGTCGGATCTGTCGGTCCGGAGCGAGCCCGACGCGACGGTCATCGGCATGGCGCTGACGCGCGACAAGGTCTCCGAGGGCCTCTCGATCCTCTCCGAGGTCGTTCGCGAGCCGCGCTTCGAGGCCGAGGAGCTGCGCAAGCTCAAGGCTCGTGCGACCGACGAAGCGGAGGACGCCGCGCGTTCGAGCGGCACCTGGACGGCCACCCGCGTGGTGTTCCACGAGCTCTACCCGGACAAGAACCCGTACGAGACCTACGGCCTCGTGCCGTCGCAGATCGCGAAGATCGACGGCGCGCAGATCCGCGAGTTCCACCGCAAGTGGTTCCTCCCGAAGAACGCGACGCTCGTCGTCGCCGGCGACATCGAGGACGCCACTGCGAAGGACCTCGCGCAGAAGCACTTCGGCGGCTGGAGCGGCGGCGAGCCTCCCAAGGTGGACTTCGCGCCGCCGAAGGCGCCGCAGAAGCACGTGTTCATCGCGCATCGTCCGAAGAGCGTTCAGTCGGACGTCTACGTCGCGATGCTCGCGCCGGAGCGGCGCTTCGATCGCTGGGCGCAGGTCCGCGTCGCCGCCCAGGTCCTCGGAGGCGGCGTCGCCAGCCGACTCTTCACGGACGTCCGGGAGCAGCGATCGCTCGCATACCGCACGAGCGCGCAGGTGCTCGAGCTCGCGCACGGCGAGCAGCCGCTCGTGCTCTATGCAGGGACCGAATCGAGCAAGACGGCGCAGGCAGTGACGGGCCTGCTCGAGAACCTCGAGCGGATGAAGACGAGCCCGCCGTCGTCGACGGAAACGGAGACGGCGCGGCGCTACCTGAGCGACATCTTCGCGATCCGGATGGAGACGATCGGCTCGATCGCCGAGATGGTCGTGACGCAGGACACGTTTGGGCTTCCCGACGGCTACTGGGACGCGTACAGAGGCCAGCTCCGTGCGACGGAGGCGAAGGACGTAGCCGACATCGTGCCGAAGCTCTTCTCGGAAAAGAACCTCATCGTCGTCGCGGGCGATGCCGACGTCATCGGCAGCGAGCTCGCGCGTTTCGGCGAGGTCACGGTCCTCGACCCCGAGAAGGAGTTCAAGACCATCAAGACGATCCCAGCAGCAGCAGTAGCCACCAAATGAGCGCACCGCGAACCACTCGACCGAAGAAGAAGACGTCCGGCCCCGGCCCGAAACGGCTGCGCGCCCTGGCAAAGAAGGGCGATCTCCGGCACGTCCGCGCGGCCCAGCCGAAGACGGAAACCGAGAAGGCCGACGCGAAGGGGGCCCGTGCGCTCTCCGGCAAGGCGGCGCGGTACCTTCGAGGGCTCGGCCATCACCTCGAGCCCGTCATCCAGATCGGAAAAGAAGGGATCACCGAGGGTGTCGTGACCGCGACGCGCGCCGCCTTGCTCGCTCACGAGCTCGTGAAGGTGCGCATCCTCACCGAAGCCCCGATCGACCGGAAGGAAGCCGGCGAAGAGCTCGCGGAGCGCGCGGGAGCAGCGCTCGCCCAGACGCTCGGGCGGACGGTCCTTCTCTACAAGCGCCACCCCCACAAGCCGAAGATCGTCCTCCCGCGCTGACGGCTGGACACGCGAACGACCATTGCGGCGTTCGCCCCCACACGGGCGAAGTAGGCTACGATCGCCGCGATGGTGCAGCCGTGCCGCCGTTGCGGTCAGATGCACGACGCGAACAGCGGCTGCTCGCGCGGAAGGCGCGGGGCAGCGGGCATATCGCCCGCCGCTGGAGAGGACGACTCGCTCGTCGGCAAGATCGTCGCCGAGCGATACAAGGTCCGCGACGTCATCGGGGTCGGGACCACAGGCACGGTCTTCGAGGTCGAGCACGTGACGTTCGCTCGGCCGGCGGCGATGAAGGTCCTCCGGCCGAGGTTCGCGGACGCGGAGGTCGTGAGTCGTGTGTTCCATGGCGAAGCGCGCGCGTCGTGGAGCGTGACTCACCCTTGCCTCTGCGAGGTGTTCGACATCGGGACGCTGCCCGACGGCGCGCCGTTCTTCGTGATGGAGCGCCTCGACGGCGAGACCCTGGCGGCGCGCATCGCACGCGAGCGTCTCTCGCTTGCCGCCGCCGTCGACCTGCTCATGCAGCTGCTCTCCGCGATCACGGTCGTCCACGGACGTGATCTGCTCTTCCGCGATCTGCGCCCGCGGAACCTCTATCTCGCGAACCGTCGCGGGTGCCGGCCGCTTCTGAAGATCCTCGACTTCGGTCTCGCACGGCTCGCGCCGCTCGATCGGATCCGACAAGCGTGGGAAGCGCGCGGGGGCAGCGCCGACGGCGCGGATGGAATTGGACCGACCGCGATCCCGTTCTATCTGTCCCCCGAGCGCGCGCGGGGCGAGCACGCGGCCGAGCCGGCGAGCGATCTGTTCGTCGCAGCGACGATCTTCTACGAGGCGCTCGCCGGCGAGCGTCCGTTCGTCTCGAGCTCGTGGAGCAGTCTCCTCGGGCAGATCTCCCACGGCAAGCCGGCGCCACTGCACGAGCGGCGCCCGGACATCTCGCCCGAGCTGAGCGCGTTCGTCTCGCGCTGTCTGTCTGCGAGCCCTCGGATGCGCCCAGCGTCGGCGAAAGAGATGCAGGAGGAGCTCCGGGCCGCCGTCGAAAAAACGGCCTTGCCGCGACCGCCGAGCGGCTCGTACGAGCGCGCCGCGCAGGCTCCGACCTACGAAGAGGACGAGACCGAGACCCAGCGCGATGCCGTGAAGAGAAAGCCATTTCCCGATGGCATCGTCATTCCGCGGCTGAACGCGGGCGAGCTCGAGGACGAAGTGTCGACAGCCGCGCGTACGATCGATCCCGCGCTCCTGTCGATCGAACCGCCGCACGTCGACGAGGCCTCGGCGGAGAGCGCCGAACGGACGGTGCCCCCGCCGCCGTTCATCGACGTCGAGATCAGCTTCGAGGAGAGCACGGACCACGACTTCGACGTGCAACGGCACGGCATCCCCACGCTCTCGTCGCCGCGTAGCAGCGCTGCCTCGGAGGAAGAGGAGACCGCAACGATGGAGCTCGCGCCCGAGCTCCGGGAGCGCGTCGATCAGCTGATGGCGACCAAGCCCACGCCCGTCGCCGTCGTCCCTCAGGCCGCCACGAAGCCGCCGCGCCGCCGGTAGCGTCGTGGGCGCGTGCGCCTCCCGAGCTCAGCAGTTCGTGCGACCGAGGACCGTTGGGGAGGCTTGGGGTCGCCGCGGCCCCCTACCCCAAGGGATTGTGGTCGGCAGGGCTGAAAAACGCATCCCAGAGTCTTCCACAGGGGTGGACTAATTTGTGGAAAACACCTGAACGCCTTGGGGCCTGCATGGGTGGATAGTCCTTCGTGTACCTGAACGGAGGTCAGTCTTCCCGCACGTTTAGGTTCAGTGGACAAAACGGCGGAACGCGGCCGCCCATGCCCTCCATGTACGTACCAGATGATGGATGCATTTAATCTGGACACCACAACATGTTGAGGTTAGAAAGATCCCTCGCTCGTCGGCGTGTATGTCCAACGTACCCGCGGGCAGGGCTCGTCCTTCGCGAAAGTGGTAGTTGGTTTGTTCAGTAGAGGGCGGCAGCGACTCATCGTCCGGGCAGTCCTGAACAAGGACTCGAAGGAGACCTGAACAGACCGCCCATCCGCTCTTATCTCTTCTCTCGTTGTGAAGAGGTGGACGGTCGGGAGTGCGGAGCGAGGGACATGCGCCAAAGGCGGACTGGGGAAAGCAGAGCCTCAGGAGTCGATATGGCGCTTCGATAGCTGCGGGTGGGTTTGGTGGTCGATCCCTGACGGACTGCGTCAGGGTCTTCGGCCCGGAGTGGAATGGTTTGCCGACAGAGCGGCAGGCCATTCCTGTCCGGGTCGGATTGATGCTGGCAACTGAATGTCAGGGCTCGGATGGGCGGTCTCGCTCCCCGGCACCTGCGCGTGCGCGCGTGGGTGACGAGGAAACGCGCGGCGCGCTCGGTCGAGCTCTGGCCGCGCGTAGGACCGGGCTGGCCTCGGTTGCTCGCGAGGGAGCGCGAAAATGGCTACGTCATTCGGTATGGGGCCCCGCGACACGGGGGTGCGGTCGGGCGCTGAGAAGATGCGAAACAAGGCACAGTCAGGACAGCAGACCAAGGCGCAGAGCAAGCCGTCGCCGTCGCAGAAGCCCAAGCACAACGGCCACGTCCAGGCGAAGCACAACGGCGAGAAGACCAAGGCCCGCCACACTCGCGGCGTCACCGTCGCGCGCATGTTCACGCGCGCGAACGTGAACCCGCTCGAGAGCGGCGCGCCGGGCCTCCCGACGCCGACCGGCCAGGAGACGGAGCTCGTCTACGAGCGTCGCTCGTCGGTGATCACGAACCCGGATGGCTCGATCGTCTTCAAGATGGAAGGCGCCGAGATCCCCTCGACGTGGAGCCAGCTCGCGACGGACATCGTCATCTCGAAGTACTTCCGCAAGGCCGGTCTCCATGGCGATGCGAAGCAGGGCGAGAAGAGCGTTCGTCAGGTCGTCTACCGCATCGCGCACACGATCCGTGAAGCGGCCGATCGCTTCGGCGGGTACTTCGCGACGAAGGCGGACGCCGACGCGTTCGAGTCCGAGCTCTCGTTCCTGATGGTCCACCAGGTCGGCGCATTCAACTCGCCGGTGTGGTTCAACTGCGGGCTCTGGGCGCAGTACGGCATCACTGGCTCGGGCGGCAACTGGGCGTGGGACTGGAACGACCCGAAGGCGTCGAACGTGGTCGAGACGAAGAACGCGTACGAGCGCCCGCAGTGCTCGGCGTGCTTCATCCAGTCGGCGAGCGATGACCTGATGAGCATCTACGAGCTCATCAAGTCCGAGGCGCGCCTCTTCAAGTACGGCTCGGGCACCGGATCGAACTTCAGCTCGATCCGCGGCCGTCAGGAGAAGCTCTCGGGCGGCGGTACCTCCAGCGGCCTCATGAGCTTCCTCGAGGTCTTCGACCGCGCCGCGGGCGCGACCAAGTCGGGCGGCACGACGCGTCGCGCCGCGAAGATGGTCTGCCTCGACATGGACCATCCGGAGATCGTCGACTTCATCAACTGGAAGGTCCGCGAGGAGAAGAAGGCCCTCGCCCTCATCGCCGCGGGTTACCCGAACGACTTCAACGGCGAGGCCTACCACACCATCAGCGGCCAGAACTCGAACAACTCGGTCCGCGTGACCGACGAGTACATGAAGGCCGTGCAGGCCGGCGGCAAGTGGCAGACGATCATGCGCACGACCGGTGAGGTCTGCGAGACGTACGACGCGAAGGATCTCTGGCGCCAGGTCGCCGAGGCCGCGTGGGGCTGCGCCGACCCGGGCGTGCAGTACGACTCGACGATCAACCGGTGGCACACCTGCCCGAACTCCGGGAAGATCAACGCGTCGAACCCGTGCTCCGAGTACATGTTCCTCGACGACACGGCGTGCAACCTCGCGTCGATCAACCTCACCAAGTTCCTCCGCGAGGACGGTGACGGCAATCAGTCGTTCGACGTCGACGGCTTCCGCCACGCGTGCCGGATCTTCTTCATGGCGCAGGAGATCCTCGTCGATCTCTCGAGCTACCCGACGAAGGACATCGCGCGGAACAGCCACGACTACCGCCCGCTCGGCCTCGGCTACGCGAACCTCGGCTCGCTGCTGATGCAGATGGGCGTTCCGTACGACTCGGAGGAAGGCCGCGCGATCGCCGCTGCCCTCACCGCGATCATGTGCGGGAAGGCGTACGCGACGAGCGCGGAGATGGCGTCGTCGAAGGGCGCGTTCAACGGCTTCGCCAAGAACCGTGAGCCGATGCTCAAGGTCATGAACATGCACCGCGACGCGGCCTACCAGATCAATCGGGACCGCTGCCCGAGCGATCTCTATCGCGCTGCGTGCGAGGACTGGGACGGCGCCGTCCGCCTCGGCGAGCAGCACGGCTACCGCAACGCGCAGGCGACGGTGCTCGCGCCGACCGGCACGATCGGCCTCCTCATGGATTGCGACACCACCGGCGTCGAGCCCGACTTCGCTCTCGTGAAGTACAAGAAGCTCGCCGGCGGCGGCTACTTCAAGATCGTGAACCAGTCGGTGCCTAGCGCGCTCAAGAAGCTCGGTTACAGCGCGTCGGAGATCCAGGAGATCGTCGCGTTCGTCACCGGCACGAACACGCTGCTCGCGGCGCCGCACGTCAATCGCAAGACGCTCAAGGACCGCGGCCTCAACGACGCAGAGCTCGCGAAGGCCGAAGCTGCCCTCCCCGGCATCTTCGAGCTCGATCAGGCGTTCGCCCCGTGGGTCCTCGGCGAGGACACCTACGAGCGCCTCGGGATCACGAAGGAGGCTCGCTCGACGCGTGGCTTCTCGCTCCTCCAGTCGCTCGGCTTCACGAAGGCCCAGATCGAAGAGGCGGGTGACCACATCATCGGTCGCATGACGATCGAGGGCGCGCCGTACCTCAAGCCGTCGCACTA
>JAEXCN010000137.1 GCA_023402175.1 Pseudomonadota bacterium | reverse complement strand
AACCCGAGCACGGTCACATTCAAGCCGAGCGGCCCCGCCGGTCGCGATCGCTACCGCATCCATTCGATCTGGGGTGCATCCGGGGACGACGTGTGGGCCGTGGGAGCGCAGCAAGGCGTCTTCGGTGGCCCGAACGGGACGGTCCTCCACTACGCGGCGGATGCGGACGCGGGCACCGGGCCGACCTGGGTGGTCGATCCGGCATCATCGAACGGCATCGCCTATTCGCGCGTGTGGGGCAGCACGAGCACCGGCGCGTGGATCGCGGGGCGGCGCCCGATGATGGGGCTTCCGTTCGAGGAAGTCGCCGTGCTCCAGCGGAGCCCGGGAGCGAGCACGTTCTCGGAGGTGACCCTGCCGAGCGATCCCGGCGACAGCCCGGACTTCGGCCGCATGTCGATGATCCACGGCGCAGCGGCGACGTCGGACACGACGATGCTCATCCTCGGTCGATCCGTCTCGACGCTGCCCGGGACGTGGCGCGGAACGAGCTCCGACGGAGGCAAGACCTTCACGTGGACGTACACGCGCGATGGCAGGGTCGACGACCCCGCAGCGAACGCCGTCTTCGGCACGGCTCCTGACGACGCGTGGGCCGTCGGCGACTTCGGACGCGTTCGCCACTGGGACGGCGAGGACTGGTCTCCGGCGGCGATCACGTTGACGAAGCTGCCGGTGACCGCGCGCTTCAATTCGGTGTGGAGCGGAGGCCCGTCCGACGTGTGGATCGTCGGCCAGGGGATGGCGCTCCGCTACGACCCCGCGATGCGGAAGGACGGAGGAACGAAGTGAGCACCTCGCGGGTAAAGATCCGCTCGTCCAACGAACGAAGCGCGGAACGCGCCATCGCGTCGAAGGTCGTCCTCTCGATGGGGACGCTTCCCCTCGCGGCCCTTCTCGCTGCCGCATGCGGCGACGACCCACCGCGCGCCGTGTTCAGCGAGCCGGACGCGACGACGCAGGTCAACCTGCCGCCTAGCGCCGGCGATGCCTCTACCTCGCCGGACGACGCCGGCGCGGAGCCGGCCGCGCGTGGCCCGTTCGATCCGGCCGACGAGCCCGTCAAATGTACACAGACGCCGTGCGCCATGCAGCTCGTTGCCGGCAGCGATCACTTCTGCGCGCGAATGAGCGACGGCACCGTCCGGTGCTGGGGTGACGACGCCTTCGGAGCGCTCGGACGAGGCGACGCTCCGACCGCCGCGGGCGGCGATGCGAGCGCCCCGGCAGCCGTGGTCGGCCTCGAGGCGGTGGCGCAGATCAGCGCGGCAGGCTCGACGACGTGCGCGCGCACCGAGGACGGCGGCGTGTTCTGCTGGGGAGACAATCGTCGCGCCGTGCTCGGCCTTGCCGTCGGTCGGCCGGTCGCGGACTACGCCCCGCACCCGACACCGACGCCCGTCGCGCTCGACGTACCTGCCTCTCGCGTCGACGTCGGTCCCGCGACGGCGTGTGCTCTCCTCGAGTCGCGCAAGCTTGCGTGCTGGGGCAAGGACGATCAGGAGCAGCTCGCTCGGGACGAGAGCCGGGCCGGGCTCGATTCGTGGAACCCGGTTCGGGGCCCCGGGATCGCCGCGCTCGACCCGCTGGAGGTAGCGCGTACGGCGGCCGGAACCTTCACCGCCTTCGGTCTCGACGCCACCGGCGACCTCTGGAGCTGGGGCGGGCTCGCAGCAGAGGAGGGCGTCCTTGCCGGCCGCGTCTCGTCGATCAGCCCCGACCGCGTGCCGAGGCGCATCGCATTGCTGTCGAAGGTGACGAGCTTCGCCGCGACCGCCTCGATCGATCCTCCGTGGAACCCAGTATGGGAGCCCGGCGAGCCGATGCCCGAGCGGCCGAAGCAGCGCGCTCATGCGTGTGCGATCGCGAACGGAGAGGTGTACTGCTGGGGCCGGAGCTACACGGGTGCACTCTGCACGGGTCTGCCGGATCGCGAGGTCCGTCCACGCCTGGCGCCGTTCACTTCGATGGCGTGGCCCCAGCAGATCGCGACCGGCGACGAGATCACCTGCGTGCGCGCGACCGACGGCAGCATCCACTGCTGCGGAAGCGACGATCGCGGGCGCCTCGGCACGGGCAGCGTGGGCGTCTCGTCGACGGTCTTCACGAAGTCGAGCGCGTTTGCCGGTCATGCCGTCCAAGTCGCCACGAGCAGCCGTGCCGTCTGCGCCCTCGTCCAGGGCGGAACAGTCGAGTGCTGGGGCAGCAACGAGAAAGGCGAGCTCGGCACGACCCCCGACGTCTCGCCCCACCCTGCTCCGTCCCCCATCGTTTTCTAGGTCCTCTAGCCCCTCTAGCTCGAAAGCCATGTCTCGCACTCCTTCGGTTCTCTCTTTCGTCCTCGTATCGACCGGTCTCGTCGTGGTCGCACTCGGCGCGTGCAGCACCGATCGGAACGGCTATGTGGATCCATCGCCTCCGCTCGTGGAGGAGGACGCGGCCACGCTGGATGCGTCCCCTGCATGCGGCTTCCGGTGCTCGCGCGATCTCAAGAAGGTGCTCTCCGGCTGCGACGGTGAGGACGGCACGGTCGTGGCCGAGTGCGGTCTCGGTCAGGGCTGCGGGATCGGCAGGTGCGTCGATGCGTGCCAGAGCGCCGAGCTCTCGACGGGGTCGGTCGGATGTTCGTTCTGGACGTTGCCGGCCGACGACGGGAAGTTCGGCCCAGGCGCGTGTTTTGCGGCGATGGTCGCGAACACGTGGGACGTACCGGTGAATCTGACCGCCGACTACGGCAGCGAGCCGCTCGACATCTCGAAGTCGATCTACACGGTGACCCGCGGGGCCGGTGCCGAGCCCACGTACACGCTCATCGCGGGCGCACTGCCGCCCGGCCAGGTCGCGGTCGTGTTCCTCGCGCAAGCCGAAGAGCGAGCCAGCTCGACGGCGACACCGTGCCCGACGGGCACCGTCGCGGCGCTGAAGGTCGATCCCATCCTCCACGGCACGACCAAGACGCGCGCCTTCCACCTCCAAGCAGACGCACCGATCGCGGCGTATTCGATCTTCCCCTACGGCGGCGCCGACAGCGCCTATCCGACGGCGACTCTGCTCCTGCCTGTATCGTCATGGGACAAGAGCTACATCGCCGTGACGGCAGCGAAGTTCGGCGAGCCGCAGGCCTCGGCGGTCGAGCGACGCACGCTCCAGATCGTGGCGAACGAGGACGACACGACCGTCTCGATGCGTCCGACCGTGGACATTTCTCCAGGCGATGACGTCCCGCAGGGCCTCGCAGGCGAGGTCGTGGAGTGGAAGCTGTCGCGCGGGCAGGTCCTGCAGATCACCCAGCAGAATGCGCCTTCAGGCAGCCCCGTCGTATCGAACAAGCCGATCGGGATGTTCGGCGGCTCACCGTGCGCGTTCATCCCGTCTGGCATTCGCTATTGCGATCTCACCCAACAGCAGATCGCCCCCTTCGCGCAGTGGGGAACGTCCTATGCGCTGGTGCCCTATCCCTCCCGAATCCAGTCGGTCACGGGCTCGAGCCGTGAGACGGTGGCGTGGAGCTTCGTTGGTGCCGTCGATGGCACCGTCCTCACCTACGACCCCGCAAGGCCACCGGGCGCGCCCGAGACGCTCGCCGCTGGCGAGGTCGCGACCTTCATGACCGACGCCCTGGCGCTCGTGAAGAGCCAGGACGCCAAGCACCCCTTCCACGCCGCCGTCTACATGACCGGATCGACGTCCGGCGGAGGAATGCCAGGCCGAGGCCGTACGCTCGGAGATCCGGACTTCGTGAACATCGTCCCAACCGAACAGTTCCTCGACCGCTACGTCTTCTTCACCGACTTCACCTATCCGGAGACATCGCTCACGATCGTGCGGCGGAAGACAGCGAGCGGCTTCGCGCCGGTGAAGCTCGATTGCGGCGGAGAGATCACCGGCTTCACGCCGGTCGGGACCAACGGAGAGTACGAGCTCGCGTGGGTGCGTCTCACGTCGGGCTTCGCCCCGCAGCAGCTCGGCGGGGGCACGTGCGGCTATGGCCGCCACGAGGCCACGAGCGAGGGCCCGTTCTCCGTCACGGTCTGGGGGTGGGCGAAGGACGCGAGCTACGGATACGCGGGCGGGATGGGCAGCCGCCCTATCAACGAAGCGCCGCCTCTCACCGTCAAGTGAGCGCGCGACCGCCGCCCGTACCTCCGCGAGGACTTCCCACGACGACATCGCGTGCGCCGTCGACTGCGCCGAGAGCGTCGACGCATGTTCGAGGAAGGAAGACGGCTGCTTCGGGCATCGAGCAGCTCCTCGTGGCGGCGGGCCTTGCCGGCATCACGGTGTCGGCGCGGCGAGATAGCGACTCGGCGCTACGCCGAGCACGCGACGGAACGCGGCGGTGAAGGCGCTGGGATTGCCATAGCCCAGATCGATCGCCACCTGCGTGATGGGTTCGCCATTGCCCAGTCGCGTCAGCGCCGCCAGCAGACATGCCTGCTGGCGCCAGGCGGTGAAGCTCATGCCGGTTTCCGCACGGAAGGTGCGCGTGAAGCTGCGTCGGCTCATGCCCGCGCGTTGCGCCATGTCGTCGATCTTGGTCTCCTGTGACGGGCGATCGAGCAATTCGCGGCACAGCGTGGCCAGCCGCTCATTACGCGGCAACGGTGCGCTGAGTGGCAGCGCCGGCGCGCGCCGAATCTCGTCCAGCAGCAGGGCAATGACGCGCCCGTCCCGGCCACCCACGTCGTATTCCGCGGGAAGGTCCACCGCCTCCTGCAGCAGCTCGTGCAGCAGCGGCGACACCGCGATGACCTGGCAATGCTGCGGCAGCCCGGCGGCCAGCGCCGCCTTCGGGGTGACGAAGGCGCTGCGCGTGGAGACGGGCCCCCCCATATGTACTTCGTGCGCCACGTGGGCAGGGATCCAAAGCGCGCGCCGCGGGGGCACCACCCAGCTGCCTTCGCCGGTGATGGTGGTGACCACGCCGGTCGAGGCGTAGAGGAGCTGACTGCGCCGGTGCGAATGGGCCGGCAGCACGTAGTGGGGCGGGTACTCGTTGCCCGTCGCGATCACGTCGCGAGGCGTGTCCTCGTAGGCATCGGCAAGGGTGTTACGCACCGGATTGGCCCAGTCTCGACAGAAAATGACCCGCTGATGCGTGCGGGCCGGGGCCGCTCACGTTAAGGTGCCGACCCTGGCGTCGCAAGCCGCGTCGGCTTGCCGGATCGACCGACGAAGCCCATGCAAACCCGCGCTGATGACATGCCGCAGGGGGCGGCTCCTGCTGCTCGGAGCGAGCACGACACTGAGTTCCGCATCCTGGGGGCGATCAGCTTTTCTCACCTGCTCAACGACATGATCCAGTCGTTGATTTTGGCCATCTATCCAATCCTCAAGAGCGGCTTCGACCTCAGCTTTACGCAGATCGGCACTATCACGCTCACGTATCAGCTCACCGCCTCGCTGCTGCAGCCGGCGGTAGGCATGATCACCGACAGGAAGCCCATGCCGTATTCGCTGCCGGTAGGCATGGGCTTCACCCTGGGCGGCCTGTTGCTGCTGGCCTCGGCGCCCAATTTCCACGTGCTCCTGCTGGCGGCGGCGCTGGTGGGCACCGGCTCCTCGGTCTTTCATCCCGAGTCCTCGCGCGTGGCGCGCATGGCATCGGGAGGGCGCCACGGGTTGGCGCAGTCGCTGTTCCAGGTGGGCGGCAATGCCGGCTCATCACTGGGACCGCTCCTGGCCGCGTGGATCATCGTGCCCCACGGGCGGGGCAGCGTGGCGTGGTTCTCAGTGGCAGCGCTGCTGGCCATCGTGATCCTGCTTCAGGTGAGCCGCTGGTATCGCGCCCACCATGCCGTGCGCGGCAAGGCCAGGGCCCGGCACGCGCCGCTCGTGCCGCTGACGCGCGGAAAGGTCGCCGTCTCGCTGCTCATCCTGGGCGTGTTGATCTTTTCCAAGTACTTCTACATGGCCAGCATCAGCAGCTATTACACCTTCTACCTAATCCACAAATTCGGCGTGGCAGTGCCCGACGCGCAGACACACTTGTTCGTGTTCCTGTTCGCGGTGGCCGCCGGCTCGCTGCTGGGCGGTCCCATCGGCGACCGCATCGGACGCAAGTGGGTCATCTGGGCGTCCATTCTCGGCGTAGCGCCATTCACGCTGCTGCTGCCGCACGTCGACCTGTTCTGGACCGGCGTGCTGATCGTGATCATCGGCCTAATCCTGTCCTCCGCGTTCTCGGCGATCCTCGTCTACGCGCAGGAGCTGATTCCCGGACGCGTAGGCATGATCTCGGGTCTCTTCTTCGGATTCGCCTTCGGCATGGGCGGCATCGGCGCGGCGGTGCTGGGCCAAATCGCGGACGCGCGAGGCATCGAGTATGTCTATGGCCTGTGCGCGTATCTGCCGCTGATCGGCCTGATTACGGCGTTTCTTCCGAATCTGGAGCGGAGAGCGCGCGAAGCTTGAAGATCCGGCGTGCCGCGTCGGTCTCAACGACCCGCATGCGGCCGGCCGTGCACCATACCCATCCTGTGCAAGCGTGCGCACCTTGCGCTGCGCATCTAGCGCACCTTCGCTGCGAGCGCGGAATTCGAATACTGCGCCACGTCGCGATTCGCGGCGACACGCGAGCATGAGCACGACGACTGCCGGGTGACGTGTGGGCCGTATTGCGAACGGAGAACGGGCGTACGCCGCCGGTCGCCTCGATGATGCGATGAGCCCATGACGAGCGGCGACGTCGAGCAAAATATGGTCGAGCTACGTGTGCTCGGAACCGGTTGTCGTCCCTTCGGGCTGCTTGGCGCGATGCGCGGCCCATGGTTCGCACGCCCATTCGCGTTCAGCGGAGGTAGACGAATTCATGAAGTGGCACGTGGCGAAGCGAATGGGCGTGGTGCTGGCGGTGGCGTTGCTGGCGGCCTGCAATGATGACGGCGCCGATGGAGGCACCACCCCACCCCCTCGAACCACCACCTCTGACGGCGGGAGCAACACGGGCAAGTCCCTGGGCCCCGGCCTTGGGCGTTCGAAGGAGACGCCGTCGGGGCCGGCCTTCAAGCTGCCCGAGGGGCTGACGCTGGAGAACCCCATCATCGCCTATTCGCCGGAAAACCCGGTGGACTGCGGCGACAAGTACTCCGACGAGGCCAATGGCAGCGGCGAGGAGGTGCAGATCTGCCTCATTTTCCACAACACGACGAACGCGCCCATCACCCTGACACTGCCGCCGGGGATCATCTTCGTGGCGACCAACGACGACGTGCAGAACGGCATCACCGTGCAGAAGATCGCGATCGAGGTGCCACCGGGCGAGCGCTACTTCGCCCCGATGTTCGCCTACTGCGTGAACGAGGACCGCTCGACGACAGGCATGGATGACCGATACGAGCTGGGTCCCGCCGTTCAGTACGAGGACTTCCAGGAGATGTTCTCGCTGCTCGAGGGCAAGCAGCTCACGCGTGAAGACGCCGCTTACGTCCAGGGGGTGGTTCACAACGTGGCCCAAGGCGAAGGGCTCTCCGCCGCCGACCGCGCCACGCTCCAGGGCCTCTAGCCCGGCACCGCGACCTTTCGTCCGGCGGGCCGACTTCCGCCGGACGCTCTTCGGACCTAGATGCGCGTCGCGAACGACGCCCGCGCGAACGCAGCTCGGAGAGCCGCACGTGGATCATCGACGAGGTCGTCGGTACGCCACGCGACATGGCCATCAGGACGCACGAGGGATGTGCCTCGCTTGCCGATCCCGAATGCCTCGCAAACCGCCTCGTCCTCCGCTGAGACCTCCCGCACCTCGACGGGTAGGCCGTCGGCGGCGTCGGCCCAATGGGCGTCGGCTGCGATGAGAACCCAGCCACGACCGAACAGGTCGAGGGTCGAGGTCACGCGCTCGCCATCGTTCACCCAGACGTGCGGCGCGCGCGTCCCCGGCTGGCCGCGCCATACCTCGGGCAGCGCGGCCACCGGAAGCTCAGGCCCTGCACCGAGGATTCCGGCGGAGCGATAGAGCTGTCCGAGCTCGATGGCCGCCTCCTCGATGAGCGGCTGCCCGACGAAGGCGTCGCTGTGCTTTGCGTAGTCGGGGCGCGCGAAGGTCTGCTCGAGCCGCGTCCACGCCACCGGCCGGCGCTCTGCGTCGTAGGTCTCCAGCAGAGCCGGGCTGGACTCGCCCGACAGCACGGCGGCGAGCTTCCACGCCAGGTTGTGAGCGTCGGCGATGCCGGTGTTCGCGCCATACCCTCCGCGCGTCGGCGGCAGCGTGTGCGCGGCGTCTCCCGCGATGAAGATTCGCCCCTCCGAGAAGCGCTCCGTGATGAGCGCCGACAGCTCCCACTGTCCCTTGACGATGATCTCTACGGGAATGTCGCTTCGTCCGATCGCTCGCGCGATCGCGGTGCGCTCGGCGGCATCGTCGCGGTCGACGTCGTCGAGGAACATGAGCACCCACCGATCGTCGCCATAGGTCGTGAGGAACGCGCGGAGGCTGGGCTGTTCGATCTCGAACTGGTGGATGCCAGACCGCAGGTATTCGTCCAAGCGCGCGCGAAACAGGACGCTCCTCACGGTCTGGAGCTTGCCCGGTCCGCTGCGGGGAATGCCCAGCGACTCGCGCACGAAGCTCCGCGCTCCGTCGGCAGCGATCATGTAGCGAGCGCGAACCTCGAGCTCGCGTCCGCCCCCCTCGCGCAGCACGGCCGTGACAGCTTCCGCGTCTTGCGTGAAACGCACCAGCTCCGTGCCGAGGCGTAGATCGGCACCGAGCTCCCTTGCGCGATCGCGAAGGGCTGGTTCGAGGCGATCCTGCGCGATGGCTGCCCCCGAGTGAGGCGAATGTTCGAGGACTGGTCGCGCCTCTGCCCCGGACCGCTTCGGCGTCCAGTCGGATTCCTCGTTCCACCGGCCCGCGAGGCTCTCGACGCTCACGCGGCGTAACCGGAACGTACGCGGCACGTCTGGCAGGGCGCTCCCCAGCCCCACGGTGTCGAACAATTCCTGCGTGCGCGGCGTGTAGCCGACGGCCCTCGGATGGGGATGGCTACCGGTGTGCACCTCGACAAGCGTCGTCTTCACCCCCTTGGCCGCCAGGAAAACGGCAGCCGACAGGCCGACCAGGCTGCCGCCGACCACGAGTACGTCGACATCTTCTCTCTCGAGGCGCTCGTTCATCGTCGAACACCATACGTCGCGAACATTGTTCGTCAACCCACCTTGAAGAGCATTGACGAACAGTGTTCGGTAGCAAGAATGTACAGATGCGCGACCAGAACCCCTTCCTTGGGCGAGAGGTGAAAAGCCGTCGCGGTGGCAAGGTGAAAGAGCCTCTGTCCCGCGACCGCATCGTGGATGAGGCCCTGCAGCTGCTGACAAGCGAAGGTCTCGACGGCATGAGCCTGCGCGCAGTCGCAACAGCGCTGGAGACGGGCCCTGCCTCGCTCTACGCGTACGTCGACAATCTCGATGCGCTGCGCGCCCTGGTGCTCGACAAGGCGCTCGCGGACGTGGACACATCGACGAATCGCCGACGAAGCTGGCGGTCGCGGGTGAAGGCCGTGTTGGAGTCGTACGTGCGCGTGCTCCTCGGCACGCCCGGCCTCGCGCAGCTCGCCCTCAGCACCATCGCCGCTGGGCCCAACTCGCTCCGCATCATCGAGGCGCTGCTGGATGCGCTCGACGACGGTGGGATCGACTCCGGGACGTCAGCGTGGGCCGTGGACCTGCTTTTGCTCTACGTGACGGCGATCGGAGCGGAACAGACCCAGCGCGATCCGGCGACACCTCCTACGGGCCCGATCGCTCATGCGCTGCAAGCGGCGTCCGTCGACGAATTTCCCCGCGTACACGCCGCGCGCGCGGAGTTGCTGAGCGGTGAAGGTACCGACCGTTTCGAGTGGGCCATCGACACGCTCATCGCGGGAGTGCTGAGCAACCGGCGTTCAGCGAAACGGACAGCGCCAAAGAAGTAACGGGCGCGGGCACTAGCTTCCGCGCACTACGCGCCTCTCTCTTGCGACGTGAGAATGACGGCTCGGGTGATCGTCGCGCGCTGCGCGCGACGCCGAGCTCGAAAAAGTCGTCCCGTGACGAGGTCCCCGGTCGCCTGTACCTTGTACCGACCATGCGAGCTCAGCCCCTCATCGTGTGCCGTGACGTCGAAGCTTCGAGCCGATTCTATCGGCGCCTCCTCGGGTGCGCGAGCGGTCACGGCGACTCGGAAAACCGCCATTCCCGCGGCGAGTACGAGCGACTGGTCGACCCGCGCCTCCACCACACGAAATGGGGCACGGACGGGCTGATCCTTCAGCTCCACGCTTGGGACGTCGACCACCATCACGGCCACATGGGTGATCCCACGCGCCCCGTCGGGAACGGCGTCATGCTCTGGTTCGAAGTGGACGACTTCGATGCCGCCGTCGCACGCGCTCGCGAGCTTCAAGCGCGCATCATCTTGGACGTGCACGTCAATCCGAACGCCCAGCATCGCGAGCTCTGGATCGCGGACCCCGACGGCTACACCGTCGTGATCGCTTCACCGGATGGCGAGGCGACGGATCATGCGTGAAGCGACGAGCGCCGTTCCCGACAACACGGCGGCGCGCGTCGCGCTCTGGCGCGCGCTCCACGTGTTGGCCGACGCTCCGCCTCATGTGTTCGAAGACCAGATCGGTCTCGCGCTCGTGGCGCCCGACGACGACTGGCGGAAGCGCCCCGACATGGGGCCCTTCACGCGGCCGTTCCGTGCGTCGATCGTGGCCCGTGCGCGCTTCCTCGAGGACACCCTCGAGAAGCAGGTCGCTCGCGGCATCACCCAGTACGTGATCCTGGGAGCCGGGCTCGACACATTCGCTCAGCGTCGGCCGGAGCTCGGCGCGCAGCTGCGGGTGTTCGAGATCGATGAACCGAGCACGCAGGCCTGGAAGCAGCGCCGGCTCGTGGAGCTCGGGCTCGGGGTTCCTTCGTTTCTGCGGTTCGTGCCCGTTGATTTCGAGGCCGGAGACACGTGGCTGACGCGCCTCGCGGCTTCGGGCTTCGACGCACAGAAGCCGGCCGTCGTCGCATCCTTGGGCGTGAGCATGTACCTCACGAGAGAGGCCATCGCTTCCACGCTGCGAGACGTCGTCTCGCTCGCTGCCGGCTCGACGTTCGTGATGTCGTTCATGCTGCCGATCGAGCTTGCCGACCCCGAAGTGCGCCCAGGCATCGAGGCGGCGGCGCGCGGTGCACGCGCAAACGGGACACCATGGGTCAGCTTCTTCGCGCCGGACGAGATGCTCGCCCTCGCGCGCGAGGCGGGCTTCCGCGAGGTGAAACACGTTTCGGCGGACGCACTCACGGAGCGCTACTTCGCAGGTCGGAGCGACGGGCTGCGGTTGCCGAGCAACTCCGAGGAGCTGCTCGTCGCGACGACGTAGGCGTCAGCCGAGCGCATTTCACAGCGGACGCACACGCGTTGCGGTTTCAGCGCGGCCGTTGCGTCTGGCGGGCACGGAGAGGATCAAACGGGTGCAAGCCCGTAGGGCGCGTGCTACACGAGACTGGTGCTGGCCCCGCTAGCGCCATGATGGCCTGAGTCACCCAACCCCATCCGCCGCGAGGACGAACGTCGTCCTCTTACGAATGAGCCGCGCACGCCAGCGTGCGCCCTTGGGTTTCGGAGTGATTCATGTCCGTGCTGCGACTGCACGGAGTCAGCGTCGCTTGGGCGGCGTCTGCTCCCATTTTCGAGTCGGTATCCCTCACACTCGACCGCGGCTTCTATGGGCTCGTCGGCGCCAACGGCGCTGGCAAGACCACGCTGCTCACGATCCTCGCTGGGCAGCGGGCCCCGCACGAAGGCACCGTCGTGCTCTCGCCGAAGAACGCTGTCGTCGCGTACTGCCGGCAGGATGTGGAGCGTCGAGATGAAGACATCGACGCTCTCGCTGCTCGGGACGACGGCGTCGCGGCCGAGCTGCGCGGACGCCTTGCGCTCGATCCCAGCGAGCTCGATCGCTGGTCGACGCTCTCGCCAGGGGAGCGGAAACGGTGGCAGATCGCGGCGGCACTCGCCCGCGAACCGGACGTTCTGCTTCTCGACGAACCGACCAACCATCTCGACGTCGACGCGCGAAAGCGACTGCTTGGAGCCCTCCGGCGATTCACCGGCTTGGGGGTCGTCGTCTCCCACGACCGCGCCGTCCTCGACGCGCTCACCACCGCGACACTCCGTATCCACCGTAACGCTGTGACGCTGTGGCCGGGGCGGTTCTCCGAGGCGAAGGCACTCTGGGAGCAGGCACAGGCCGAACAATACGCCGCTCACGCCGCTGCGCAGGACCGCGTGCGCGCTGCAGAGGCCCAACTCGCTGCAGCGCGCCGCACGGAGGCCGCCGTTGCCAGGGGCACGAGCACACGTGCGCGCATGAAGAATCGCAACGACAGCGACGCTCGCGGAATTCTCGCGACCAGCAAGGCGCAGTGGGCTGGGTCGAAGGCGGGGCGTGTCGCGTCGGCCGCGCGTACCGAGCTCGAGCGCGCCCAGCGAGCAGTCCCCACGGTGGAACGAGACGCGACGCTCGGGGGAAAAATCTTCGCAGCCTTCGAACGTGCTCCGAGCCCAGTGCTCTTTCACGTGAGCGAAGATGTCGTGAAGCGCGGCGAACATCCCGTGCTTCACGACGTGCGAGTCACGATCGGTCGCGACGACCGCGTACGCATCGAGGGACCGAACGGTGCCGGGAAGACGACACTGCTGGAAGCGCTCGTCGGCTCCCTCACCCGGCGCGAGCGCGCGCTGTACCTGCCCCAAGAGCTCTCCCAAGCGGCGAAGGCCGACGCCATGAAGCGCCTACGCGAGCTCGAGCCGGAACATCGCGGCCGCGTGCTGTCCATCTTCGCTGCACTCGGCAGCGAGCCAGAGCGAGTGCTCCGAGGCGACGCCGCTCACCTCTCGCCAGGGGAAGCGAGGAAGCTGGTGCTCGCGGAAGCGCTCGCTCAGCAGGTCTGGGCCCTGGTGATGGACGAACCGACGAACCACATGGACCTGCCGAGCGTCGAGCGACTGGAATCAGCGCTCGAGGCGTATCCGGGCGCCGTCGTGCTGGTCACCCACGACGACACCTTCGCCGCTCACGTGACGACTCGGTCGCTGCGCGTGGAGCACGGCACCGTCTTCTGAGCGCGTCCTCCCACCGAAACCCAACATCCTTCAGGAGTCATTGCGATGCGTCGAAGCACACTACACGAGCTCCCGAACCCGCCGCCGGGCATCCTCGCGGAGGTTCACTCCTTCCTTCAGTCGCTCGGCACGCCTGCGTATCGGTACCAACAGTTGGTGTCGTCGTTTCAGCGCGGCGCGCAGAGCTTCGATGAAGTCCACGACCTGCCGAGCGAGCTCCGGCAGAAACTCGTCTCACGCTTCGGAGCCACGGTCCTTCCTCTCGAGATCGAGACGGTGCAGACGGGAAAACAGGTCGAGAAGGTGCTCTTCCGCACGCGATCTGGCGCGCGCGTCGAGACGGTTCTCTCGCGCTACCGCGCTGGCTGGTCGTCGGTCTGTGTGTCCAGTCAGGCAGGCTGTGGCCTTGCCTGTTCCTTCTGCGCGACGGGCGCCTTGGGACTCGATCGCAATCTGAGCGCGGACGAGATTTGCGCTCAAGTCGTGCACCGGCGTTGGAGCTCGGAGTCCTGCGCCGTTCCGAAGAGTGTCGCATTCATGGGAATGGGTGAGGCCCTCGCAAATCCGAACCTGCTCACGGCGCTGAGCGTGCTCACGACTCCAGGCTACGGAGGATTGTCGCCGCGTCGGATCACCGTCTCGACAGTTGGCCTAGCGCCGGCTCTCGCGATGCTCACCGAAGCGCATCCGCAGGTCACGCTGACACTCTCGGTTCATTCTCCGTTTCCTGACCAACGCGCGCAGCTCATTCCGCTGGAGCGCCGCTTCCCCCTCGACGAGAACCTCGAGATCCTGGATCGACACGTTCTGCGCGCACGCCGAAAGGCCTATTTGGCCTATCTCCTGATCGACGGCATCAACGACTCCGAGGCACATCTCGCTGCGCTCGCGCGACTCGTGCAGCGGCGATCCAGGCCTGAGCTGTTCCACGTGAGCGTCATCCGCTACAACGCGGCATTTGGAGCGGACCCGTCATACCGGGCCCCGCCGGCCTCGAAGGTCGACGACTTCGTGATGCGGCTTTCTCGCTTCGGCATCAAGGCGACGCGACGACAGCAGTTCGGCGCAGACATCGACGCCGCATGCGGCCAATTGCGCGCGGAATCGCTGCTTCGCCTCGGTCGGCGCCGCCCCTCTGGTGATCCGCGTGGATGAGCACGCTCGAGTCCATCCATCTGCGTAGTCTCGCCGATGGCGGAACGATGGCGCATGCGACAACGAGCGACCGGACGGTAGAACACGTGGAAGTCGCGATATCCACGCAGTAGGCTGTCGCGCGATCTCCATGCGCTTTCGATCCGTTTTGATCGCGGTGGTCCTCGGCACCGCTCTCGTCGTTGCCGCATTCCTCGTCAATCGCCAGCGTCCCGCCGTCGAACGCAGTCAACCGACGGCCGCTCTCGTCGAGGCGACAGGCAAGTGTGCCGAGTGTCACCGGCGCGAGACCTCCGCCATCATCGCGCAGTACGAACGGAGCAAGCACGCTCAGAAGGGCATCAACTGCCTCGAGTGCCATCGTCCTCTCGACGGGCAGCCGAGCATGGAGCACCGCGGCTTCACGATCGCGAAGGAGCTCACGGCGAAGAACTGCGCGCAGTGTCACGCCACCGAATACGACCAGTTCGCGCGGAGCCGACACGCGGCGCCGTCGTGGGCTGCGGTGAACGGCGCGAAGGACATGACGCCCGAGCAGGTCGCGCTCGGCGAGCAGTATCACAAGGGGTGGGTCAATCGTCCTCCGATGACGATCGGCATGCTCGAAGGTCCCTCGGCTCTCACGAGCGGGTGCAACGCGTGCCACGCGATCGGTAAGCCGAACGCCGACGGCTCGTTCGGCACGTGCACGAACTGCCACGCGCGGCACGCGGCATCGCTCGCTCTTGCGCGTGAGCCGAGCACGTGCGGGCAGTGCCACATGGGGCCGGATCACTCGCAGATCGAGATCTACGGCGAGTCGAAGCACGGCGCGCTCTTCGCCGCGCAGCGTGAGCACATGAACCTCGCCGCTGATCCGAAGCACCTCAAGACGTCGGACATGTCCGTTCCGACCTGCGCGACGTGCCACATGAGCGGCCTCGAAGGGATGAAGGTCACGCACGATACGACCGAGCGCCTCTCGTACTATCTCTTCGCGCCCGTCTCGGAGAAGCGACCGAACGGCGATCGGGGGCAGGCCGAGATGAAAGAGGTCTGCCTCAAGTGCCACACGCGCCCGCGGATCGACGACTTCTACGCGAAGGCGGAAGCGGTGCTCACCTCGACGAACGAGAAGGTGAAGAGCGCGACGGACCTCGTCAAGATGATGCGCAGCGAAGGGCTGCTCACGCCTGCACCGTTCGATGAGCCCGTGGAGTTCATCGAGTTCGACCTCTGGCACTACTACGGACGCACGGCGAAGCACGGCGCGTTCATGGGCGGCGCGGACTTCGTGCAATGGCACGGCAACTACGAGCTGCTGCACCTGCGCACCGAGCTCGAGCACGCCGCTTCAGAGCTTCGCGCGGCGAAGGAAAACCAAGCGAAGAAGTGAGCGACGACGCGATGCTCGCTCTCCCGAAACGTCTCCTCCGCATCGTCGCGCCGACACCGCAGCGCGCCGTCCGCCTGTTCGCCGCGGCCAACATCGGCTTTCTCGGCGTCGACATCGTGATCGCGCACCTCGCAAACGAGTTCGCGCGCAGGATCGAGTGGGCGCCGGTCGTGTTCTCGGCGGTGGCCACGCCGCTCCTCTTGCCCGGCGCGTTCGGAAACACGCGCGCCATTTTCCGGCACATCGATCGGGTCGTCGCGTTCTGCGCGATCCTCGTCGGCGTCGCCGGGATGGTGCTCCACCTCGAGAGCGGCTTCTTCGAGCAGCAGACGCTGCACGATCTCGTCTACTCGGCGCCGTTCGTCGCTCCGGTCTCGTACGTCGGGGTCGGGCTGTTGCTCTTGCTCGTGCACAGCGATGACGCGTCGAGGTCGACGTTCGGGCCGTGGGTGCTCTTCCTCGCGCTCGGGGGCTTCGTCGGTAACTTCGCTCTGTCGCTCCTCGACCATGCGCAGAACGGCTTCTTTCGGCCGAGCGAATGGATACCGGTTGCCGCCGCCGCGTACGCCGTCGCCTTCCTCGCGCTGGCTCTCGTCCGCGCGCCGAAGCGGATGAGCCCCGAGCTACACCGAGCGTGCACGATCGTCATGCTGCTGCAGATGGCGATCGGACTCCTGGGCGCTGGCCTTCACGTCGACGCCAACCTCCATCACTCCGCGATGACGGCCATGCGCGATCGATTCGTGTTCGGCGCGCCCGCCTTCGCGCCGCTCCTCTTCGCGAACCTGGCGCTCCTCGCGCTGATCGGCCTGTGGGCGTGTCGCGACGAGCAGACGACCGCCGCCGACGTACCGAGCTGACGTGAAGCGCTGCGCGCGCTCCACCGCGCTTGCGAGCACCGCAGCGAGGCTAGGTCCGGGCCGCTGCCACGGGATGGCCGACGGCAGCTCTTTTCTTCTTCTGCGGCGTCGTTTGCTTTTGGCGACCTTCTTTTCGCCGCCCTTCACGGTCGACCGCGGTGCTCGGCCTCGACGAGGGCAGCGAGCTTCGCGAGCGACATCCGCCAGCCGGTCTCGTTGTCGGCGGGCGGAACGCCCGGAGGGAGCCCTTCGTGTACGGCCACGATCTCCGTGCCGCCGTCCACCTCGACGAGGGCCGTCGTGATGGTCATCTCGCCGGCCAGCGCCGGGTTCGTCGTCTCGAACTCCATCGTCTCGACGACCTGCTCGTCGGGCACGAGCTTCACGAACCGCCCGTGGTACGTGTCCGTCTGTGCGGTCGTCTTCCCGGTGGCTGTCGGGGCATCGTACGTGAGCGAAACCCGGAACGAGCCGCCCTCACGCGCCTCGAACTCGTGCACGTGGCTGCGCATGCCATCCGGCACCCGCCACTGCATGACCGCACGCGGATCGAGAAGCGCTCGATAGACGAGCGATCGAGGCGCGTTCACGTGCTGGCGGAGGCGGGTCGTGCTCATGCCGTTTCTTAGCACGCAAATCGCATCCTCGACGGGCGCAGAACCCGTCCGTACCCGCGCACCGCGCCTACGACGCCTCGAAGTCCTCGGCGTACTGCAACCCGCGAATGAAGGACTCGAACGTCGGGGCGACGACGGTGATCTTGTAGTCCAGCTCTTGGTCGACGTGGACAACCTTCGGTTCTCCCGTCGGCCCGCAGTCGCGATAGTCGAGACACAGCATGTCGTGCCCCGCTGAGGGGCAGTCGGCGAAGTACACGCCGATGTCGGGATACCCCCATTCTTCCGGCCAGAACTTGCTTCCGTCGTTGCCGCAAAGGGAGCATGGCTTCGCCTCGCCGATAGCGAAGATGCCCGTGAGCGCGATGTGATCCGTCGACCAGCTCGTCGGCTCGGCTGTGCGATGACAGGTTCGGCGAGGGATCCCGCCGTTTTGTGCCTGCATCAGCTCGACGTAGGAGGCAGGAAGTTTGTACCCGAGGGCACGCTCGACGCGCTCGAGCAAAGCGGGGGTGAGCGGAGCGTCGACGTATTCCTTCGTCGCGTACTCTGACGGCTCCCAGAAGTCGGTCGAGTCGAAGTCCTTGAGCGACATCGCCCGATCCTACCTGCTCCCAATCGCCATCGCAGCGTCATGGTGCTGCAGATGGCGATCGGACTCCTCTTCGATGTCTTGTCGCGATTTTGGCGCGCCGGCGTCGACGGCGGGAACGCGCCCTGGAGCGGACGGGCAGCGCGACTCCCGCCCCTTTCCACTTCCAACATATGCCAGACCCGGGGACTTGCGGCAAGCCGGGGGTCGTGCCGCACAGTTCGCGTCCGCGAGCGCGAAGCGGTCCGTTCGCGAGATGGAGGTGAACGCATGCGCTCATACGTGTTGGGCTTCGAGGACATCGACCAGACGCAGGTCGCAATCGTCGGCGGCAAGGCCGCACACCTCGGTGAGCTTTCGCGGATCGAAGGCGTCCGCGTGCCGCCTGGCTACTGTGTGACGACGGACGCCTTCGAGCGGATCATGGGCGAAGCACCGTCGATCGACGAGCGGCTCGACCGGCTCTCCCGCCTCGAGCCGGACGACCGGGAGGCGATCCGCACGCTCAGCGCGGAGATCCGCCAGACCATCGAAGCGATCGCGATTCCCGACGATCTCGCAGCGGCGATCACCGGCGCGGTCGTTCGACTCGGCGAGCAATCCGGCTACGCCGTCCGATCCAGCGCGACGGCGGAGGACTTGCCGACGGCCTCTTTCGCGGGACAGCAGGACACGTACCTGAACGTCGTAGGTGCGGCGGCGATTCTCCAGCACGTCCGTCGGTGCTGGGCCTCGCTGTTCACCGAGCGCGCCGTGACCTACCGCCTGCGGAACGGCTTCGACCACCGGAAGGTCCACATGGCCGTGGTCGTGCAGCAGATGGTGTTCCCACGAACGGCCGGCACGCTGTTCACCGCCGACCCCATCACCGGCAACCGCAAGGTCACCTCCGTGGAAGCCGTCTTCGGCCTCGGCGAGGCCCTGGTCTCCGGCCTGGTGAACGCGGACGTCTACAAAGTGCGCGACGTCGAGGTCGTCGCGAAGGCGGTCGCCACGAAGCGGATCGCTCTGCACGCCTCGCCGGCAGGTGGAACGCAGGAGCAGGCGATCGCCCCGGAGCGGCAGCGGCAGCCGGCGCTGACGGATGCACAGGTCGTGCGGCTCGCGCAGCTCGGACGACGGATCGAAGCGCACTTCGGCCGCCCGCAGGACATCGAATGGTGCCTGGTCGATGATGACGTGCACATCGTCCAGAGCCGCCCGATCACCACGCTGTTCCCCATCCCCGAAGCCGGCGACCGAGAGAACCACGTCTACGTTTCCGTCGGTCATCAGCAGATGATGACCGACCCGATGAAGCCGCTGGGGCTCTCCCTGTGGCAGCTGACGACGCCCGCGCCCATGTCCGAGGCGGGCGGAAGATTGTTCGTCGACGTCACCGCGCGCCTGGCTTCGCCAGCGAGTCGCGCGGGCGTTCTCGAGGCTTTGGGAAAATCCGATCCGCTGATCGGAAACGCGCTCGAGGCCATTCTCGAACGTGGCGACTTCATCGCGCTGCTCCCCGACGAGCATCGCGGCGGCGCGCCGGCGCGCGGCGCGCCAGCCCCGATCGAGACCGATCCAGCGATCGTCACCGAGCTGATCGGGCGCACTCGAGCCTCGCTCGCCGCCCTGAAACGCGACATCCGGACGAAGTCCGGGTCGGAGCTACTCGACTTCATCTTGGCGGACATCCAGGAGCTGAAGCGGCTCCTGTTCGATCCGCAAAGTCATCGGGTGCTCATGACGGCGATCGAGGCCACCTGGTGGCTCAACGACGAGCTGCAGGCGTGGCTGGGCGAGAAGAACGCGGCCGACACGCTCACGCAGTCCGTCCCTCACAACGTCACGTCGGAGATGGGGCTGGCGCTGCTCGACGTCGCGGACGTGATCCGGCCGCATCCGGAGGTGCTCGCGTTTCTGCAGAACGCCGACGCCGAGAGCTTTCTCGACGAGCTGCCCAAGCTCGCGGGCGGGCGGGAGGCGCGAAACGCCATCCAGGCCTGGCTCGACGAGTACGGCATGCGCTGCGTCGGCGAGATCGACATCACGAGGCCGCGCTTCAGTGAGCGACCCACCACGCTCCTCCCTCTCCTCCTCGGTAACATCAAGAACTTCGAGCCGGGCGCCAGCGAGCGGCGGTTCGAGCAAGGGCGGGAACAAGCCTCGAAGAAAGAGCAGGAGGTACTCGAGCGCTTGCGGGCGTTGCCGCACGGGGAACAGAAGGCCGAAGAAGTCAAAGGGATGATCGACCGTGTCCGGACCTTCATCGGGTATCGCGAATATCCGAAGTACGGCATGGTCAGCCGCTACTTCGTTTACAAGCAGGCTTTGCTGGAAGAAGCCGAGCGCCTCGTTTTGGCTCACGTGCTCCGTGAGAAGGAAGACATCTTCTATCTCAGGTTCGAGGAGCTCCAGGACGTCGTGCGCACGAGCCGAGTCGACGACGAGCTCATTCGCCAGCGCAAGGACGCCTTCAGGTCGTATCACGCGCTCACACCGCCTCGCGTGCTCACGTCGGATGGCGAGGCCGTCGCCGGCGCGTACCGACGCGACGACTTGCCGGCCGGCGCGCTGGTCGGCCTACCGGTCTCCTCCGGGACCATCGAGGGACGAGCCCGCGTCATCGTGGACATGGCGGACGCCCATCTCGAACCGGGCGACATCCTCGTCACCACCTTCACCGATCCCAGCTGGACGCCCCTGTTCGTCGCGATCGAGGGGCTGGTGACGGAAGTGGGGGGCCAGATGACTCACGGCGCGGTGATCGCGCGCGAGTACGGATTGCCGGCGGTCGTCGGCGTGGAGCACGCCACCCGGCTGATCCAGGATGGGCAGCGCATTCGCGTGAACGGAACGGACGGGTACGTCGAGATCCTGCCTTGATGGCGCCGACGAAGTCGGCTGTCGTTCATGAGGCGGCGTGATGCCGTTCTCACATCCCACGATCGCGGAGGGGCGATCGGCTCGATCGAGTCGGATGTTGACGAGGTGATGGAGATGCCATGTCTCCGTCGTCTCAATGCACCGGAGCGCCGATGTACGGCGCTTTCGGAAGACGCGATGCTCCAGGCTTCAACGGAAAGTCGTAATCGAGCCTGCGTCGATCGCCATTCTCGACGAACCGACCGAGCATGCGATCGCAACCGATGAAGACGACGTCGAGGGCGATCTGCTCGTCGCCCTCGACGAACACGTGCGTCACGAGCGTCTCGTAGCCTGGCGCGGATACGACGAAGTGGATGTGCGGCGCGCGGTACGGAGCGCGATGAGCGACCTCGAGTAGCCTGCCGACGGGACCGTCGGTCGGCACGGGATAGGCCGTCGGCATGAGCCCGACGAGCTCGAAGCTGCCTGCGTCGTCGGCCGCGAATCGCCCCCGCAGGTTGAACGGAGGCTGGGAAGGATCCTGGTTTTCGTAAAGCCCGTTGTTGGCGGCCTGCCATACGTCCAGCGTCGCGCCCGATATGCCTCTTCCCGTCTCCAGATCGTAGATGCGCCCGCTGATGTCGACGCGCGTCCCCGGGGTGTCATCACTGGCGATCGATGCTCCCCGCTCGCGCCATGGCGCATCGGCGCGGTAAAACGGTCCGATCGCGGAGTATCCGACGCCGCCATCGGGCGGATGAGCGACGGTGTCCACGAGCTGACTCACGCCGAGGACGTCGAGCAGCAGCACGAATTCGTTCCGCTCCGGCGTGGTGCGCTCCGCCATCTCGCTCAGGAACGACCAAGCGGCCTCGTACTCTTCGTCGCTCGGCCGCAGCTCGGTCACGTAGGCATGCAGGTGCTTGATCAAGCCCTGAACGAGCGCCCGCAGGCGACCGTCCGCGATCCCTTCCTGAGCGGCGATCGCGCGTCGCGTGACGCTCTCCGCCGTGTAGGTCGGGACGTTCGAGGTCTCAGTCTGGACGAGCGTGGTCATAGTTGCCTCCTGAGCGCGTCAGGGTTCGCGGGACGCGTGCGATCACCGGGGGACACTGTCTTCGGTCCGAAGAGCGTGGCGTTGGCGATCACCCAATCGCGCACGCTCGTCGCGGGTCGTCCGGTGATCGCCTCCACTTCGTGAGTAAGTCGGTCGTAGCGGTCGGCCGCGTGGAGGCGCGCCATCGTCGAGAGGTGCCCTGCGAGATGCTCCGGGAGGCCCCGCGCGGCGAGCTCCGCACGCCACTCGTCGAACGGGACGTCGACATAGGTAATCGGTCGGCCGAGCGCGCTCGAATACTCCGCGGCGACGGCGTTCATGTCCTCGGAGCGCGGACCGGTCAGCTCGAGGAGCTTGCCCACGTGAGCGGCAGGATCGGCGAGGATCGCGGCGACGACCTCCGCGACGTCGCGGGCGGCAATCGGCGACGTCCGGCCGGAACCGAACGGCAGGCGGATCGTCCCGTCTCGCGCGATCGACTCGGCGGCCCACTCGCCGAAGAAGGGGTTCTCGAGGAACACCGTCGGACGGATGGTCACGACCGGGAGCCCCGACCAATTCAAGACCTGCTCGGCGAGCCAGTGCTGCCGGTGTTGCGGCGAGCTCGTCATCTTCGTCAGGCTCATCTGCGAGACGGTCATCTGCGAGATGTTCACGACGGCTTCGCAGCCACCATGCTCGCGCGCGACGGCGGCGACCGTGACCGTCGCCGTCAGGTACTCGGCCGAGACGCTCATGCCGAGGTACATGCGCCGCGATCCTTCGAGCGCACGCGAGACGTCTTCCGTGCGGGTGAGATCGCCGACGACGACCTCGGCCCCTGTCCTTCGCAGGCGCTCGGCGCGCTCGTCTTCGCGGTGGACGAACGCGCGAACCGGCAGCGATCGACGACGAAGGAGCTCGACGACCGTACGGCCGACCGCGCCGACGCGCCCCGCAGCGCCCGTGACGAGGATGGGCTCCGTAGCCATTGTGACTCTCCGTCCTCCGTTGCCGTTGCATCTGCGCTCTCACGTCCGAGCAAGCGTCACACCATCGCGCGCGCTCCAACTCGACCTCGACGATCGCGCGCATCGAGCTCACGCGGCGGCCGAGGACACGTGGTATCGAGCGGTCCGCGAAATCGAGCCGCGAAGAAGAGTGGCCACCGGCTCGCGTGAGGTTCCGTGGAGAAGCTCGACTACAAGAAGAGGCTCGGGGAGCTGTATGCCCCGCCAACCAAGAGCGTCGTTCGGGTGGTCGTCCCTCCTCTGCAGTACCTCCTGATCGATGGCCAAGGAGACCCGAACACGTCGCCCGCTTACCAGCAGGCCGTCGAGTGCCTGTACGCCGTCTCGTACACGATCAAGTTCGCGATCAAGCGTGGCCCCAGGCAGACGGACTACGTCGTCATGCCGCTCGAAGGGCTCTGGTGGGCGGACGACATGTCCACGTTCTCGGTCGAGAGGAAGTCCGACTGGAAGTGGACGATGATGATCATGCAGCCCGACATCGTCGACCAAAGGTCGGTCGAGGCCGCCATCGAGGCCGTCCGGCGGAAGAAGCAACCTCGTGCCATCGACCTGCTTCGTTTCGAAACGTTGGATGAAGGAGTCTGCGCGCAGACGATGCACGTCGGCCCGTTTGCCGAAGAAGGCCCCACCATCGCGCGCGTGCACGACTTCATCGCTGCGAACGGCGCTCTGCGCGGCAAACATCACGAGCTCTACCTGTCGGACATTCGCCGAGCCGATCCGCGGAAGTGGAAGACGATCATCCGCCAACCGATGACGGCGCGGCGGTAGCCATCGCCTGGACGATCAGCCGTCCTCTTCGGCAGCTGCGGCTGAGCTAGGCGCGGTCGGACGCGCTACGGCGGGAAGATGATGGGGTAAGCTCCTCGCCCTGATCGCGAGGACCGCCGGGATGTCTTCACAGACCGCCGATGCTCGCTGGCATGAGCGCTGACATGATCGCAAAGAAGACCTCCTCCGGCCTGGCCCCCGCAGACAGCCACGACCTGATCCGCGTCCAGGGCGCCCGTGAAAACAACCTGAAAGACGTCAGCATCGCGATCCCCAAGCGGCGGCTGACCGTGTTCACCGGTGTCTCGGGATCCGGCAAGTCCTCGCTCGTCTTCGGCACGATCGCGGCGGAGTCGCAGCGGCTGATCAACGAGACCTACAGCGCGTTCGTGCAGGGATTCATGCCGACGCTGTCGCGGCCCGAGGTCGACGTCCTTTCAGGGCTGACGACCGCGATCATCGTCGATCAGGAACGGCTGGTCGGTAATCCGCGCTCGACGGTCGGCACGGTGACCGACGCCAACGCACTGCTGCGGGTGCTGTGGAGCCGCCTCGGCAAGCCGTTCGTTGGCCCGCCTCAAGCGTTCGCCTTCAACGTCCCATCGGTCCGCGCGGCCGGAGCGATCACGGTCGAGAAGGGAGGCCGCAAGACCGAGAAGGTCGTCTTCAACCGTACCGGCGGCATGTGCCCGCGATGCGAGGGCATGGGATCGGTCAACGACATCGATCTGACCCAGATCTACGACGACACGAAGTCGCTCAACGACGGTGCGTTGAAGATCCCCGGCTACTCGATGGACGGCTGGTACGGCCGCATCTTCAGCGGCTGCGGCTTCTTCGATCCGGACAAGCCGATCCGCAAGTTCACCAAAAAGGAGCTCCACGACCTGCTCCACAAGGAGCCGACCAAGATCAAGGTCGATGGCATCAACCTCACGTACGAGGGCGTGATCCCGAAGATCCAGAAGTCGTTCCTGTCGAAGGACGTCGAGTCGATGCAGCCGCACGTCCGCGCCTTCGTGGAGCGCGCGGTCACCTTCACCACCTGTCCGGAGTGCAAGGGCACCCGGCTCAACGAGGGCGCCCGGTCGTCGAAGATCAAGGGAAAGAACATCGCCGACGCCTGCGCGATGCAGATCAGCGACCTCGCCGAATGGGTGCGCGGCCTCGACGAGCCGTCCGTGGCGCCGCTCTTGGCGTCGCTCCGCCACTCGCTCGACGCGTTCGTGGAGATCGGGCTCGGCTATCTCAGCCTCGACCGGCCGACCGGCACCCTCTCGGGCGGCGAGGCGCAGCGCACGAAGATGATCCGCCACCTCGGGTCATCGCTCACCGACGTGACCTACGTCTTCGACGAGCCGACGTCCGGGCTGCACCCGCACGACATCCAGCGGATGAACGATCTGCTGCTGCGGCTGCGCGACAAGGGCAACACCGTCCTCGTCGTCGAGCACAAGCCTTCGATCATCGAGATCGCCGACCACGTCGTCGACCTCGGCCCCGGTGCCGGCACCGCCGGCGGCGAGGTCGTGTTCGAAGGCACCGTCGATGCGCTGCGGGCGAGCGGCACGCTCACCGGGCGTCACCTGAGCGACCGAGCCTCGCTGAAGCCTTCCGTGCGAAAGCGGTCGGGCGTGCTGAAGGTGCGCGGCGCGCGCACGCACAATCTGAAGAACGTCGACGTCGAGATCCCGCTCGGCGTGCTGGTCGTCGTGACCGGCGTGGCCGGGTCGGGAAAGAGCTCGCTCATCCATGGCTCGGTGTCTGACCGCGAGGGCGTCGTATCGGTCGACCAAACGCCGATCCGTGGCTCGCGACGGAGCAACCCGGCGACGTACACCGATCTGCTCGAGCCGATCCGAAAGGCGTTCGCGAAAGCGAACGGCGTGAAGCCCGCGCTCTTCAGCGCCAACTCCGAGGGCGCGTGCCCGACCTGCAACGGCGCCGGCGTGATCTACACCGACCTCGCGATGATGGCCGGCGTCACCACGGTCTGCGAGGAATGTGATGGACGGCGGTTCCAGGCGTCGGTGCTGGAGTACCGGCTCGGCGGGCTCGACATCGCCCAGGTGCTCGATCTGCCCGTCGAGGACGCGCTCCGCTTCTTCGGCACTGGTAAGGCGCATACGCCGGCCGCACACGCGATCCTGCAGCGCATGGCCGACGTGGGGCTTGGTTACTTGCGGCTCGGCCAGCCGCTCACCACGCTCTCCGGTGGCGAACGGCAAAGGCTCAAGCTCGCGACGCATCTCGGTACCGACGGTGGTGTCTACGTGCTCGACGAGCCGACCACCGGGCTGCACCTGGCCGATCTCGAGCAGCTTCTCGGGTTGCTCGACCGGCTCGTCGACGCCGGCAAGTCGGCCATCGTGATCGAGCACCATCCGGCGGTGATGGCGCATGCCGATTGGATCATCGATCTCGGGCCGGGCGCTGGACACGACGGCGGCCGCATCGTGTTCGAAGGCACTCCGGCCGACCTCGTGGCGGCAAAGTCCACCGTGACCGGCGAGCACCTGGCGGCATTCGTCGGAAGCCGTCCGAAGTCTGCCCGTTCCCGCTGAGCGAACCACGTCTCCGGCCCACGCCCGCCCCGAGCGCGCTGGGCCAGGAAACGCTGGTCGATACGACGACCCGCGGGGCCGAGCTCATCGTTCGTTCGACGAACGTTCCGCGACGCGCGCTCGAATCACATCTGCTCGATCCATTGCTCGACGATCGCGACGAACGCGGACTTTCGCGCGCGGATGTCGGCGAGATCGGCGAGAGTAGCGACACACCGGTCCTTTGCGGCCCACACGAGCATCCCCGACGGATCGTCGATCGTGATCGGCCGCGCGCCGGGCTTCACCTTCGCGCCGGTGTGGAACACGACCTGGACGGTATCGCCGGGACGCAGCTTGAACGTCGCGAAGTGCTCTCCGATCGCGAAGCTCGGAGCATTCCACTTGATGCTCTCTTCGATGCGTCGATCGACGCCGAGGATGAGCTTCCGGAGGGCCTCGATCTCCGCCTTCCGAGGGTGATCGAGCCCGGACAGGAAGGCGTCGACGGCGTTCCCCGTGCCGCTCTTCGCCGCGACCTTCTTCGACTTCGTCTTTGCTGCAGGGAGCGTCTTCGACTTCGTCTTTGCTGCAGGGACCTTTTTCGATGCCACTCGAACCTCGCGAACCACGGTGATCAGCGGGACACCTTCTCGACCGTCCCCCAGGTGCGCGTCGTGACTTCGGTGCCGAACGTCTTCTCGATGAGCGTCATGAACGCCGGCGCGCGCGGGCTCGGGACGTAGGCGCTGAAGACCTCCGTTTCTTCCACCGATAGGATCTTCGCGCTGTCGAGCTCGATCGGGAGCGACAGCTTCGCCTTGTGCTTCTCGCGAAGGAACGTCACCACGCGCTTTGCGTTGGTCGGCAGCCGGAACCCTCGATACGGGTCCGACTCGAGGAGCTCGCGAAGCGCGTCGACGCGGCGCACGATCGTCATGAACGAGCGATCGAGTCGCTCGGCCATCGCAGTCTCGGCCGCTTTCTGGAGCGAGCGTTCGGACGCGGCGCGCGCACTGAAGACGACGTTGCCGCTCGCGAGCACCGTCTTCACCTCTTCGAACCCTGCTGCCTCGAACGCCCGCTTCAGCTCGGGCATCTTCGCGTTCATCGGACTGACACCGCGGAGGAAGGCTACGTAGCGAGGCATGCGACGGCGGCATTATCGGCCCGAGAGACGCACTAGACCAGCACGTCGGTCGACGATCTCCCGCGCGACGACGTGCGCCGTTGGCTGCGCGCTGCGGCTGAGCTCGCGAACCGCGGTCAGAAAATGCGCTGACCCCTGTAATCATCGCGGCGCTCGGCCGTCATCTCGGGTGACGCCATGACGAACGACGTGCAGACGCTCACCACTCGACCGACAGTTGTCCGCCGCGAGGCGTTCGATGCGCACATCGAGAGCGCGCGGGCCGCGATGCGACGGCGCGACTGGACGGCGGCCGAGCTGCTGCTCGACCGCGCGCACGTCATCGGCCAGGCTTCGGTCGTCGATCACGTCCGAGCCCACGTCTGGATGCTCGTCTATGGCTGGAAGAAGCGCGACGTCGGCGAGATTGCCGGGCAGGTCTGGCGCCTGCTCGTCGCCGCTCCGTCGTCGTTCCTCGGCATCTACCCGCCCGGAAACACCGGTCGCACGAACGTGAGCGGCTTCGTGCCGATGGAGATCCCGGCCGACCTGCGCGAGCTCCTCGAGCGTCGCTCGTCGTAGGACGCGTCAGGCGTGGGTCGGCGCGTCCTCACGACGCGCAAAGCGCTGCGACCGATCGAGCGCGATCACTCCGCGGGCGCAGAGCTCGCAGAGGACGCCGAGCATCTCGGACAGCGCTAGGCCCGACATCTCGAGCAGCATGCCGACGGTGGCGCGCCCATCGACGAGCGAGAGGATCCGTGCCTCGCGTTCGTCGACGACCGTCTCGACGGCCGCGACGACGCTGGGCACATCGCTGTGCCAGAGATCGACGAGAAGGCCGGCGGTCATCGCGTCGAGCGCGCTCTGCTCGCGCGACATCTGTGCGTGGACCGTGTCGAGCTCGACGTCGCGCTCGGACGGACGATCGTCCGACCAGCTCGGCGGGCCCGTATGGATCCACGCGTACTCGGAGAGATCTTCGGGGATGGTCGGCAGTCGATCGCGCGGAGGCGGAGCGTCGTAGCTCTCGCCCGTTCGAACGACCTCGCTTCGAGCTTCGATCTGCATCATGGCCGACTTCGGGCGTAAACGAGTCGCGCATCGATGACCAACTAATGCGCGCTGATCGATGCGTGGATGTAGGAGACGAGCTCGGACGATTTCGACACGCGTCTGTAATGCCCCGGCCACCGTGACGTCTTCAGGGGCGAAGGAGACATGACGATGATCGAATCGACGAAGAAGAGCTGCGGTTGCAACACGTGCGCGAAGGGCAGCTGCGGTTGCGGAGGTACCTCGGCGGAGAGTGCAGGCGAGTGCTGCTGCGGTCCTGCGTGCAATTGCGAACCGGAGTGCGGGTGCGCATCCGGTTGCGGTTGCTCGGCGACGAAGGCTCGCTGAGGGTAGACGAGACATCTCCGGTCCGCTGTCGCGAGCGTCGACGGCGGACCGGACTGCCCACCTCGAACGAGACCGCCTATGCTCCGTCGCCCGATGGAGAACGACGGTCCAAAGAAGAGCGCGCTGCTCGAGCTCGCACTGCTGTTCCTTCGCCTCGGCACACTCGGCTTCGGCGGACCCGCCGCGCACATCGCGATGATGGAAGAAGAGGTCGTGCGGCGCCGGCAATGGCTCACCCGAGACGACTTCATCGATCTGCTCGGCGCGGCCAACCTGATCCCCGGTCCGAACTCGACCGAGATGGCGATCCACATCGGGCATCGCCGCGCCGGATTCCCGGGGCTCATCGTCGCCGGAGCATGCTTCATCCTGCCGGCGGCGCTCATCACGGCCACGATCGCGTGGCTCTACGTGCGCTGGGGAACGCTCCCACAGGCGCGATGGCTCCTCTACGGCATCAAGCCCGTGATCATCGCCGTGGTCGCTCAGGCGCTCTGGTCACTCGGACGAACGGCAGTGAAGACGCCGCTTCTCGGCGTGCTCGGTGTGCTCGCCGTCGTGGCGAGCTTCGCTGGGATCGACGAGCTCGTGATCCTCGCCGTGGGAGGCGCGACGGTGATGCTCGTCGGGCGCAAACACACGCCAGACGTCGACGCGACGGCCCCCTTCCCTGCCCTCGCGAGCGCCGTCGGCGCGGGCGCGGCCGCGAGCGCGACGGTCGCCGGCGGATCGGCCGGGCTCGGAAGCCTCTTTCTCGCCTTCGCGAAGATCGGATCGGTCCTCTTCGGCAGCGGCTACGTGCTGCTCGCCTTCTTGCGGAACGACCTCGTCGCGGAGCGTCACTGGCTGACGGAGCAGCAGCTCTTCGACGCCATCGCGGTCGGTCAAATCACTCCGGGACCGCTGTTCACGACGGCGACGTTCATCGGTTACGTCGTTCGCGGTGGTCCCGGTGCTGCTGCCGCGACGCTCGGGATCTTCGCCCCGGCTTTCGCGTTCGTCGCGATCAGCGGCCCGCTCGTGCCGCGTCTGCGGAGGTCGAAGCTGGCGGGCGCGTTCCTCGATGGAGTGAACGTCGCGTCGCTCGGCCTCATGGCCGCGGTCTCGCTTCAGCTTGCGCGCACGGCGCTCGTCGACGTGCCAACGATCGTGATGGCCGTCGCGGCGGCCGTGCTGCTCATTCGCTACAAGCTGAGCTCGGCGTGGATCGTCGTCGGCGGCGCGATGGCCGGCGCGCTCGTCCACGCGGTGCGCTGAGCGCGCGCCGCGCGATCAGAACGCGAAGGAAAGCCCCGGGCGCCGATGCGAGAGCGCAGACGCTGCGGGCATGCCGACGGTCGGGCGCGTGATGAAGATCGTGACCGCCGCGATCGCCGACACGACGCCTGCCGTCAGGAAGATGTCCGCCACAGCATAGCTCGTGGATGCGTCGTTCACCGCGTCGGCGGGACACGACGGTCGGCAGCGATCGAGATCGCTCTCCTTCGACGATCCGCTGAGCGCGAAGACGGTGCCGACCCCGAGCGAGACGAGCGCCGCGCCACCGAAGGCGTACGCCGTGATCGGGACCGGTCGCGCCGACGCGATCGCTGGCGTCGGTGCAGCGGCAGCCTTCGCGCCGAGGGTCACCGAGATCTTCCGGTTCTTGTCGCCTTCGTGGACGACCGTCTTCTGCTCCGCGGGAAGTCCCTTTTCGTCCGTCGACTCGAAGCGGAAGACGTGAGGTCCGACGTCGAGCGTGATGCTCTTTCCGTCGAGCTTGTCGGCGATCACCTTGCCGTCCTCGAGCACACGGACGTTCGTGAGCTCCTCTCCCGACGCGCTCTTCACGTCGAAGACTACCGTCGGGATGCTCTGATCGATCTCGGTGAGCCACTTGGCGCAGTCCTTCGAGAGCACCGCAGGGCATGTATCGGCCGCGCACCTGGCGGCTTCCGTACGCGCCTCTCGAAGCTTGCCAGCTCGTCGCAACGTCTGCGTCTGCTCGTAGGACTGGATGCAGACGTTGTCTTCGGCGAGCGCTCGGTTCGTGGTGAGCACCACAGCGAGCGAGATGCCCAGCGCCATCGAGGGCGCGAGGGCCGCGCGAGCACGGAAGGCCATCGACGGACATCATACGAGAACGCGCGGCGGCGTGGCCGAAACTCGCGCGGCGCCGCGTTCGGCCCGACCTTGTGACGAAGATGTTGCTCGCGCGTCGAGCTCCTCGCGCGCTGGTCAGTGTGCGAAGCAATGCGGCTTCGGCCGCTTCACGCCGTTCGCGTCGACGGTGAACGGATTCTCGCAGTCGGCCGGCGACTTCGCGGACCTTGCGGTAGGCATCGACTGCGGCCGGGCGACGATGGCGACCGACGGCCGTGGCGAAGCGACTGCAACCGTCGCGCTCGTGGTCGCCGTCGCGCTGCCCGTCGCCGGCACCGTCGGCGGAGGATCGACGACGACCGCGCTCGTCGTCACCGCCGGTGCGGTCGGCGCGGGCTGGATCGGACCCGGCGTAGAATCGGCCGTCGTCAGCGCCGGCTGCGAAGAAGCGGACGAGGACGTCGTCGCGAGCGCCGGCTCGGCCTTCGCCTTGCTGGTCCGCTGCGTGAGCGCCTTGATCCCGGTGACGAGCCCGGTTGCGAGCATCAGCGCGAGCACCGTGCAGATGCCGAGCAGAGCGCCGAGCGGAAGACGCCTCTCGGCCTCGACCGGATGCACGCGTGTCGCGTGCGACGGATCGGAGTAGCCGCTGCTGGTCACCCCGCTCGTCCCCGTCATCATCGACACGCCCGAGATACCCGACGCGCTCGTGTGCGTCATCGTCGAGAGCCGCCCCGAGCCCGTTCGCTGCCCGCCCGAGCCCGGCCCGATCGACGCGATGTCGTCCGGACCGTGCGGAAGCGATCCCGTCGGGGCCGCAGACGTCGCCTGCTCGACCGCGCGCAGGATGTCGCCGCGAATGCGGAGAGGTTCGGCCGCGAGCTTTTCGACCCATTCGCCCGTCTGACGCGCAGACGCCGGAGGGCACGCCGCTTCGAGCGCGAGCGCCATCTCGCGCGCCGTCTGGAACCTCATCGACGGATCGCGCTGGAGCGCGCCGAGCACGACGCTGTCGAGCGCGGGCGCAACGTCGGGGCACACCGTGCTCGGCGGCGGGATCGGATCGTTCACCACCGAATACAGCGTGCTCGCGGCGTCATCGCCCGCGAACAGGCGGCGCGACGTCAGCGCTTCCCAGAGGACGACGCCCATCGCGAACACATCGCATCGACGATCGACCGCGCGACGCGTGAGCTGCTCCGGAGCCATGTACGCGAGCTTGCCCTTGAGCTCCCCGCCTTCGGTCTCCTGGAGACGTCCTGCCGACTTCGCGACGCCGAAGTCGATCACGCGCGCGACGCCGTCGACGCCGACGAGGATGTTCTGTGGAGACACGTCCCGATGGACGATGCCGAGCGGCTCGCCCTGCTCGCTCCGCGCTTCGTGTGCAGCATGCAATCCTTCGAGCGCGCCGATGACGATGTTCGAGACGACGCTCGCCGGAAGACGCAGCCCTTGCGTCGTCGCCGCACGGACCATCTTCGAGAGCGTCTCGCCGAGCACGAAGGCCATCACGAGGAACAGCTCGCCGCCCTCGGCGACGACGTCGAGTGTGTCGACGACGTTCGGATGGCGGATGCGCGCAGCGAGGCGCGCCTCGTCGACGAACATCGCGGTGAACGTCGGGTCCGCCGCGAGGTGCGGGTGCAGCCGCTTCACTGCGACCGTCCGCGTGAAGCCGGCTGCGCCGCTCATGCGCGCGACGTAAACGGTCGCCATGCCGCCACGGGCGATCGCGCCGTGGAGCTCGTAGCGTCCTAGCTGTCCACCGGCGAACGCCGGACCGGCAGCAACCATCGGATGGGATCGTAGCCCTCGGACCGACCATTCAGCCAGTCGGAAGGCGGCCGCACCCGGGACGCAATCAGAACGGGATGGCGATCACGCTCGAGCGTGGCGCGGGGAGCTTCTCGCCGGAGGAGAGCTCCCACTCGCCGAGGGTTCCGTCCTGAGCGATCGGCGCGCGGACGATGCGATCCGATCGCGATGTGGCGCCGATCCCTCCGAGCACGTGCAAGTGACCGTTCCAGATGGCGCATCCCGCCCCACGAAGTGGCCCCGGGAGCTTCGTCACGGCCTTCCAAGGTCCGATCGTCCCGTCGCCTTCGTCGATCGTGGCCGCGAGGACGATGTCGGTCGCGGAGCTGCCGGTCATCCCGCCTGCCATGAAGAGGCGCCCCTCGCCTGCACACACGATCGGAGACGACGGTGTGTGTGGCTGGTTGTTCTGCGGGTTGATGACGCGCGAGGTCTCGGTGAACGCGCCCACGCCCGCCTGAGGATCCGTCCGGCCGACGTACACCTTCGATTTCTGATCGGCCGCCGCGCCATCGCCGCCGATGACGTAGACGAAATCCTTGTACGCGACGGTCGTCATGTCGCGGAGCGGAACGGGCAGCTTCGATGTCGACGGCGTGAGCGCCCCGAACGCGCCTCCATCGAACGCGCTGATGCGGATCGCGTCGTCGCGGACGAAGACCGTTGCACCCGTGTCGTCGGGGACGTCGCCGGCGCCGCCGAGCGCGAGCAGGCTCGAGCCAGAGAAGATCTGGCCGTAGCCCGGGAGCTCGGGAGCAGCGACCGTCTGCCCGTGCCACGGAGGAACGAGCAGCCCCGCGTCGACGGCGACGTGCTCGACCGATCTTCCGTTCGCTCGCGACGCGACGAACAGCCGCCCTCCGGCGACGTTTGCCGTCACGAGCGTGCCTCGGAAGAGACCCGGCTGAATGTACTCGAATTGCCCGACGTCGCCGTTCGCCTCGATCGGCGCGACCCATACGTCGTTCGTCGGCGTGTCGGGGCCATCCTTCTCGCCGGCGAGGACGAGCAAGCGACGCGTCGGCGCGTCCGATGGATCGCCGTCCGGCGCAGTGGTGTCGGAGCCGCCATCCGGCGGCGGCGCCGGCACGGCGTCATTGTCCGAGGCATCGCTGCCCGCACCGGTGTAGTCACCGGGCCCGAACGACAGCGCGCAGCCGAGCACGGTCGCGGTCGCGGCGAAGAAGAAGAGCGTCAGCTTCGCGCTCGAACGCATCTCAGTACACCACCGCGGCGAGACCGGTACGCGGTCCGGGGAGCGAGCCGATCTTCTTCCACTCGGTGCCGAAACCGTTCGCCTGGATCGAGAGCGCGAGCACGGCATCGCTCGAGGAGCTCCCGAGGTTCCCGCCGAAGACGAGGAGCGTGTCATTCGCGACGACAGCCGCCGCTCCGTTCATCGGAGCCGGGAGCTTCGGGAGCGCGATCCAGGCCCCGAGCTGCCCCGTTGCTTCGTCGATCTTCGCGGCCAGCGCGACGTCGCTCGTCGACGAGCCCGCGGCGTTCGTCTGCCCTCCGAGCACGAACAGATAGCCGCTCCCGGCGGCGACGATCGGGAGGAACACTCCGAAAGAGGCGGCATCCGCGCCCGGGTTCACGAGCTCCGTCGTGGCGGCGAACGCGCCGAGCGTTCCGTCCGCCGCGTAACGTGCGACCTCGATCTCGTCCCGGCCCGGAGCGGTCGGCGAGCCGTTGTCGCGTCCGCCGATCGCGTAGAGGAAGTCGCCGTGGCGGAACAGCGTGACGTCACCTCGCGGCTTCACGAGAGTCGAGCTCGCCGACTGCTGCCAATCGTCGACGCCGCCGTCCGCGAGAATGCTTGCTGTATACACGTTCTTCGTGAACGCGCCGGTGTGTTCGCCGCCAGCGACGGTCAGCCCCGCATCCGTCACGAACCAGGGACGCATGAATCCTTCGGGAGGGCCCTTCGCGGGCAGCGCCTTCCACGTTGCCCCGATGCGATCACCTGCGACGTCTGCCATCAGGAAGACGGACGGGCTCTGGAGGAGAAGCGTCTCCCCGGAGACGACCGCCCGTGACCACGGCGTGCTCTGCGGCGGAGGCACGTCGAACGTCCACGT
>JAEXCN010000118.1 GCA_023402175.1 Pseudomonadota bacterium | reverse complement strand
GCCGATGTTCGCGTGGATGAAGAGGTCGTCCTCCTTGAAGAAGCCCTGCGTCACCGCGAGGTACGAGAAGCCGTTCCACCCCGGCGCCTCGAACCCGGCAATGCCCGCCGGAAGCACCGAGCCGACGACCACGGCGACGCCGGGCCAGTCGTTCGGCACCGTGTCGCGGAGCAGGAACTTGCCCTGCACGAGCGGACCACCGAGCGCGTAGTGCGGCCTCTCGACGGGGTCTCGCAGATGCGATGCACCGTGAACGCCGCCGAGCGTCAGCTCGAGCCACTCGGTCGGACCGATCGCAGGCAGCATCCAGTGCTGGAGCGCGTAACGATCGCGCCGCCAGTACGTCTCGAGCTGCAGGTGCCCCTTGCCGACGGTATGGGCATCGTCGGTCACGAACGGACGTATCGCGTGGGCCTTCGGACCGTGCAGGACCGCGCTGGCGAACAAGGCACACGCCGACAGCCTCCCCGACAATCTCCCTGGCCATCGCGTCTGTCGAACGCTTCGCCGCACCAACGCCGCAACTTAGAGGACCCATCCGCGAGGGTCACGCCCGTTCACCCAGGGCGCTCTCGAACGGAGTGCCGCGCCTCGCCTCACCTCGTCGAGCGTCACGCCCGGCGTTCGGCGCGACCGCGTGCAACGCCGGCAGCGACGAGGCGTACGAGCTCGTCGGGCTCTACCGGCTTCGTCGCGAACGCATCCACACCAGCAGCCTGCGCGCGGTCGATCGCATGTCGCTCGAGCTGACCGGTCACGGCGATGATCCAGATGTCCTTGGTCGCCGGGGCGCTCTTCAGCGTCTGCGTCGCTTCCCAGCCGTCCATCCGGGGCATCGCGAGGTCCATGAGGATCGCCGCAGGCATCGCTCGACGCGCAAGGATCACCGCTTCGTCACCATGCTCGGCACACTCGACACGGTAGCCCGCTGCTTCCAGTTGCGAGGCGTAGAGCTCCCGAGTGTCGTGGTCGTCTTCGACAACCAAGACAAGCGGAGTCGGTGCTTTCGAGCGGCGCCCGGTCACGTATGACGAGCGTAGCCTGCCTTTGGGGATCGGGGTTCGAACGCACGAACGTAGCGTGCGAAACTTCCCGATGACGGTCGGGTTTTCCCGGACAAACCCTCGGCGCGCAGATGCTCGACGCCGTGAAGGCCCCCGCTCCGGGCGGCATGCGGATGCTCGCGCTCGAGCGCGTATCGGCAGCGTCAGACGGGGTTCTCGGTCCTTGTCACGAGGATCGCGACCGCGGTCCCTTCTTCGCCTCGGCCTTGTCCTTCGCCTCGGCCTTGTCGGCGACGCGCTCGGCGCCTCGCTTTCGGTCCGTGCGCGGCGTTGCATGCGTCCCCGAGTCGGGGCGTGGCCCTGCGCGGATGCAGCTCCGGATGTGCTCGAGGACTTCCGACGGAAGGCACGGCTCATGGAGGAGGAGGTCCACGCCGAGCGCCTCGACGAGAGGCTCGCTCTCGGCGGGAGGACGGTCGGCGATGCCGATGATGCGCAGCTCACGGCGTGACGGCTCGTCCTTCAGTCGCCGAATCGCCTCGACGTTGGGCTCGATGTCCGGCAGCGCGAGCGGCATGAGGACGACGCGCGGGCGGAGGCGGCGCGCACGCTCGAAGACGCCGCGCGCGTCGGTGGCCTCGACGATCCGGTAATCGGAGTGGAACAGCAGGGTCTCCACGTAGAGCGTGCGCCGGTGATCGAGGTGGTCGGCGATGAGCACCATCGCCGGGTCGCGACGTCGAACGCTGGGCTCGGACGCGGGTGCCTTCATCGTCGTCGCCAGGACTGTTCCTACGCCCGGCAGCCGGCGCCAAGGGACACGGGCTCGAGATATGTCACCCGAGTGAGCTACAGCGTCGCGTGCGGTGCTCGGGATGAGGACCGTCGGCGCAGAGCAGCGCATAGTCCCGCTCGACCGTTTGGACTGCAGCCCTCGGCGCGATATGGTCGCGCGACCACATGCTTCTCAGCCGCATGAAGAACGGTGAGCCGGAGATCTTCGCCACCGTGCAAGGCGAAGGGACGAGCGCCGGGGTGCCGAGCGTCTTCGTGCGCCTCGCCGAGTGCAACCTCCGCTGTAGCTGGTGCGATACGAAATACACGTGGGATTGGAGCACCTACGACCGCGCCGTGGAGACCGTCGAGATGCCCATCGACGAGATCACGCGTCGCGTGCTCGAGGCCGCCGGCGACGGTGTGAAGAACGCCGTCTTCACGGGTGGTGAGCCGCTCCTCCAGCAGGACGAGCTCGCGGTTCTCGCGAAGGCGCTGCGGGAGAGCGGTTTCCGGATCGAGGTCGAGACGAATGGGACGGTGCTCCCGACGGCGACGTTCGCGGAGCACGTCGATCAGTGGAACGTCTCGCCGAAGCTCGCGACGTCCGGCAATGCCGATCGCGCACGCCACCGCCCTTCGGTCCTGCAGTGGTTCGCAGTGCGCCCGAACGCGACGCTCAAGCTCGTCGTCACGTCCGAAGACGACATCACCGAGGTCCGCGAGCTCGTCGAGGCGCTCGCCATCCCGCGCGAGCGCGTCCTCCTCTCGCCCGAAGGCGTCACTCCGGAGGTGCTGGCCGAACGCTCACGCTGGCTTGCCGATCGCTGCCGGACGCATGGATACCGGCTCGGCACGCGGCTCCACGTGTTTCTCTGGGGCTCCGAGCGCGGGCGCTGAGAGCGACGAGCGAGCTACGAGCTACGAGCTACGAGCGAGCTACGCCGCCCGCGAGAGCTTCGATCGCTTGTTGCCGTAGCCGAAGTAGATCGCGAGGCCGAGCGCGAGCCAGACGCCGAGGCGCGCCCAGTTCGGCCAGCCGAGGCCGAAGATCATCGCGGAGCAGAGAAGCGCGCCGAGCGTCGACACGACCGGTACGGCAGGGACGCGGAACGGCCGCGGGATGAGCGGCTCCTTCACGCGCATCACCCAGACGCCGAGCGACACGAGGATGAACGCGAAGAGCGTCCCGATGCTCGTCATGTCACCGACGATGTCGCCCGGAACGAACGCCGCGAAGAGCCCGACGAAGCCGAGGAAGAGGAGGTTCGACTTGTACGGCGTGCGGTAGCGGGGATGGAGCTCGCAGAACATGCCCGGAACGAGGCCGTCGCGGCTCATCGAGTAGAAGACGCGCGACTGCCCCATCAGCATGACGAGGATGACCGACGAGAAGCCGCCGAGGATGGCGACCGTCACGAGGTTCGACAGCCACTTGTAGCCGGGCATCGCGCGCTCGATCGCCTGCGCCACGGACGCCTCGCTGCCGGTCGTGCGGAAGAACTCGACGGGCGCGAGCCCCGTGAGCACGTGCGCGAAGAGCACGTAGAGCACGGTGCAGACCGCGAGCGATCCGAGGATGCCGATCGGCATGTCGCGCCGCGGGTTCTTCGCCTCCTGCGCAGCGGTCGAGACCGCGTCGAAGCCGATGAAGGCGAAGAACACGATGCCTGCAGCGCCGAGGATGCCCATGCCTCCGCCGAACGCGTGCGTGACGCCCTGCTTGTCCGTGTACTCGCCGACCGGCGGGATGTACGGCGTGTGGTTCGCCGGGTCGATGAAGCTCCATCCGAGCCCGATGATCAGGACGACGATCGCGAGCTTCACGATGACGATGACCGTGTTGACGATCGCCGACTCCTGGATGCCTCGCACGAGCAGGAACGTGAGGATGACGAGGATCCCGAGCGCCGGCAGGTTGATGATGCCGTGCGCCTGCGTGATCGGATCGACCTCGAATGGCGAGTGACAAAACGCGTATGGGATCGCCATCCCGAATATCGCGAGCAGCTTGTTCAGGTACTCGCTCCACGCGATGGCGACGGTCGCCGCTCCGAGCGCGTATTCGAGCGTGAGGTCCCAGCCGATGATCCAGGCGATCAGCTCGCCCATCGTCGCGTACGTGTACGTGTACGCGCTGCCGGCGATCGGAAGCATCGACGCGAGCTCCGCGTAGCAGAGCCCGGCGAACGCGCAGCCGATCGCCGCGACGATGAAGCCGAACGTGACGGACGGGCCGGCGGCGTTCGCGGCGGCAGCTGCCGTCCGTACGAAGAGACCTGCCCCGATGATTGCACCGACGCCGAGCGCGACGAGCGATCCGGCGCCGAGCGTGCGCTTCAAGCCCTTCTCGGATTCGAGTGACTCGGCCTCGAGCTCCGCGAGCGGCTTCCTGCCCCACAAATGTTTCATGATCGATCGGGTTTCGTCAGGGAGTCTCCTGAGATACCACGACCGCGGGGTTGGGTCGCCAGAGTCGTATCAGCCGCGTTCGCCGACCACGAACCGGCGGAAGGCGCCGACGTCATCCTTGGAGCCGATGACGAGCGGGGTCCGCTGGTGAAGCTCGGTCGGCATGATGTCGAGGATGCGGTCCTTGCCGTTCGTGGCGGCGCCGCCGGCCTGCTCGAAGAGGAACGCCATCGGGTTGGCCTCGTAGAGCAGGCGGAGCTTGCCGTTCTTGCTCTTCGAGTCGGCCGGGTACGCAAAGATGCCGCCCTTGATGAGCGTCCGGTGCGCGTCCGCGACGAGCGATCCGACGTAGCGCGCGCCGTACGGCGTCTTGAAGTCGTCGCCGACCGGCGGCTTCTGCGCCGACCCCTCGCCCTTGATCCATCGAGCCCAGCTCTGGATCTCCGGCGTCCATCGCGAGAAGTTGCCCTCGTTCACCGAGAAGCAGCCGCCACGCGTCGGGCACTTGATGTCGGGCTGCGAGAGGAAGAACTCGCCGATGGCCGGGTCGAGCGTGAACCCATGCGCGCCCTGGCCGGTCGAGAGGACGAAGATCGTCGACGGTCCGTAGAGCACGTAGCCGGCCGCGACGATCTCGCGACCCGGACGGAGCGCATCCGCGAGCGCCGGCGGAGAGAGCTTCGGATCGGAGCGGCGGAGGATCGCGAAGATGGTGCCGATGCCGACGTTCGTGTCGATGTTGCTCGAGCCGTCGAGCGGGTCGAACAGCGCCACGTACTTGCCGTGGTTGTCCTCGAGGATGGCCTCGTCGACCTCTTCGCTCCCGATGACTCCGCAGTGACCGCTCCGCTGGAGCACGTTGAGCATGACCTCGTTCGAGAACGCGTCGAGCTTCTGCACCTCCTCGCCCTGCACGTTCGTCTCGCCCGTGTAGCCGAGCAGTCCCGCGAGCCCCGCTGCTCGAACGCGCGAGTTGATGATGCGGATGGCGAGCGAGATGTGATTGAGGAGCGAAGTGAACTCGCCCGTGGCACCTGGTGCCGCATGCATCCCGTGGAGGACGTGCTCTCGAAGCGTAGTGCCCACGACGGCGGGCGGACGAATTGCGGGAATGCTGCTGTGATCGGGCATGTCGTGCTCCGGTTTCCCAGATGACGTCGAGCGTGGCAAGAGAGGTCGCGGAAATTCAGCTGCGAAGCCACGGACAGCGTAAGGCGCTGCGCGGTGCATGCATCTCGACGCGCCAACGGAGCGCGACGAAGACACGACGCCGCGCCACTCATGCGTGAGTGACGAAGCCAACGAGAGGGACTAATTCCCGAGGCGGAGTTGATCCGCTCGGAGGCGCGGACTACCCTCGCGCCACTTTTCACCTCTGTTCGTGATCAAGGAGCGAGAGATGGCGCTGACCGACCGCGTGAAGCAGATCATTTCCTGGTACGGCTCGGACAACCCGGGTGTGCGGGCAAACCTCGTACGCATGCTGAACCACGGCAACCTCGCCGGGACGGGGAAGATGGTCATTCTTCCGGTCGACCAGGGCTTCGAGCACGGTCCTGCCCGCTCGTTCGCGCCGAACCCGGAAGGCTACGATCCCGAGTACCACGTGCAGCTCGCGATCGACTCCGGCTGCAACGCCTACGCGGCGCCGCTCGGCTTCCTCGAGGCGGTCGCGGATCGTCACGCCGGTGAGATCCCGCTCATCCTCAAGTTGAACAACTCCGACACGCTCGCGAAGATCGACCAGCCGTGCAGCGCGGTCACCGGCTCGGTGAAGGACGCCGTCCGTCTCGGGTGCACCGCGATCGGCTACACGATCTATCCGGGTTCGGGGATGCGCAACCGGATGTACGAGGACCTTCGCCAGCTCATTCTCGAGGCGAAGGACGCAGGCCTCCCGACGGTCCTCTGGGCCTACCCGCGCGGCGCCGGCCTCTCGAAGGAAGGCGAGCAGGCGGCCGACGTCACCGCGTACGCGGCGCAGATCGCGGCGCAGCTCGGCGCGCACGTCATCAAGGTCAAGCCGCCGAAGGACCACATCGAGCAGCCCGAGGCGAAGAAGGTCTTCGAGAAGTTCAACATCCCGACGAAGACCCTCTCCGATCGCGTGCGCCACGTCGTGCAGTCTGCATTCAACGGCAAGCGCATCGTCATCTTCTCGGGCGGCGAGGCGAAGGACACGCCGGCGCTCCTCGACGAGGTGCGCGAGCTCGCGAAGGGCGGCGGCTTCGGCTCGATCATGGGCCGCAACGCGTTCCAGCGCCCGAAGGCCGAGGCCGTGAAGCTCCTCCAGGACGTGCAGGACATCTTCCGCAAGGGCTGATCGACGCACCTCGGGCTCGACCCGAGAGAGCATCGAAGAGGCGAGCTGCCGACGGGCCGCTCGCCTCTCTTCTTTTGTGCGCCGTGCGTCGTGCGCCGTGCGCCGTCAGCCGGGGCGCGCTTCGATCGCCTTGCGATACCGCTCGCGGCGCGAAACGTCGCGAAGGATCTCGTACGCCTCCTCGAGCACTACGACGATCTTCCGGACGTCGTCCGTCAGATCATGCAGCCGCGGAGTGAGGATGCGCGTCGGCTCGAACGCGCGCCGGAGCTCGACGAACGCGCGGCGCACCTCGTAGCTCGTGGCGTCACGAGCGACACCGAGGACCGAGAAGTAGTCGCCCTCTTCGACCAGCTCGAGGCGCGCGCGGATCCGCGCCCGGATCGCCTCTTCGTCGAGCGCGCCGGCATCGACATCGACGGCTCCCGCCGCTGACGAGCGGCCCGGCTCCGCCGCGGGCAGCACGTCGAGGATCCCGAGCAGGGCGAGACCGTGGACGACCGACGCGATGTCGCTGTCGACCGAGCGCGCAAGCAGCTCGCCGAGCGTGCCGCCGCAAGCACGCTTGACGAGCTCGACCTCCGCAGGTGCGAGCACGCATTCCGCGAGCAACGACCGCATGGGCCCGTAGTCGATACGAGCGTCCTCTCCTCCGAGCGCATGGATGGCTCCCTCCGGCGAGACGGCGCGCCGGACGAGCTCGACGAAGATCTCCGCGCCCGTCGTGGCGGCGAAGACGCTCGGCTCGGACCGAAGCCGTCCCGGAGGCTCGGCTTCGAGCTGCGCGGTTCCGCCTGGAAGACGGAGCACCGACGTCGCGATCCACTCCGCATGCGCGCGGAGCACGCTCCAGAGCTGGTCCTGGCCGAGCCACCCGTGCGCGACGAGCGCCGCGCCGGCATGGCGGCCGTACGGAGGGATCTTCCCGGCGAGTCGCTCGACTTCGTCGCGAGGCAGCTCACCGCGCGCGCCGAGGAAGCACACGAGCGACTCGCGCTCCGCGCCCGAAGCAGCGGTGACGAGATCGCCGTCGCGAACGACGAGCCTCCTCACGACGCGATCGTGCTCGAACGCGATCGCGCCGCTGAGCCGGCGCGAGATCGCGTCGGCGAGGAAGCGGCGCGCGTCGACGGGCTGAACGATCACGATCCCGGCGACCGGCGCGCGCGGGGGCGCTTCGCTCGGGCCGCGCGTCGGCGCTTGGCTCGGGCTGAGCGATAGGTCGACGGTCGCGATCGTCACGCTGTCCATGCGGGTGAGCTCCGGCCGCGAACGCTCGGAGCGCGGGACTTCCACGAGTGACGGCGGGATCGGCGATGGACGCTCGATCCGCGCCACCTCCTGAGGTCGCGGCAACGCCTGCGCGGTCTCGCGGGAGGAGCGCTGCGTCGCCCATTCGTCGCTGCCGATCGGCACACTGCGCAGCCGATCGATCGTCTCGCTGTTCGGCGCCCACTCTTCCGTCGAGCGCTTGATCGACGCGGTGGTGCGCGGCGGTTTCTCGCTGCCGACGCGGCGCTCGATCGTGTTCGGCGTCGACGAGACGGATCGCCCCGAGGCGGTCGTGTGCTTCGATCCACCTGCAGTCGTCGGCTTTCCGTGCGAGCCGGTGCCTTCGCGCTCGTGTCCGGCTCCGGTTCCGGTGCGCGGCTCGTGCTCCTCGTCCTCGTCGCCGTCGATCGGCTCGTCGAGCGAAGCGAGCACGTCCGCCGGCAACACAGCTTCGATCTCCTCCTCGGGAGACGGCAGCGGCGCGTCCGGATGCGGCATCACCTCCGCCCGGAGCTCCGCCTCCGCGAGCAGCTGCTGCAGCTCGTTCGAGACGGTCCCGAAGGTCGCGAGCGATCGCGGCGGATCGACCAGGTCCGCGAGCGACGGCACGCTCATCGGCAGCGGCGGGCCGGGTGTACGAAGCCCAGGAGCCGGAAGCGACGGCGTGCTCGGACGATCGGGCGGCGGGCTGCTGAGCCGCAGCGAAGGAGGCGGCGTCGAAAGGCGCGACTCGGCCCGCAACGTCGGTCCACCGGTCAGCGCCTCGACACGTCGCGCGAGCGCGGAGACGTCGACGGGCCGCACGAAGAACGCGCTTCCCTCGTTCGCGATCGCGTCCTCCATCGTCTTGATCGAGCCAGCTCCGGACCCGAAGTACACGAAGTCGATTGCGCCCGTGCCAGGCAGCTTCCGGAGCCGCGCGACCTCTTCGAGCGCGGAGACCGCGTCGATGTCGACGAGCACCACGTTCGGACGCTGCACATGCGCGCGCGCGACGAGCATCGCGAGCGGGACGTCGATGACGAGATAGCCCGCCGTGCGAAGCGTGTCGGCGATGCGCGCGCTCTCCGCGGCCGCGTCCGTCACGAAGACGGTCGGCGACCTCCCGGACGCGCCGGCGTGACCATGCCTCCCCGACGCCGGGCGCGTCTCATGCGTCTCGTCGGCCATCCCCTCCCCTCATTCCCCCTTCGGCTTCGCCGGCGCCCCCTCGTCCCCATCCCCAGCCGCGGAGCCGCCGCCGGACGAGGCAAGCCGCGCCGCAATCTTCGGAAGCAGCCCAGCCACATAGATGAGGCCGAAGATGAACGCGACGAGAAGGAATTCTCCGCGGGTCAGGCCGAGGATCACCTCTCCTTATTAGCACTGCCGGGGTCCTAGAAGCTCGACGTATCGGCCCGATTCCGTTCCGGCGAGGGGCGACGGCCCTGTGCTCTCATGGTGCCAGTGGTCTACGTGATGCGTCCCGACGGCGCCCCCGAGCGCCATTCACCGACCGACCTCCTCGCCGAGGGCGGCTCGGTGCGCGTCACCGTCGACACGGAGATCGCGCTCTCGGAAGAGGGCCCGTTCGAGCCGCTCGCGACCGCGATCGAGAAGAACGGGCCGCTCCGTGACGCCCTCGCACGGGACATCGCTATCCCGAGCCTGCGCGGGTACGCCCGCTCGCGGGTCGTGCTGCTCACGGCGAACGTGATCCCGATGGCGATGCTCCTCGAGCTCGACCGCGAGCTCGTGACCGCGCAGCACGCGAGCGTCGGTCGCGTGGTCGTCGACGTCATCCTCGTCGCGTTCGTGATCTACGAGCTGTCCCGGCGGACGCCGCGCATGCCGGGCATCTGCGCGACGGCCCTCGCCGCGATCGCCCTTCGGTGGGCGCTCGTCGCGACACGGCTCTGCGGGCGTGACGTGCATCTTCTCGTCTACGCCGCAGCCGCACTTCCGGCTGTTTCCGCCGTCTTCCTCGCGGCGAACGTCCCTTCACGCGCGCGCGTTGCGCTCGAGCTTTTCGGCAAGCTCGGCATCACGCGCTCGCAGCTGTTCACCGCGACGCAAGGGACGGATCCTCCGGGGGCGCTCGTAGCCGCCGCCGTCGCGTGCGCTGCGGGCCTGCCCGCGGCGCTGCATCTCACGCGGATGCTCGGGATCGGGCTGTTCGGCCAGGCAGCGGTGTTCGTCGCGTTCGCCGCGATCGCTCCGATCGTCGCGCGGCGGGCGACGGAGCCCGACGCACCGGTCGAGGGAGCTCGCTCGATCTCCCCGGTTCGCATCCTCCTCGCAACCGCGGTCGGCCTCGCGCTGACGGCGGCGATCGTGACGGCCGCTCGCCTGTTCTTCGATACGGGCTCGGAGCTCGCGCGGTGTGTCGATCGGCTCGATCTCGAGACGAAGATCGATCGCGCGGCCGAGTCCGCCGAGCTTGCGCGAGCCATCGCGAAGGTGCGCGCGGACGCGACGCTCGCGATCATGACGTCCGTCGTCTTCCCGCTCGCGGAGGAGCGGATCTACCGCGGGCTCCTGCAAGACGTGCTCACCCGGAAGTACGGGCGGAGTTATGCGGTGTTCGCCGCGTCACTGGCCTTCGGCGTCGCGCACCTCGGCGTCTACCACGTCGCGCTCTACCAGACCGTGCTCCTCGGCGTCGGTTTCGGCGTCGCATACATCGAAGGCGGCCTCGTCGCGGCCTTCGTCGTGCACGCGATCTGGAACATGCTGCAGCTCGGCTGACCGTCCTCGCGTCAGTCGGCGTCCGAGGGCGGGATTGGCTCGGCGATCACCGGCCGCACCGCCTTCGTGGTGATGGGCTGCCTGTCCTTGGGCCGGATCCGGAGAACGTCGATCGAACCCTCCGGCCTCGGACTGGGCGCGGCAGAGAATCCCAGTGCCGGGGTAAGGGAGAGCTTCATGTGTGCTGATGTAGCACCACACGGAGACGGCGCAATTGGTTTTGACGCAGTGCAGCTTACCCGGCGCGCTTCGAGCCGCGTTGTTGCGGCGCGCCCAGGGGATTAGACCGGTCGCGTGCTCCGGCGTGCGCTCGTTCTCGGTGCCACTGGCCTCGTCGGCTCGCGATGCGTCGCGCACCTCGCCGAGAGCGCCGCTTACGCGAGCGTGACGTGCCTCGTCCGACGCCCCGCGGTCACGTCGAGCGGCAAGCTCCACGAGCGCGTCGTCGACTTCTCGGCCTTGCGGACGGACGACGTCGCGCCGGTGGACGACGTGTTCTGCGCGATCGGCACGACGATGAAGAAGGCCGGCACCCGCGAGGCGTTCCGCAACGTGGACCTCGATCTCCCGCTGCGCGTCGCGGAGCTCGCGGTCTCGGTCGGCGCAAAGCGGATCGCGCTCGTGTCGAGCGTCGGCGCGGATGCGGGCTCCAGCAACTTCTACCTCCGAACGAAAGGCGAGCTCGAGGACGCGCTCGCGAAGCTACCGCTCGCGGCGCTGCACGTGCTCCGTCCGAGCCTGCTGCTCGGAGATCGAGCCGAGTCGCGCCCCGGCGAAGCGCTCGCGAGCGTGCTCTCGCGCGCGACGCGCGGCCTCTTGCTCGGACGGCTCCGGAAGTACCGCCCGATCGACGCCGACCGCGTCGCACGCGCGATGATCGTCGCGATGATCGAGCCCGATCCGCAGCCGCCGCGTCGCGTCTACGAGCACGACGCCATCGTCGACTTCGCGACCCGGCTCTGACCCGATGTAGCGGGGCCAACGACAGGGAATCCGGGGCCGCCCTACCCCACCGCGGCGCGGAACGGACACCTGGATCATTTTTTCGGTCGGCGTCCGGCGACCCATGGGGTGGGCCGCTCGCGAGCCAGAATCACCCCGCCAGCTTTCCACAGGGCCCCATGGTTCCGCGGGCTTCGAGCCCGGGTCCTACATCGGCGGCACGCGAGCTCGGCGCCGCCGCCAGCGGCAGGCAACATGCAATGAGAGCGGGCGTGAAGACCCCGCGCCGCCGTCGTCGCGAAGAGACGCCGAAGCTCTCCGGGAAGGTGAGAGCTGCACCTCCCGTGAAAGCAGGACCCGTGAAAGCAGGACCGACCGGAGCATGGATGAGCGTGCTCGCGCTCATGGCGGCCGAATCGCGCGCCGACGGTGGCGCCGGCCTTCAGCTGCTCCTCAATCACGCGCGGTTCAACGAGCGTCCGCACATGTCGATCTCGAAGAAGCGCGAAGCGGCCTGATCGGCGGCTCGCGACGTCGAGCGATCGAGCTCGCGGGTCACTCCGGCCGGTTGCGCGGGCGGCGGCGCTGGGTCCTCGGCACCTTGCCCTCGAGCGGCTGTCGCTGCGCGGTCGGCATCATGTGGAACCGGCTCGACGGACGCGCCGCCTGATCGGCGACCTTCACCTTGTCGCGCGTCAGCTCCATGAACTTCTGCTGCGCACGGAGGAGCGATGCGCCCGGCTTCGGCTGCACGCGCGCGTACGCGCCGTTCGGCTCGAGCGTCCACGCCTTGACGTTGTCCGACCACTGGATGCCGAGGATGTCGATGAGCCGCGACTTGATCAGCGGATCTTCGATCGGGGTCATCACCTCGACGCGGCGGTGGAAGTTTCGCGGCATCCAGTCCGCGCTCGAGATGTAGACCTCGTCCTTGCCCGCGTTCGCGAAGTGGAAGATGCGGCTGTGCTCGAGGTAGCGATCGATGATGGCGCGGACCTGGATGTTGTCGCTGACGCCGGGGACGCCGGGGCGGAGGCAGCAGATGCCGCGGACGAAGAGCTGGATCGGAACGCCCGCCTGCGAAGCGCGATAGAGCGCCTCGATCGCGTCCTCGTCGACGAGCGCATTCATCTTCGCGACGATGCGCGCGGGCCGGCCCTGACGAGCGTGCTCGGCCTCACGCGCGATCAGACCGAGCGTCGCTTCGTGGAGCCCGAGCGGCGCGACGATGAGCGAGTTCCACTTCGCCGGCGCGCTGTAGCCCGTGAGGAGATTGAACAGCGACGACGCATCGGCGCCGATCGACGGACGCGCCGTGAGGAGCCCGACGTCGCCGTAGAGACGCGCGGTGTGCGTGTTGTAGTTGCCCGTCGCGAGGTGGACGTAACGACGGAGCCCGCCGCGCTCGCGCCGGATGATGAGGAGGCACTTGGCGTGCGTCTTCAGCCCGAGAAGACCGTAGACCACGTGGACGCCGCTCTGCTCGAGCGTGCGCGCCCACTGGATGTTCGACTCCTCGTCGAATCGCGCTTTGAGCTCGACGATCGCCGTGACCTGCTTGCCGGTCTCGGCCGCGCGAGCGAGCGCCTTCACGATCGGTGAGTCTCCGCCGGCGCGGTAGAGCGTCTGCTTGATCGCGAGGACATCGGGATCTTCTGCTGCGCGCGTGACGAGGTCGACGATGGTCTCGAAGGACTCGTACGGGTGGTGCAGGAGGATGTCGCCCTCGCGGATGACCGCGAAGAGGTCGTCGGCATCGCGGAGCGGCGGGACGACGAGCGGGCTGTACGGGTCGTCGCGCAGATCACGACGTTCCTCGCGCGGGACCCAGCCCATGAGGTCGGCGACGTTGAGCAGCGGCGTACGGTAGACATCGCGCTCGGGATCGAGCTTGAGCGCTCGGACGAGCTTCGCGAGCGAATCCGGCGTCGGCTCGCCAGCGACCTCGAGCCTGACCGCAGCGCCGCGCTCACGTCGTCGGAGCTCTTGCTGGATCGTCTGGAGGAGGTCGAGCGCCTCTTCTTCGTCGATCTCGAGGTCGAAGTTGCGCGTGACGCGGAAGACGTAGACGCCCTTCAGCCGCACGCCCGGGAAGATCATCCCGACGTGGCGCGCGATGAGGTCCTCGAGCAGGACGAACGCATGCTTCGCGGGGCCCGCGTCGGTCCGGATGCCGGAGACCTCGAGCAGACGCGGCAACATCATCGGCACTTGCACGACGCCGAAGCCCGGCTCGCTCTCCCCCTCGCGCGAGAACATGACGCCGAGGTTGAGGCTCTTGTTGCGAACGTGCGGGAACGGGTGGCCCGGGTCGATCGCGATCGGCGTGAGGATCGGAAAGACCTCGTTGTGGAAGCGCTCGTCGAGCGCCATGAGCGCGTCCGGCGGGAGCGCATCGGGCTTCACGAGGACGAACGTGCCGTCCTTCGCGAGCGCCGGCAGAAGGCCGCCCACGAGGCTCGCCATCTGCTGCTTGATGAGCTCGTGCACGCACTGCGAGATCTTCACCAGCTGCTCGTGCGCGGTGAGACCGTCGGCCGGCAGATCGCCGACGTCGCCGGTGAGCTGCTGTTTGAGGCCCGCGACGCGGACCATGAAGAACTCGTCGAGGTTCGACGCGACGATGGCGTGGAACTTCAGCCGCTCGAGGAGCGGGACCACCTCGTTCTCCGCCTCAGCGAGCACGCGCGCGTTGAACTGGATCCAGGAGAGCTCGCGATTCAGGTAGAGCGCCGGCGATCGAAGGTCGGGTACCTCCGCCGTGGACGGAGGAATGCCCGTCGTCGCGTACGCCGCGCTCACGGGAGCCGCGCTTCCGTTGCCGCTCGCGGGCGGCGGCACCGAAGGACTGACCGGCGGCGGCCCGCCGTGCCCGGGCGTCACGGCAGGCGCGACCGGCGTCGTGGACGAGGTCGGCGGTAGATCTTGGCCGTGAGGAGGCATCGTGTCTCGAAGTCTATCCCAGTCCGGAGTTGTTCGTTCGTGACGAGTGCGCGACGACGTGCCGCGATCAAGGTCAGCGCAGCTCGCGCGCAGCCACGTCGTCCCGCAGCCAGACGCGAATGCCCTCGAAGTCGGCCGTCTGCCGATAGCGCGAGGACAACCATGCCGCTGCGTCAGGGCAGTGCTCAGAGAAGTCGGCCACCGCGTCTTCCGAGCTCATCAGCGGCGAGCGATCCACGAAGACGAACGCCGCCGGCGGCGCGTTCTCGAGACGACGAAGCAGATCACGCGCGTGCTCGTCGCGCATCGCCTGGATCCGCTCCGCTTGCTCGGCCGTCGGCTCGAGCCCGCCGGGATCGAAGCTTCCGTGCAGCGCCGCGTCGGCGTCGAGATCGTACGCGTAGATGTACGGAGTCGCGCTCTTCCGTCCGGCGAGGAACAAGAGATAGGCGTCCATCCCGTAGGTCTGGACCCGATCGTCCGGAGCCGTGCGCGCAGCGACGTATTCGGCCGCGTCGCGCATCGCGCGCGGGAAGTAGTCGATACGGTCGAACGCCGACAGGCGCGCCGCACTCTCGAGCGAGAGCTTGTCGCGTGCGTCCGGCGCGGGCTCCGGCGGATACGGAGCGGACCATGCGAGATGAGCCGTGCGCGCGCTGACGAGGACGGATCCGACGATCACGAGAACGCGAACCGCGATCGCACGCGCCGTCCAGCGCTCGCCTGCGTGCCCCCAGACGGCCGAGAGAGCAACGAGCCAGCCGAAGGAGATGCCGAGGCTGACTGGATGGAAGTGGTACGGAAAGCCTTTGGCCTGGATGACGACGGACGCGAGGCCGACGAGCGGCATCGCCGCGATCGGGATGGCGCGCCTCGGCAGGACGCGCAGGAAGACGAGGACACCGAGGCCGACGCTCGTGGCGACCGCGATCTGCGCCAGCCTCGCGTAGCCCGGGAGCGCGAGGATCGCCGACGCCGGACGAGGCCAGATGAAGCGATACATCGCGGGCACGTCGACAAACGTGATGCGCGCCCACGCGGCGACGTCGCCGCGGAGCGCGAGGTACACGAGCGGGACGGTGACGCCGAGCGCGCCGCCGGCGACGAAGAGCGCGAGCCTACGCGCGCGCGTCGTGAGCGGGCCCGGCTCGGCGGCGAGCGTGACGAGCTGCGCGACGGTGAAGAGCGCGAACGTCGGCTTGCCGAGCCAGGGGACGAACGAGAGCGCGCCCGCGAGCGCGAGCGTCGCGATCGTCGGCCGCACCCGGGGATCGCCGCTCGCGGGGTGCGTCGCCTGGAGTGCGACGGAAACGAGCACGAACCACCCGAGGAAGCTCTCGCGCTGCGCCGTGTCCCAGAAGCCGTAGACGATGTATTGAGCGCCGAGCACGACCCACGCCGCGAACGCCCACGCCGCTCGTACGTGGAGCGCGATGCGCGAGGACTCGCGGATGGAAGGCAGGAGCGCGCCGGCGACGACGAACGACAGCCCGGTGCAGATCAGATCGAGCACGCGGAAGCGGTGCTCGTCGGCGCCGCCGAGGAGCTGGAAGACCGCGTGCACCATCACGATCACAGGGCCGTTGACGTCGCGCACGTCCCGGTAGAGGACTTCGCCGTTGCCGGCGGCCCACGCGATGTACTGGAAGATGCCCTGGTCGCGGCCGAGCGACGACCACGACGCGCGTACGGTCGCGCTCCATACCCACGTGAGTGCCGGGACGGCCACGAGGAGAGCGGGCACGACGCGCCCGAGCGCTTCCCATCGGGCTCGCGCGGTCGTGCGGCTCATTGGCGCGACGTTAACACGCCGCCTCGGCGCGCCTCGTCCTGCAGCGCTGTGCACCCCGCGTGCCACGGCTGAGCTCGCCGCGTGCGAAGAGGTCTCGACCTCGGGCGGGGAGTGGACGACAATTTGGGCGCCACCTCATCCCCCCGAGCGTCTCAACTACCCCGTGGGCGGTTCACCACGGGGAATCGTCGACGTCCGCCTATCCGAGTCGAGCTTGACTTGGGTGCGCGGCGAGCGACGCTAGGAGCGAGCCATGAACGAGCCGGTCCGTCGGTTGCCGTTGCCTCACCACGATCGCGCAGAACGAGCCCGAGGTTTTGCCGAAGCCCTCACTGCGGCGAGGGGGAAGCATCTCCTCATTGCGCTCCGCGGGCATCCCGATCCTGACGGCATCGCCTCGGCGCTGGCGCAGGCCCACATCGCGCAGCGACTCGGCGTCGGCAAGACGACCATCAGCTACTGCCACGAGCTCAGCCATCGCGAGAACCGCGCGCTCGTGAAGCTGCTGAACGTCGAGATGAAGAAGCTGAAGAACGTGCACGATCTCGCCGAGCCCGCCGACTTCGTCGGCCTCGTCGACGCGCACGACGTCGATCCGGACATGGTCGGCGTCGATCAGATCGAGCCGCTCACGATCGTCGATCATCATCGCGCGCATGCGCCGCCCCGCGCTCGCTTCGTCGACATGCGGAACGACGTCGGCGCGACGGCGACGATCTTCGTCGAGTACCTCCAGGAGCTCTGTCCGCTCTCGGCCGACAGCGACGACGATCGCCGCATCGCGACCGCGCTCATGCACGGCCTCGCGACCGACACCGACGACTTCTCACTCGCGCGCACGACGGACTTCCGTGCAGCCGCGCAGCTCGCAGAGATCTGCGATCGCGACCTCCTTCAGGACCTCTCACGCCGGCTGATCGCGCCGAGCGCGATGGACGTCATCGCCCGCGCGCTCGCTGCGCTCGTCGTCCGCCGTAACTTCGCGATGTCCGGCGTCGGCTTCGTGTCCGAGAGCGAGCGCGACACGATCGCTCAGGCTGCGGACTTCCTCATCCGCCGCGAGGACATCGACACCGTCGTCGTCTACGGCATCGTCGGCGATCGCTTCATCGAAGGTTCGCTCCGGACGCACTCGCCGAGCGTCGATCCCGCGGTGTGGCTCGAGCAAGCCTTCGGCCACGACGAGCGCGGAAAGGCGTACGGCGGCGGTCGTCGCGACAAGGGCGGCTTCCGCATTCCGATCGGCTTCCTCGGGCGCGCTACCGACCGCGCGCAGCTCTGGGCGCTCGTCGAGCACGCGGCCCGCCAGGCGCTCCTGAAGCAGCTCGGCGAAGAGCCGTCGCCGGCGCTCGGGCCGCAGGTCGCGCACGCGCACGCGCACACGTCGAGCTCGACCTGACGCGAACGAGCCCACGACATGCGCATCGCGTTCGTGGGTCTGCCGCTCGCGGCCCTTCTCCTCGCACGGGACGGGCACACGATCGTGTGGGCCGGGATCTGTCGTCGTGATGCGATCGGCACGCGGCGCCTGAAGAAGCTCCTCGGCGACGACAAGGTCGCGGTCGTGCCCGACCTCACACGGAGCGCGCACGCGATCCGCGCTGCGCGGCCGGACCTCCTCGTGAGCTGGTTTTGGACGAAGAAGGTCCCGCGCGCCATCCGTGAAGCGGCGCCGCTCGGAGCCATCGGCGTCCATCCTTCGCTCTTGCCGCGCCATCGCGGTCCCGACCCGACGTTCTGGGCGATCGACACGGGCGACGCGGAGACGGGCGTGACCGCTCACGAGCTCGAAGACGACTACGACACGGGAGCGATCCTGGGTCAGAAGCGCCTCGCGATCGATCCCGAGTGGAGCGCATGGCGGCTCGCGAAGAAGCTCGATCGCCCATCGCTCGCGCTCCTCCGCGAGACCGTGGCCGCGTACGCGCGCGGCGAGCCGCCCGAGAAGCGTGAGCAAGACGAGGCGCTCGCAACCGAGGCGCCCGCGCCCGACGACGACCTCCTCGAGGTCCGCTGGTCCGACCCGGCGGAGGTGATCGCACGGCGCATCCGAGCGGCGAGCCCTTGGCCCGGCGCGTTCTCGGAGATCGGCGGCTCGGTCGTGACGCTCACGCGCGCGCGCGCGACGGGGGACGTGCCTCGCGCGCTCGACATCGGCGAGGCATACGTCCGGCAGGACGGAGTGGCAGTCGTGCGCGCGGGTGAAGGCGGGGTCGAGCTCCTCGAAGGACGCATCGATCTCGACGACGACGAGCGACCGCTCGACACGAAGGCGCTCGCAGACATCGTCCGCGCGAGCGCACACTGAGCGGCGTCAGGCGGACCGTTCGGCGCGCAGCGGCCGGCGCAGGGCGACCCGCGTGTACGCCATCGAGAAGCCGAGGCGAACGGCATTCCGCTCGGTGGAGATTCCCGGGCTCGACACCACGCAGGCGAGATCGCTCCCACGGGCGACGCCGGACGCGAGCCTCGCCAGCATGAGCGCACGCTGGATCCCGCGGCGCCGCCATTGCGGTACGACCGTCGCACCGTAGAGGACCGTCAGGCCATCACTCGACTCCGAGCCGGCGACGCCGACGATCTCGCCCGAGGGCGTCCGGGCCATGAACGAGTCGTTCGTCGGCAGGAGCAAGCTCTTGATCGTGAGGCCGATGACCAGCTCGGAGACCTCCTCCCCCTCGGGGGCGAAGCCTCGCTCGTTCGTCTCGGCGAAGGTGCGCACCATCACGGGATCTGCCCGGTCGAGGCGCTCGATGACGATGCCGTCCGGGACCGCGATGTCCGCGAACGACGACGCCGACAGCGGCATCGCCAGCACGTTGACGAAGTGCTTCACGACGAAGCCGTATTCGCCGACGGCGTGCACGAGCGACTCGTGCGTGAACGGGCAGATCTCGATCTTCGACTCTTCGCCGCGCGACTCGAAGAAGTCGACCATCGTCGCGACGTCGCCGCTCGAGACCGGTCCGTCGAGGCCCATCGCGCAGGCGCGGTTCGCGTAACTGCCCGGCCCCGAATAGGCGGCGAGCCCGCCCCCGATCGGGAGCGAGCTCGTCGACAGCAGTCCAGTGGCGACGGCCTGTTTACGTTCGACCCGGCGCGCGACGTTCGCGTAGTCCATCGCGCCCAAGTCTAGAACACCTCGTCAGGCTCCCATCAACCCGAGCGGAAGCACGAACGCCGTGTCGGCGTCGCCCGGATCGTCGTGGCGGATCGTGAGCCGGTTGTGCACGTCGCGGACGCCGCTCACGCCCTCGACGATCTCCTCGGCGACGCGCTTCGACCGGCGATCGGGGACCGTTCCATGGAGCGTGACCTCCCCGCCCTTCACCGAGAGCTCGACGTCGGTCGCGTCGAGATCTCTGCGATACAAGAGCGCGCGATCGACGTCCTTCGCGATGCGCTCGTCGGAGCGTTGCGGGACGGTGCTGCGACTGCGGAGGTGCAGCATGCTCGCGATCCGCGCCTTCAGACGCTGCCACAAGCCGCGCCCGCGATGCTCGTGCAGATGCGCGAAGTACGGGTCCTCCTCCGGGTCCTTGTAGACCAGCCACGGCCACGCTTCCTTCTCGTGAATCGACGCATGGCTCGCGTTCACCGTGGTGACCCCTGCGTGGGGCTCGCGGGTGTAGGCATAGCTTCCTTCTTCGGGGTGCGTGCTCGGCCCGCGTCCGTAACCGCTCGCGTCGATTTCGGCGTTGCGCGTGTACAGGTCCCGCTGGTCATAAAAGGCGTTGCCGATCGCCCAGGGGCTCTGATTCACCAGGCGCAGCCGTTCGGCGAGGAGCAGCTGATCGCGACGCTCGACGTCGGGGTCGCGCTCGATCCGGCTCGTGCCGAAACGCTCGCGCTCACCGCGCGCCGCGCGATCCTGCCAAGTCGATTCGTCCCATCGATGATCCATCGTGTTCCTCCAACACCAGCTCATTGCGAAGCGCATGCCGAGACGTGCGCCCATGAGCCGATCCGCCCGCCAGCGACGAAATTCCGCTCGAGCCGACGGGGCTCTGGGACACACCTGCGGGAGATGTCGCAATGCCGCCTCGCTCGCCCTCGATCCTCGCGCGGACGAGGCTGTCGTAACTCCGCAACGCGCCTCGCCTTTTGCGGGGGAACGTGGGGGACGAAAGCCGTGTTTGTTTCGTCCGCATCGCTTCGCCTACCATGCGGACCAACGCGCCAAGGCGCCGGACCCCAGCTTCGAGGCGGATAGTGAGCGACCCCCTTACGACGTCACGTACCGCACGCGAATCGCTCGCGCGCGGCCTCAATGCCCTGCAGGCCGATCCGAGCGTGCCGAGCCATCTCGTCGATCTCGCCGCGCCGATCGCGCAAGCGATGGGAGCGCTGCACCAGCTCGAGCGAACGAACCAGCTCGCACCGCATGCCGACGTCGCGCTGAACCACGTTCGCGGGGCGTTGGCTCAGCTCCAGGC
>JAEXCN010000084.1 GCA_023402175.1 Pseudomonadota bacterium | reverse complement strand
CCGCGGCGCCGCGAACGCGGATCGAGCTCTCCCGAAAGCCGATCGACTGCGTCGGCGGCATCGTCGTGCGGAGCGCGGACGAACGGATGCGCGTCGACGACACGTTCGACGAGCGCATCCGGCGCCTCGACCTTCGACTCGAGCAGACCATCATGGACCGGCTCTTCGGAGCCCTCGGCGAGAAGGGAGCTTCGCTTGGCTAGGCTCCTCGAGATCAACGGTCCCATCGTCAGAGCCCGCCTGCCCGGCGTCGCGAATGGCGAGCAGATCAGAGTCGGCGAGCTTGGTCTCGTCGGCGAGGTGATCGCCCGCGAGGGCGATGACGCCATCGTCCAGGTGTACGAGTCGACGGAAGGCCTCCGCCCGGGCGAACGCGCCGAGGCCCTCGGGCACCCGCTCTCGGCGGAGCTCGGACCGGGCCTGCTCGGGAAGATCTTCGACGGCGTCCAGCGGCCCTTGCGCGAGATGCTCGCAGTCACCGGTGAGCGCGTTGCCAGAGGCGCTGCGCTCGCCGCGCTCGACCGTGAGCACGAGTGGCGGTTCGAGCCCGCCGAGATCCGGACGGGCCAGCGAGTGGAAGGAGGCGCGATCCTCGGGACCGTCCAGGAGACGCAGGCGATCGCCCATCGGATCCTCGTCCCGCCGGACGTTGCCGGAGAGCTCGTCGATCTTGCGCCTCGGGGCGACTACACGATCGAGCAGGTGATCGCACGTGTCCGTGCGGGCAGCGAGATCCGAAGAGTCCGTCTGCATCACCGATGGCCCGTCCGGAAGCCGCGCCCCTATCGCCGGCGTGAAGCAGCGGCCCTTCCGCTCATCACGGGCCAGCGCGTGCTCGACACGTTCTTTCCGCTCCTCAAAGGAGGGAAGGCAGCCATCCCGGGACCGTTCGGCGCCGGCAAGACGGTACTCCAGCAGCAGATCGCCCGCTGGTCGAACGCGGAGATCGTCGTCTACGTGGGGTGTGGCGAGCGCGGCAACGAGCTCGTCGAGGTGCTCGACACGTTTCCTCGCCTGACGGATCCGTACAGCGGGCGCCTGCTGATGGAGCGCACGCTCCTGGTGGCAAACACGTCGAACATGCCCGTCGTCGCGCGAGAGGCATCGATCTACGTCGGTGTCACGCTTGCCGAATACTTTCGAGATCAGGGCTATGACGTCGTGGTCGTCGCCGACTCCACCAGCCGCTGGGCCGAGGCGCTACGCGAGGTCTCCGGACGTCTCGGGCAGCTGCCCGTCGAAGAGGGATATCCTGCATATCTCGCCTCACGAATCGCAGCACTCTACGAGCGCGCTGGCCGCGTCGATACGGCGAGCGGGCGAGCGGGCTCGGTCAGCATCATCGGAGCGGTGTCGCCGCCGGGCGGAGATTTCTCGGAGCCGGTCACGACCCACACGAAGGAGATCGTGCAGACGTTCTGGGCACTCTCGAAGGAGCTCGCCGACGCTCGGCACTATCCTGCGATCGACTGGAGAGAGAGTTATTCGCAGTACCTCGAGACGGCGAGCCGTTGGTGGTCGGAGCACGTCGACCCTCGCTGGGCGCACATGCGCGAAGAAGCGCTGGTGATGTTGGGACGAGCGGACGAGCTGCAGCGTGTCGTCAATCTGGTCGGCCAAGAGGCGCTATCGCCCGCGCAGCGCTGGACGCTCGAAGCTGCATCGTTGACGAAGGACGCGGTGCTGCAGCAGAGCGCGCTCGATCCCAATGACGCGTTCTGTTCGCCGGAGAAGCAATTCGTCTTGCTGGAGCTCGTGCTCACGGTCTTCCATGAGGGCCAAACGGCATTGGAGTCGGGAGTGCCGCTCCGGAAGCTGCTGTCGCTTCCGGTGCTCGCCGAAGCGCGTCGCTACAAGTCGACGTATCCGAACGACCGCGTGCGCGAGCTCCAGGGATGCAAAGGCGATATCGAGAAGACGTTCGCGCATGTCCGTTCCACGTACGCGAGCCAGCCCGAGGCGGCAGAGTGATACCCATGGTGCACAGAGGCGAGTCGCGAGCGAACGTGGAGCTCAGGACTTCCTCCGCTGCCCGGGGCAATCTCCTGTTCGTTCGGACCGACTACGGCGTCGCGCTCGGCGACAAGGTTTCGATCCGCGACCATCGCGGCGCCATCCGGAATGGGCAGGTCATCCTCTCGTCCGACGAATTGGCCATGGTGCAGGTGTTCGAGGGCACGGAAGACCTCGACCTCGAGCGGACCTGGGTGCGTTTCCTCGAGCAGCCGTTCGAGATGCCTCTCTCGCGCGAGCTGCTCGGCCGAGTGTTCGACGGGGTCGGCGCGCCGCGCGACGATCGTCCACCGCTCATCTCCCGCTGCCGGCGGAACGTCAATGCGCCTGCCCTCAATCCGACTGCACGCGCGTACCCGCGCGAGTTCATCCAGACGGGGATCTCTGCGATCGACGGCCTGAACTCACTCGTGCGCGGGCAGAAGCTCCCGATCTTCTCCGGCTCGGGCCTACCTCACAATCGCCTGGCGGCACAGATTGCACGTGAAGCCAGGCTCCGCGACGAAGAAGCGCCATTCGCCGTCGTGTTTGCTGCGATGGGGATCTCGTACGCCGACGAGCGGTTCTTCCGCGAAGCGTTCGAGTCGAGCGGCGTGCTCGGCAGCCTCGTCATGTTCGTCAACCTCGCCGACGATCCGCCGATCGAGCGGCTGATCCTGCCGCGCACCGCTCTCACCGTCGCCGAGTATCTCGCGTTCGAACTCGACATGCACGTCCTCGCCATTCTCACCGACATGACCAACTACGCCGAAGCGCTGCGCGAGGTCGCGACCGCCAAAGGTGATGTCCCGTCACGTAAGGGCTATCCCGGGTACCTCTACTCGGACCTTTCCGAGATCTACGAGCGGGCCGGCCGAGTGCAGGGCAAGCGTGGCTCGATCACGATGATTCCGGTCGTCAGCATGCCGTCCGACGACATCACGCATCCGATCCCCGATTTGACGGGCTACATCACCGAGGGCCAGATCGTCCTCTCGCGTGAGCTCCACAACGGGGGAATCTATCCGCCGATTTCGATTCCACCCTCCCTGTCGCGGCTCATGAAGGACGGCATCGGAAAAGGCTACACGCGGGAGGATCATCCGCGCGTCGCCGCTCAGACTTACGCCGCGTACGCTCGGGCGCTCGAGGTCCGCAACCTGTCGGCCATCATCGGCGCGGAGGACCTGTCCGAGATCGACCGTCGTTATCTCGCGTTCGGCGATGCGTTCGACCGAAGGTTCATCCAGCAGCGAGAGGACGAGACGCGCACGATCGTCGAGACACTCGATCGCGCCTGGGAGCTCCTCTCGATCTTGCCGCCCGAAGCCCTGACCCGTGTGAAGCAGGAAGACATCGAGGCCCACTACCACGCGAGCCATCGCGAGAGCAGGGAGCGGGAGCGCGAATGAAACGCCTCCGGGTCTCGCCCACGAAGAGCACGCTCCTCGACCTCGAGCGGCGCGTCGCGTTCCTCCTCCAAGGAGAGGAGATGCTCGAACGCAAACGTGACCTCCTCACGAGGCTCGTGCACGAGCGTCTCGACGAATGTGAGCGGCGGCGTCAACATTCGCATGCCGCGCTGCAGGAAGCGTACAAGTGGCTCACCATCGCGGAGCTGCGAATGGGAAGCGACCTATTGCGTCAGGTGAGCGTGGGGCTCGAGCCGGCGATCTCTGCCCGAATCATCCCGAAGAGCAGCGTGGGCGTGGAGTACCCGTCGGTGTGCGTCGAGAAGCGGCGGCTGCAACCCGTAGGGCTGATGTGGACCGACGCGAGCCTCGACGAAGCCCGTCGCCGTCTCGCCGAGGTGATCGTGCACCTCGGACGGCTAGCGGACGTCGAGATCGCGCTCTGGCGACTGATTGCCGAGCAGCGGAAGACCCAGAAGCGCGTCAATGCGCTCAAGTTCAACGTCATCCCTTCCTATCGGGAGACCATTCGCATGATCCGAGCGGCCCTCGAAGAGGAGGAACGGAACAGCGTATTTCAGATGCGGCTTCTCCGGGAGAAGGGGCCCGAACAGCGCTGAGCGAACGCGTCACATCGCCACGGCGTGAACTGTCCCGGAGGGCGTCCCGAGCTCGACCTCGCTCCCGGTCTCCAGCCAGCGTGCGCACTCGGGGCCGAGTCGCTCGATCGCCTTTCGGTCGAAGCGCTCGATCTGTTCCGGAGTGAGCTCGGTGCGGTAGTCGCGGCGCGGGCCCTTCTGGAAGAAGGACTTCGACTCGCTCATGTGCGTTCCGCCGAACGGAATGAGCTGGGCGGCACGGTCTCGCATGTACTCGAACGAGCAATGCTCCAGGATCCGATCCATGTCGAGGCCGGCGGGATCGACTCCGATGAACCGCGCGACCTGCGCGATCTGCCCTCGAAGATCCTTCTTGAGCTGCTCGTAGTGAAGGAGGAGCGCGTTCGGCTCCTTGCCGTGGCTCCACCAGGACTTCACGACGTCGAACAGGTCACAACAACCGTAGCCATCGGTGTCGAGCCAGCGATCGAAGAACTCGCGCTTGTCCTCGGGAATGACGAGCGGCGTTCGGTCGCCCGACCATTCCGCGTGGATGCGGTTGATCGTGGTCATGGTCTCGTCGGAGAAGTGGAAGAGGTAGTTGTGAAAGCTGATCCCGATGTCCTTGCCGTTGCGACCGACGAACACGTAGCGAGCTTCCTCCGCTATCGGGATCGCATCCGCGGGCAGATGGGACTTGATCAGGCGTTGCTCTCCGCGCCGGCGTTGCTCGTCGAGCATGTTCAGCATTCGGCCGTGATCGCCCCAGCTCGAGTCCAGCCACGGGGACGTCTCGGCCAATCCTTCGGCGCGCTCCTTTCCATTGTCCAAGATCTGCTGGAGGATGCGCTGCGTCCAGGTCGTGCCTGCCTTGAACGGATCGACGACGACGATGTCGCCGGGGACGAATCCTCCGCGGTCTTGGAATTCGTTCCAGACGCGTGAGCTGGACAGATAGTCACGGACGACCCGAGTCGGCCCTTTGACGCTCGAGGCCATTGCCTTGCACTCCCGATGAGAGGAATCCTCGAGTCGCGATCCCCAGCGGGATTGCGCACGCGGTTCACTCGTCATCGAGCATTGCAACGAGCGGGCCTTGCGCGTGACGTGGACGCCGTTCTCGCGCGCCGCTCATGACAGTGGCGTGCTCGCGCGGGAGAGGATGCCGACTGTGCATCCGAGCCCGCCCGCGCACTTCAGGTACTCGCCGATCTCGAGCGTGTCGGGCATCCAGCCAGCGCCGCGATAGAGCGCCTCCGCACGGGGAGAGCCAGCCGGCATGACGAGCCTTCCACGTCCCAGGGCGACGAAGTTCATCGCGCGGCTCGAGGCGAGCTCTTCGTCGTCGGGCAGCGTCAACGGATCGATGCCGTGCGCACGCAAGATGCTCTCGATCTCGGTGCCTGCGGCTCGTGCGTGGAGGACTGCGCGCCCGGGCTCGACGAAGGCGACCGTCCCGAGAAGATGTTGGATGCGTGGTGGGACGGCGACGCGAATCGTTTGCACGCCCAGGTCGGCGAGCACACGCCCGACCTGTTCGGCGCCCTCCGTGTTCGTCCGACCGAGGCCGATGAGAACCGTCTTTGGATCGATCCAGAGCGCGTCCGCGCCCTCGAAACATCCACGCCCATGCACCGTCGCGAGAATCGGAGCTCCGATCTCGGCGAGCTTTTCCGCGACGTACCTCGGCTCTGCTGCCCTCTGCTCTGCCCCAGGTCGTGCGACGATCGCCCCCTCCGGCGTCATGAAGAACAGGTCACGCATGAACACCACGTTCGGCGGAGCGTCAGGGGCGCGAACCCAGTGCACGGCCACACCGTTCGAGAGGAAGTACTCCTCGACGAGCGCAGCTTCTTCTCGCATGCGCGCGAGGTTCGGACGCTCGAGCAGGAGGTCCTCGTCGGCCGGACGCTGCGAGTCGAGCGTGCTCGGCGGCCAACCCAACACGACATCGAGTAGAGTGGCACCTTCGGACGAGTACCCGCAGGTGCGCCATATCCGTCCGCGTTCGACGTCCTCGCGGTGCGACGAAACACGGGCGCGAAAGCCCGGACCGCCGAAGGTCGCGGGGACCTCTCGCGTCGGATGTTCACCGCCAGTCGGCATCGTCACCTCCGTAGCCGAGCTCATCTGCCACCGTGCGAACGTCTTCCCTTGCGAGCAGCGGCTTCAGGAGGGCGCCTCTGGCTCGCCACCGAAACGGCTCGGGTGGCTTCGTGGACATCACGCGAGGCAGCTCGCCGTCATCCGCGTCGGTGATCCCGAGCCACTGCCGGACACGTGCGCGCGTGTGCCGGGCGCGCTCGTCCGGTGCGATGAAGTCTTCGAAGCGAACGCGGATGCTGTCGAGCCGCATCGCATGGATGCTCTCCAGGATGGCCCGATGCGCCGCCGCCCACTGGAATGCGCAGACCTCACCGAGGCTCGCATGCGCAACACTCTCCCAGCCGGGCGGCAGATCGAACTTCCACCACGAGCGGCCCCACGCCGGACAGACGTCGCTGTAGCCGCGGATCCTGAGACGGTCGGGCAGCTTGCGGGAGAAGAACCCGTGGTGGCACCAGCCGTCGATGAGGCCATTGATGCTCGCGGCGGGATTGCGGACGAGGTGGATGACCCGGATGCGTGCGGACGCGAAGAGCTCGCCATGGAACTCCATCTGGTGGCCTGCGCTCGGAGACTTGATGACGAGGGGGCGAATACCGACTTCCTCGTCGCGGACGCGGATCCACGGGACGACGAGGATGAACGGCGGCTCTTCGATGAGCGTGTCACCCGGCGGTCGCTTCGGGATGGGGACGTTGCCCTCATGCGCTCGGATCAGCTC
>JAEXCN010000072.1 GCA_023402175.1 Pseudomonadota bacterium | reverse complement strand
CTCCTCTACGGAGCACTTGCGCTCGCGGCGAGCGCCGAATCCCCCGCGCTCGCGGCGCTGACGATGGCGGCATTCGGCATCGGAACGCTCCCCGTGATGCTCGCGCTCGGCCTCGTCGCAGGTCGCGTCGTGAAGGCGTTTGCGCGTTCGGTCGTGATCCGACGTTCGGCAGGCGCGCTCGTGCTCGCGTTCGGTTTGTGGTCGACGGCGGGGCTCGCCAATCAGATTGGGCTCACCGGCGGACACGCACACGCGTGCTGCCCGCATCGATGACGGAAGAGCCGGAAGCGAGCGCCGGCGCTCGGATCCTCGGCGCCGCTGAGGCGCCAGCGCTCGCTGGCGCGCAGTGCGCGGAAGAGCACAGCTCGTCCACGCGCCTCCGCGAGCGCGGAAAACACGGCGCGTCCGTGAAGAGCGAGCAGAGGCACATCGCTTGCGTCGCTTCTCCTCATGGTGAACGCCACCGACGTCCGGGGATCACGCGCGGCACTGACCGAGACACGTCTGCGCGCTCCCGACGTCGCTGCTGTTCCGACGTGGCGGGTCTGGAAAGACCTCTCCGCCCGCGACCTCGTGCGTGTGCCCGGGCTGCTCAGTCTGTCGCGAATCCCGCTCGCAGCCGCGTTCCCGCTGACCCTCGGGCACGCAAGATGGGGCATCGGCCTCCTGCTCGTCGCAGGCGCCACCGATCTGCTCGACGGCTGGTATGCGCGCCGCTTCCACCAGGTGAGTCGGACAGGCGCTGCGCTCGACGGCTTCACCGACAAGGTGTTCGTGGTCACCGTCGTCGGATCGCTGACCGCGTTCGGCGCGATGTCGTTCGTCGAGATGGTCCTCCTCGGAACACGCGAGATCGGTGAGGCCGCGCTCGCGGTGAGGCTCGCCGCCGATCCGGAGCGCCGTCGTCAGGCGACCGTTCGACCAGCGAACCTCGCCGGAAAGGTCGCGACCGCGCTGCAGTACGCCGCCGTCGTCGGGATCATCCTCGGGCTCGAGCACCGCTCATGGCTCGTCGGCGCGACGGCGCTCGCCGGCGTCATCGCGTCTGCCTCGTACTGGAGCCGTGACGTCGCCGCGATTCGGCCAGCCAGACGCCAGAACGCATCTCGAAACCGACGAGATGCGTTCGAATGAGATGCGCACTAGGCACTCTTCTCCACGGCGTATGGCTCTTTCCTCGCGACCCACGCCTCGAAGCGGCGCAGCTCGACGCGAGCATCCGTCATGACCTGGCGTAGCGCGCTCTCGTGCATTCGCGCGACGGCGTAGTGTTGCTCCGCCACGTCGACCGCGCGACGCAGCGCTCGGACGTGCAGGGCCCTGTCGTCCAGATCCATGACGGCGCCGATGTCCTCGGCAGCATCCAGCGCCGCGAGCCATCTCCGGTCGGCATCGATCCGCGCGCGCTCGGCAGCGCGGGTCTTCGCATGGGCAGCCGCGTGGGCTTCCTCGGCGCGTTCGACCTTGCGGCGCTTTCTCTCGATCAGAGATTCGACCGTGCTCGCTGCTCGCGTCTTCATCGTCCGTACAAGATGATTACGGACGACCGCGGAGCATCTTCAGGGCCACGGACGACCTCGGCGAACGGCTCAGCTTCGATGCGCCTCGATCGGGCTCCGGCCGGTGCTGCCGGGCCTTTCTACCCGGTCAAGACGCGAGCGACGAGCGCGCTTCGATTGTCCACGTGCAGTCGGTCGAGGAGAGCCGAGACATGGACTTCGACGGTCCTCGTCGCGATGCCGAGGATCGACGCGATCGCCGCGTTCGGCTGGCCGTCGATCACGAGCGCGAGGACCTCGGCCTGTCGTCGCGAGAGGTTCCACTGCACCACCGCCGCGTTCACACGTACCGAGACGCGTTTGCTGTCGTCACGATGAACGAGCAAGTGGAGGTGCGCTCCGCGAGAGGCGCCCGGAATGCGCTTCACCTGCCACGCGGGATCCTCGTGATGGCTCGCGCGCGCGAGCTCCGAGATCATGCGTGACCGGTTGGACGCGAGCATCTGTTTACCGGCCGCGTTCGCGTAGTGGACCGCGCCATCGGCCGACGTGACGAAGGCTGCGCCGGGCACGGCCTCCATGATCGCTCGCACGAGGACGTCGAGATCGATGCTCGTCTCCTGCGCGGCCGCGACCGACTCGTCGCTGGACGAGGGCATGTTCGAGTCTCTGAGCATCACTCGCAGAACCTCCATCGAGGCCCCGTCCCTCGGGAGCACGCGCTGCGAGCAAACCCGTCCCCCCAGATCGTGTGCACTGGGTATGCCAACCGCACTCGCCTCCGAAATCCAGGCAGCAGCGGAGTCCCCGCGGGCACCACCGACCGGTCTGCGTACGGTCCGTACGCCGTCGCGTCCGTTCGGAACGCACGGCCCAACCCCGCGACTCGCCTGGGATCTCTCCGGATGGCTCGTGACGACTCCCTTGGCGGATCAGCTGGTCTCGTCGTCGTCGTCGTCCACGCCGTCGAGGAGCCGCGCCGGGTTTCCGGCCCCGCTCCCGGAGAGCGCCCGGAAGAGCGCCTCGGCACGCTCGATCTCGCGGCGCAGGACCTTGTGATGGTTGCGGCTCTTCGTCAGTGAATCCTTGCCGAACAGTCGGAAGACTTCGTCCCGGTTGCGCTCTTGCTCGAGGGCGACGGCGAGGACGAATCCCTTGAACGCCTCGGCGAGATCGAGATCGAGCACGCCGCCGGCGCTCCGACGACGCCGCGCCTCGGCGAGGAACTCCGTCGCGGCACGATGGATCGACGGGAGCACCTCACGTGCTTCGTGGCTGTGGGGCTCGTACGCGAGCGCGCGTCGAATGTGCGGCTCGTCGATCGTGATCGTCTGCTGCGGGACACCTCCGAGCTCGGTGACGGCGAGCGCGTACGCGCGACGCACGATGTTGTCGAGCTGTCGCAAGTTGCCGGGCCATGGCTCCGCAAGCAGGGCTCTGTCCGATGTGCTGGTCAGCTCGACGTGACCGCCCGGCATCGCCTCGGCATGGCGCCGGCGCGCCATGAAGCTTGCCCACGCCGGGATCTCGTCTCGCCGCGCGTCGAGCGGCGGCAGCTGCACGGGAAGGACATTGATGCGGTAGTAGAGGTCCTCGCGCAGCCGCTTCTGCTTCACGGCCTCGTGGAGGTTCGCGTTCGTCCCGGCGATGAAGCGCACGTCCGCGCTTCGCTCGCTGCCCGGATCGCCGAGCGGGCGATACGTGCGCTCCTCGAGCACGTGGAGGAGACCCGCTTGGGCACGTAGCGAGAGCTTGTCGATCTCGTCGATGAAGAGCGTGCCCCCTTCTGCGCGTCCGAGCGCGCCCGGGTTGTCGCGCAGCGCGCCCGTGAATGCACCTTTGCGCCAGCCGAAGAGCTCGCCCATCTGCAGCTCCTCGGGCACTGCAGACAGATCGAGCACCTCGAAGGGACCTCCGCTGCGCCGGCTCGTCTGGTGACACCACCGCGCGAGGCGCGACTTGCCGCTCCCCGTCGGGCCGCCGATGAGCAGCGTCTCGCGCTGCTCGCGGAAGACACGAAGGATCGACACGAGGCCCACCATCGCTTCGCCCACCACGGGAAGAAGCGGGTCGGCCTTATCCTCGACGTTCGGACGAAGAGGCAGCTCGGCGACGAACGGCGCCGCGAGCGCCGTCAAGAGCTCGAGGTCGTTCGCGCATCCCGTCCACACGAGCCGCTGTCCGATCGCGGACGGGTATTGCGCTTCCACCGACACGAGACCGTCGACGGTGCGGCGCGTCCCGAGGATCGGAAGCACGTAGACGTGCGTCGCCCCGCGGCGCAGGAGGCGCGTTCGACTGTCCTGCGTCGTCGAGCCGTCGCCGAGCAAGCCGGGATCGGTCGTCGGCTCCGGGCCGTCCGGGCCCTCGGTCTGGAGGAGCGCGAGGTTCACGTCGATCGCAACCGGCCGGCGGTTCTCCACGATCCAGCGCCACGCGGTCGCCGACGGGAGGAACGCCTCCTCGAGCGCCTCCGCAGAGGCTCCCTCGGCGCCGGCGTCACGTACGGCGAGCCGGCGATAGCCGTCACTGGGCCGATGATGGACCATCGCACGGAGGATGCGTCCGTTGCCGTGTTGGCCATTCGCGAGCGTCGCCGCGGCGACGTCCATGACGCCGGCCATCAGCACGTTCGCGGCATCCTCGAAATACGTCCGCTCGCGCAGAAGGGCGAGCATCGCCATCAGTCTCTCATGCATCACTGGGTTCCAAGGTCTGCCCCCGGTAGTCCAGATGGAGCGACTGCCGTGCCCCGAGACGATCGATCAGCATCTGCGCCCGCTCACGCTTTGCCGCGCGGTCCTCGACGTCGCTCATCGACGAGAGCGCCCTGAGAGCAAGCGCCTCCTGAAACGGCAGCTCGCGTTCCGCAGCGATGCTCGCGGACTTCTGCCAGAGCGCACGCGCACGGGCGGGCCTGCCCGCGAGGTCCTCGAACGTTCCTCGGTGGAGCAACCTCGCAGGCTCGGCGATCGGAAACACGCGTGCGATCTTCGCGAGCGCGCGGTTCGCCTGCGCCGCTCTCTTCCGGAGCCGGCGAGCGTCGTCCGAGCGTCCGTCCTCGAGCGACGCCTTCCATCCCGCGAGCAGCGCCTCCGCGACGAGCGCATACGTCGAGACCACCATGAAAGAGCGAGGCTCCGAGCGCTCGATTCGATCGGCAGCCGCGACCGCGACAGCGCATGCAGCTGCGAGATCGCCGCGGGCTCGCTCGAGCTCGACGCGAATACCGTCGCGAACGGCGCTGGTGATCCCGTCGACGAGCAGCTGGTCGACGCGCTTCAGGAGCTCGTCGGCGCGCGCGAGCTGCCCGGTGCGCACGAGCACCTTGACCCGGTTCGTCGCGCCCCAGCTCATGATCTGCGTATCGAGGCGCTCCTCGCCCGAGCGCTCGAGCACGCCGTAGAGCGCCTCGCTTCTCTTCAGCTCGCCCTTGAAGAACAGCGCATACGCGAGGATGCTTACGGACTCCTCCGCGAGGCGGACATCGCCGATCTCGTCGTAGAGCGCGCGCGACCGAACGAGGTCGTCCTCCGCCTCTTGCCATTGCCCGATACCGGCTTCGTAGTACCCGCGATGCGCGAGGACGAACGCCTGGAGTGCCGCATCCCCCAGACGCGAGCTGATCGTCTGCGCCTTCTCGAAATAGAACCGCGCGAGGCGGTGCACCGGTACGAGCCCCATCACGGCGCCCATGACGGCCGCGAGGCGGGCGTGGTGCATGCGGAGCGCGCCACGCTCGGACAGATTGAGCGCGCTGAGCGTCACGTAGAGCACCAGCTCTTCGTCGTTGAGATGATGAGCGAGTCGTGAGAGCTGCGTGTACGCGAGGATTGCCTCTTCGAATGTCGCGCTCTCCTCGTCGGACCGCGTGCGCGGCGGCCCGGTCCCGCGCCGCAAGCGCAGGCGGATTTGCGTCACCGCCTCCCGGGCGAGCGCGAGCCCGAGTCGTCCTCGGCTGCGCGGCAGCGGACGTTCGAGCGTCGACAGTGCCCGCCCGAGCAGCTCGCGCGCCTCGACGAGTTGCCCGCTGCGAAAGAGCGCTTCGCCGAGCTGGCGCTCGACGGCGGCATGAGCGAGAGCCGAATCGGACCCGCCGAAGAGCGCAAGCGCACGGCGCAAGAACGGAATGGCCTCGTGATATGCGCCGCTCCGGAGGAACTGATCGCCCGCGAGCGCGGCGAACTCCTTCTCGCGTTCGGTATCGCCAGCGGCGCCGAAGTGGTGCGCGAGCGTCGACGCGTGGCCCCTGTCGAGCGAGAGGATCGCGTGCGCGAGCGATCGATGAACGCGCCGCCGCTCCTCGTCCGAGAGAGACTCGATGAGCGCGTCACGAAGCTTGTCGTGAGCGAACCACCAGCGTCCCTGCACCGACGCGAGCACCGCAGCCTCGACCGCGCGCGTGGCCGAGGCCTCGACGTCGATCGAGGGATGGATCTTGGCGAGGACGTCGAGATCGAGCTCGCGTCCGGCGACGGCGGCGCTCCGCAGGAAGGCGCGATCCTCCTCGGAGAGGTACTCGACGCGCCGCTGGACGAGCCGCTCGGTGGCCTCCTCGAGCAGCTTCTCCGCGAGCGGTAGCGAGCCGACGCGAACGAGCCCGCCGGCCTCGTTCGCGAGCGTGCGCATCACCTCCAGCGCGAGGAACGGATTGCCGTCGCTGCGTCGCTGGACGAGGGCGACGAGCGCCCCTCGCTTCTCGGCAGCGCTCCGCTCGCCGAGGACCGAAGTGCAGAGTCGCTCGATCGCGTCGGCGGAGAGACGAGCAAGGAGCAGCGTCTCCGCCGCCGAGAGCTCGCGAGGGAGGCTCGGCTCTTCCTCGCTCCGGTAGCTCGCGACGAGCACGAGCGAAAGCTCGTCGGCGATCGCCTGCATGCGAGCAAACACCTTGAGGCTCTCCGTGCCGGCCCACTGCAGATCCTCCAGGAGGACGAGCAGCGGTCTCTTGCAGCGACGGAGCAGCGCCTCGACGACGCGCATGAAACGCACGTGCGTCGCATCGGGATCGAGCTCCGGGGCGAGAGGGATGTCACGGCCGAGGATCGTCTTCGCCTCGGGGAGCATGCTGGCGACGACGGCGGCCTCGAGCTCACCCGGTGGTGCGAGAAGGATCAGCTGGCGGAGCACGCCCCGCCACGGCTCGTAAGGTCGTGACGCTTCGCGCAGGGCCTGCCCTCGCAGGACGGAGATGCCACGGACCATCGCGTGCACCGCCAGCTCCTCGAGGAGCCGCGACTTGCCCGCCCCGCTCTCGCCCGCCACGACGATCGCGCAGCCGCTCTTCGCCGCCGGTGCGCCCGGTAGCGCGGAGCGCAGCTGCTCGAGCTCCGCTTCGCGTCCGACGAAGCTCGCCGCATGAAGGAAGCTCGCTCGCGTGGACGTCGTCTCGGGCGACAGCGGTCGCCCGAGCGCGCTCGAGAGCGCGGCGATGACTTCGAGCGCATCGCCGAAGCGGTCTGCCGGATCTCGCGCGAGAAGGCGCCGGAGCACGTCGGCGGTCGCGGGTGAGAGCCCCGGCTTGTCGAAGTCCGGGGTCGACGTGAACACCGCTTGCAGCAGCTTTCCCGGAGAGCTTGCATCGAACGGCAACGCACCGGTGAGCAGCTCGTAGGCGATCACGCCCACCGCATACAGATCGCTTCGCTCGTCGGCCGCTGCGCCGCGCACGAGCTCCGGCGCCGCGTATGCGAGCGTCCCGCACGCGCCGTCGCCCGATCGCTCGCCGATCGACGCCGCGAGACCGAGATCGATCAGCTTGAGCACGCCGCGCGCGCAGAGCGCGTTCTCCGGCTTCAGGTCGCGATGCACGAGACGGCGCCGATGCAGGTAGAGGAGCGCGTGCAGGAGCTGCACGAGCAGATCGACCTTCGTCGAGATCGGCTGATCGGCCGCGGCGGCGCGGAGCGTGAGGGCCTCCTCGTGGAGGTCCATCGTGAAGAACGCCCCAGCACCGTCGTCACGTCCGTAGTCGAGGCTTGCGACGATGTTCGGATGGCGCAGCCCCGAGACGAGGACGAACTCGCGCTGGAGGAGTTGCTCGGCGTCTCCTCGAAGGGGCGACGCGCTCGAGGCAGGAGCGGTGACGTCGTCGGGGATGATCGTCTTCAGAGCGACGATGCGCCCGCTCAGCCGATCGACCGCACGATACACCGTGCCCGTCGCGCCCCGGCCGATGACGCCGAGCCGCCGATAGCGTCCCGCCATCAGCGAGCCGTGCGCCACCATGCCAACGATACTCGGTCAGCCGCTCCTCCGAGCAAGAGACTTCGGCTGCAGTCGGGTGCAGGTTTGACCGCACGCGACACGTGCTGTCGCTCTGCTCCGACGCGAGCTCAACCGTAGAGACCGCGATCGCCGCAGGCGCTCAGTACGGGACGTCCTTGAATCCGCTCGGCGTGGTGCTCTCCGGCTTCGCACCGGAGGGCGCGGTCTGAGGAGGAGGACGTACCGAGCCACCTCCGTGAGAGAGCTTCACGTGCACGGGTGCATCCGTCGGCTTGACGGTTCGTGTCTCGCTGCGGAACCCGCCACGCGCGATCACGAGCTTGTGCGCCTTGTTCGCGTCGGCGCCTTCGGCGTTGAAGGCGACATCGCACGGCGTCGAGGCGCAGAGCTCCTTGCCGTCTTCGCGGACCGACGCGCCGGACGGATCGGTGGTGATCTTGATCGTCGCCTGCTTCGGCTCGCGGCGGATCGCGCTGTTCGCGGGCGTGACCGCGGGCAAGACGCTCTCCGGTGCGCTGGCGGTGCTCGACGAAGGAGCAGCAGAAGCGGGCACCGGCGCCGGAGCGGCAGCAGGTGGGATCGGAGCCGCCGTGGGCTCGGGTGCCGTCCAGTGGAAAGCGAGCATGCCGAGGCCGCCACCGATGACCGCCGCGACTACGACGCCGAGCGCGATCCAGAGCTTCGAGCGCGGCGCCGCCACCGGGATCGCGCCCGACGCGATGTCGTTCGACGCCTCCGCGCGAACCATGGCCATCGACGAATGTGATCCGCTCGCGCCCGAGATCGCGCCGGGCACGCTCGAGATGACTGCAGGAGGTACAGCGCTGGGGCTGACCGGCGCGTACGGACCGCTGACGTTCACGGCCGCGAGCTGCCCGGTGAGCGATCCGCCGTGCGCGCGCCGGATCGCTTGCAGCAGATGATCCATCGAGCTGATCCGCTGGTTCGGATCCTTCGCGATGCACGCCATCACGATCTCCTCGAATGCCGGCGAGCAGACGAGGTTCGGATTGACGGCTCGCATCGGCGGAGGCGGCTCGCCGACGTGCGCCATCAGGATGTTCACGCTCGTGGCGCGCTCGAACGGGACTTTGCCCGCGAGCATCTCGTACATGATGATGCCGAGCGAATAGATGTCCGTGCGCTCGTCGACGTGACCGCCCTGGATCTGCTCGGGCGCCATGTACTTCGGCGAGCCCATGAAGAGGCCCGTCTGCGTGAGCTGCTCCTCCGGCCGCTCCGAGAGGTGTTTCACGAGACCGAAGTCGAGGACCTTCACGAAGTCCTCTTCGTCCTCCGACACCGGCGGCATCGAGCCCGATGCGTCCGGCGCGGGCCGCGAGCCTGCGCGCGTGAGGAAGATGTTCGCCGGCTTGAGATCGCGGTGGATGACGCCGAGCTTGTGCGCTTCACGCAGCGCGCGGCAGATCTGAGAGGTGATCTTGCCGACGCGGATCTCGTTCATGACGCCGCCCTCGCGGAGCGCCATGTGGAGCGTCTGGCCTTCCAGATACTCCATCGCCATGAAGTAGATGTCGTCGTCGGTCTTGCCGTAATCGAAGATCGTCACCGAGTTCGGATGCGTGATCTTCGAGGTGATGCTCGCTTCGCGGAAGAAGCGGCGGTGGAACTCCGGATCGGCGTCGCCGTTGTAGTTCGGGTTGAGGACCTTGATCGCGCAGACGCGGCCGAGCGGAGCTTGGTCCGCGCGGTAGACCTTGCCCATTCCTCCGCGCGCGATGAGTGAGACGATCTTGAAGCGGTCTGCGATGACGCGACCGATCAGCGGGTCCGGTGCCCCGGACTTCGTCGCTGCCGCCGTCACCTGACCCTCGGACATCGCGCTCGGAGCTCCGTCTCGATCTCGGGATGAAAAGCAGACGCAAACCCGTGGAAAAATAAGGGCGCGCCAGGGGGTAAGTGTGCCCCCGACACCAGGGGGTGTCAACGCGACCACTGGCGCGAGATGGGGCGGAGACAAGCGCTTCCCGCGCGCGAGGGGCGCCCGATTTTCCCCTGTCCTTGCCGACGGATGGCGCGCGCGGCAGAGTCTTTCGATCCCGCGCATTTCTGAACATCGCGCGTTGTCCGGGCCCTCGGAATTCGGGTAGCTTTCCCCGCGTGATGCGTACCCCCAAGATTCGCCAGGCACTCTTCGCGCTGCTCGCCGCGATCGCGACGCTCATCTCGTTCCCGCGCGCCGCACACGCAGTGGGCACGTTCAAGTTGAAGAGCACGGACGTGAACGAGGTCTCCGGCGCGTGGCACATCTACGTGACGATCGAGCTCCCGAAAGCCCCGCTCACGGCGCACCAGTCGATGAAGTTCCTCTTCACGAAGACGGCGGTGTACGAGCGGTCGCTCGTCGACGGACACGACCAGCCCGTCATGAATCGTCAGGCGCTGCAGAACCAGACGCCGAGCGTCGAGAGCCTCGACGTCGACTTCGCCGATCCGAGCGGCAAGATCTTCAAGGGAACGCGCTTCGACTTCGGTCTCACGCGTGCGCGCGGCTACGAGGCCGGCGAGTACAAGGTCGAGGTCCGCACCTCCGATGGCACGACCATCGGTCAGTCTGCGAACCTGACCCTCAAGGGTGACAACCCCGTCGTCGACCGCCGCGCGATCGCCTTCAACGCGAAGGAGAAGAGCATCAAGAAGGTCGACGCCTACGACGCCGGTGCGAACCAGGCGAAGAACGACGAAGAGCCGGTCGCGGCCACCAACAACGGGCCGAGCGAGGTCACGCCGACCGGTACGGCGACCGGCTTCGTCCCGCAGGAAGGCTTCCAGGAGACGGACGAAGAGAAGATCAAGACGCGTCCGAAGGGCTGCGGCTGCCACGTGCCCGGAAGCGGCGGCCCCGGCACCGCGGCCTTCTTCCTTCTTCCGGTGATCGGCATCGGCCTCGTCGCCGCGCGCCGTCGCGCGTCGCGCCGCGCTGCCTGACGACGATGACGCCGGACGAGGCCATCAAGCGCGCCGAGCAGGGCGACGTCCTCCCCGTCTGGCTCCTGATGGGAGAAGAGCGCCTGCTGCGCGATCAGGCGCTCGCGGCGATCACGAAAGCTGCGCTCGCGGGCGGGCTTGCCGAGCTGAACCTCGACAAGTTCACCGCGGGCGAGACGCCGGTCGACAAGGTCCTCGCGGCGACGCGCATGGTCCCGATGATGGCGAAGAAGCGCGTCGTCCTCATCCGCGGGCTCGAGCGCTGGGACTCGAGCTCCTCGGACGGCGGGAGCGACGAGGAGAGCGATGCCAAGGCGCTTCCGCCGCTCGATCGGCTCGCTGAATACGCGAAGGCGCCGATCGACACGACGTGCCTGATCCTCGTCGCGCAGAAGCTCGATGGCCGGAGGAAGCTCGTCACGCTCGCGAAGAAGGCGGGCTTCGTCGTCGATTGCGCGACGGTCGATCGCCACAAGCTGCCGGGATGGATCAAGCAGCGCGCGGAGGGCAAGGGCCACACGCTCGACCAGGACACCTGCGAGCTCATCGCGGAGGTCGCCGGCCCCGACCTCTCGTATCTCGATGACGTCCTCGAGCGACTCTCGCTCTACGTCGGTCGCGGCAATCCCATCACCGAGGACGCGGTCTCCGTCTGCGTGACGCGCGTGAAGCTCGCGGACACCTGGAAGCTCGTCGACGCGGCGAGCACGAAGGACCTCGGCAAGGTCCTCGCGCTGTTCGCGGACGTGTACGACCCGCGCGACCGCGGGCTGCCGCTCGTCGGCGCGATCGCGTGGTCGCTCCGCCAGCTCCTCAAGCTCGAAGCCGCTTTGCGCGACGGCGCGAGCATCGACGAAGCTGCGCGCCGAGCAGGCATCTATCCGGCGTTCAGGGCGCGCGACCTCGCGAGGAAGCTGAAGGCGTTCCGACCGCGCGAGCTCGAACGATGGCTCGTCGTCGTGCAGGAGACCGACGTCGCGCTCAAGAGCTCGCGACGCTCGGCGGACGCGATCCTCGAAGAGATGTTCACGCGCCTCTGCCGCCGCGCAGCCTGATCGTCCGCAGACGCGAGCTCCTCGAAACGCCGGGCGCGCTGTCGCTGAAGCGAACGAGCTTTCTTCGTCCTCGCGCCCGTGCTGTGCTCTCGCTCACGCTCGATGGGGCCGAACGACGTAAGCGAACCGAAGCGTCCTCGGACGGCGCTGCGCCGACGTTGCACGCGCGCGCAAGGTCTCGTCCTCTCCTGCATCGTCGTTCTGACCGTCCTTCTCGTCCTCTCTCGCGCGCATGCGAAGAGCCGCGGCGTCCGACTGATCTGGACGTCCGGACCGAATACGGCCACTTGCCCGTCGCGCACGGAGCTCATGAAGAGCGTCGTCGCGCGACTCGGGTACGATCCATTCTCCGAGGACGCTCCGCGCATCGTGCTCGGAAGCGTCGCGCACACGCGAGATCGTTACGTGATCACTCTCCAGCTCGTCGACGGCGGCGAGCTGTTCTCGACACGACAGCTGGAGAGCAGCGTCGACGATTGTTCTGCCGTGACGCAGGCAGCGGCCGTCTCGATTGCCGTCGACATCCAATCGGCGATCGGCGCGGGCGACGAGCGTCCCGTAGACGCGGGAGCAGGCGATGGTGGTCTCGACGAGGTCGACGACGCCCTGGATGCGGGGGCGCGCGATGCTCATCTCGACGAACCAATCGAGGGCGGGCTGCCACTCGAAGCCCGAGGGAGGCGCACCTCGCTCGAAGGTGGGGTTCCGCGTCAGACGAGCGTTGGAACACCGACCGCAGCTCGAGGTGCTTCGGTGTCTGTCGGCCCCGCCGTTGCGGTCGGTCTGCTTCCGCGCCTGGCGGTGGGAATCGACGTCGCCGGCGAGGTGCACTTCGCCGGACCGCTCTCTGCATCGGTGGGAATGACCCACTTTCCGGAAGTCGAGGCCGGCGACCCGAACTTCACGTTCGCGTCGACCCTCGTTCGCGGAGGCGCCTGCGTCGAGCTCGTCCGTTCGTCGGGCGGTCGGCTTGGGGGCTGCGCGCACGTCCTCGCCGGCAGTACGACGGTCATCATCAAGAGGCTTCAGCCGGTCGAAGCGGGCCCCCAGTACTTCGTTGCACCGGCTCTCGGGCTCCGCTTCGGTCGAGCGCTCGGCCCCGTGACTCTCACGTTCGGAGCCAACATCCATACGCCCTACCCACGTCATGAGTTCGGCGTCGGTGGGACCAACCGCACGATCTTCACGGCGCCGCTCGTGGCTGCGGCCGGCTACGCCGAGGTCGGCGTGGGTTTCTGACGACCGCCCAACTTTTTTTAAACGCCTTCGGGTCCTGGTGCCTATAACGGACCGTGAATACGGCCCTGTTACACGGGCAACGTGCGGAGGAGGTCCCCGCGATGCCGGACCTCGTCACGCTGTACCGGGAGCACGCCCGGTTCGTGTGGGGGGTGCTCCATCGGCTCGGCGTTCGAGACGAGGAGCTCGACGACATGCTCCAGGAAGTCTTCCTGGTCGTGCACCGGAGGCTTCCGGAGTTCGACGCCGCGCGAGCGAGCCTTCGGACGTGGCTCTTTCACGTCTGCCGGGGCGTTGCGTCCAGCTATCGCCGTGGCCGCGTGACCCGCCGCGTGGAGGATGCCTCGGACGGAGGACACGAGGTCTGCGCCGACGCCCCAAGTCCCGAAGAGGCCGCAGCACGGGCGGAAGCGAAGCGACGGCTCGAGCTCATCCTGTCGAACATGTCCGTCGAGAAGCGGGAAACATTTCTCCTGTACGAAGTCGACCGCCTCTCGACCGAGGAGATTGCCGGAGCCCTCGGGGTGGAGCGTGGAACCGTGGTCTCGCGACTTCAGGCGGCACGCCGCGAGTTCGAGCGCGGCGTCCGCCGGTTTCAACTGCTCGACGACGTCAGGGAAAAGTCACCATGAAAGACCCTATCGAGGTGCCCCCTCGTTACACGGACTCGGGAGCACCCGAGGGCAAGCTGCTCGAGCTGCTCGGGGCGCCACCGCTGTCCGACGCACGCATGGCTCGCTGTGAACGCCGCATGACCGAGCTCGCGAGTGCTCCGCCGTCGAGCGTCGGATTGAGCACCGTTTGGAAGGTGCTTGCGCTGTCTGCAATCGCCGCAACGTCGGCTGCTCTGTTTACGTCGGCCGCGCCCGAAGTGTCTTCCATTGGAACGGCGGCTCCGGCCATCGTCTCGCCCCGGGAGCCTTCCGCCGAACCTTCGACGAACGCAATCGAAGAGCCTCCCATCGTCACCGTCGACAGCCTGCCGTCAGCGGCGCTCCCGCAAGCGAAGCTCGTAGACGCTGGCGCGTCCAGAGCGGTTGGAGTCTCAAACGACCGACTCTTGCGTGAGCTCGCGCTGGTCGACCGCGCCCGCGCGGGTGTACTCGTGGATCCGGAGGCGTCGCTGCGCGACGTCAACCGGCACTCGAGCGACTTCCCGGATGGCCAGCTCGTCGCCGAGCGCGAGGTCATCGCGGTACATGCGCTTCTCCGGCTCGGCCGTCGTGACGAGGCGCGTGCGCGAGGCGAAGCGTTCATCGTGCATGCGCCGGGATCGTCGGCTGCACGCCGGATCGCGTCGCTGCTCGACGAGCCGCCGGGCTCTTTTTCCCGCTGACTGGAAGGAAGCGAACGATGCGTCGAGTCGTGAGACCCGTGAGTCTATGGATCGCTGTCGTCCCGTCGGTGGTCATTGCGGCGTGCGGCAGCGATCGAGTGATTGTCGCCTTCGAGACGCCCGATGCTTCCACTCCATCAGGGCCCTTCGACACGCCTGAGCGCGACGCGAGCGCCGACGGTCCCGAATCGCCCGAATTCGCCCTTTGCCCGGCAACAGAATGCCCAGACCCGTATGCCACTTGCGGCACGACCCCTTCGCTCATTTGCACCACGAACCTCAAGACCAACAACGAGCACTGCGGCGTCTGCGGAACGTCCTGCACCAAGCTCGCGGAGGGCCGCGCCAACATGAGCGCGCGCTGTGTGAACGGCGAGTGTGCGTTCGAGTGCATCGCGCGTCCCGGCCACAGCTATCGTGATTGCAACGGCATCCTCGAGGACGGCTGTGAGGCCGACGTCTATTGGGACGACGCCAACTGCGGTGTCTGCGGTCACGCGTGCGCCCCGGGCGTACACTGCAACAACGGGAAGTGCGGTTGCCCGTTCGGCCAGCGCGATTGCGACGGCAAGTGCGTCGATCTGCGAGCTGATCCAAAAAACTGCGGAGCTTGCGGCAAGGTCTGCAACGACCCGGACGACGCATGCAGCCCGATGCCTCCGAACACGCTCTATACGTGCGTCGACGGCGAATGTGGGCGACTCAATTGTAAAGCGGACTTCGTCAATCGCTACGCCGACTGCGACGACGACCTCCGTCTCGGGTGCGCATCCAACGGGTGCGAAGTAAATCTTGCGTTCTCGACTTCGCCTTGTGGCGCATGCAACGAATTCTGCACTCCCGAGCAGGAGTGCCGGAATGACGGCAACGGCCGGCAGTGCCTCGACCCATGTGAGAAATCGGGAATGGCGCAGTGCGCAGCCGGGTGCCGCGACCTCCGGAGCGATCCGGCCAACTGCGGGGCGTGCGGGAACTCCTGTCCGTTTCCGCAGGCCCATCAGGTCAGGGCCTGCAAGAAGGGCATCTGCGCAATGGATTGCGAATACGGATTTGCGGACTGTAACGGAGACCCCACCGACGGCTGCGAGGTCGACCTGCGTTCGCATCCAGGCAACTGCGGTGCGTGCGGGCATGAATGCAACTTCGCGGAAGGGCAACCGTGCATCAATGGCGCATGTCTCATGGGGCCATGCGACGCCGGAGTGGTGGTGCCGAAATGAACAGCCGTCAGTTGGGTCGCCTCGCGGCTCTCGGTTCTGCGGTCACGCTCGGGACGCTCGTAGCTTCCTTCGCGAGCTGCGCGACGAATGCCGATGCGGACCCCGCCGAGGAAGACGCTTCGTCGACGCTCCCCGACAGCTCTCCAGCCGAGATCGAATCGGGATTGGCCGAAGCTGGATGTGATGCGTCCGATCCCTCGTGCATCCAGGAGTTGGTGCCGTGCGAGACGGTCGCGTGGTGCCTCGTGCCGATGGGCGTGGGCGCCTCCGACACCCTCACCGCAGTCTGGGGAACGAGCAGGAACGACGTATGGGCGGTCGGTTCGGGCGGAACGATCGTCCATCATGACGGTACCGGGTGGACGGCGACGCCGAGCGGCGTCTTCAACACCCTCCTCGCCGTCTGGGGCAGCGGACCAAACGACGTTTGGGCGGTGAGCAGCACGCGCGTCATCCTCCACAGCACCGGCTTCACGGACGGCAAGGCCACATGGACGAACGTGCCCGCGCGTGACGAGGAGTACCTCATTCGTACCGTCTGGGGGAGCTCGCCCGACGACGTACGTATCGCCGGTTGGGATCCATGGAACTTCCCGCGCGCCAATCAATTCGTGAAGACCACGCTCGCCGACGGCGGCGTGCCGTGGCGTGCACTCAGCGGCAAATATTCCGAGGTCACGTACGAAGTGACGAGTATCTGGGGCTCCTCTGGGGCCGACGTTTGGATGACCGCCGACAACAGCGTTGACCTCGACTTCGGCGTCCCTCACGAGCGTGGCTTGATATTTCACGGAACGCCGTCGGACGGTGGCGTGGACGCAGGCGGAGCGGCCGATTCGCTCACGTGGGCACGGGTCGACAGCGAGTCTTCCCACCGCCTCGAGGCCCTCTGGGGAAGCTCCGGGAGCGATGTCTGGGCGGTGGGCGTGCACGGGACAATTCGCCATTTGTCGGCTGGTGACGAGCGCTGGCAACCCATCGATTCTCCAACCACGGAGACCCTCCGCGGCGTATGGGGAAGCGGGCCGAATGACGTCTGGCTCGTCGGAGATGGCGCGACGATTCTCCACTACGACGGCACCAAGATCGAACCGACCAGCACTCAGCTCCCGACCGGGCAAAAGCCGAATTTACGAGCTGTATGGGGGAGCAGCGCAGACGACGTCTGGATTGTGGGCGACGGCGCCGCGCTCCACTACACGGGCCGCAAGCCTGGAATCGGCGGCTGATTGCGCGCAATGGCGCTGTACCCGACGAAGAAACGCAAGTCGTAAGGGGTTTACCGATGACTCGTATGGCTCTCTGGGGCTGCGCGACCTTGTGCGGAGTCGCGATGCTCATCGCGTGCAGCGCGACTTCGGATATCGACGAGGAGTGGTCGGACCGAGCAGACGCGGGCGACGTGGGCGGCCCGCTTCCGGAAGCGGGAAGCGGCCCCGACACCAGCGCTCCCGTCGACTCGGCAGTGCAAAGGCCGCCTTTCGATCCGAAAGACGAGCCCGTCGTATGTGCCACGCCCCCCTGCGCCCTCCAGCTCGTCGCCGGCGAACGTCACTTCTGCGCTCGGATGAACGACGGCACCGTGCGATGCTGGGGCGACAACACGAAGGGCTCTCTCGGCGTCGACGATGCCGGGGTCTCGCTCAGCGACGCGAGCGTGGAGGACGCGGGCTTTCCGGCGAACGACTGGACGGTGCCAACGGTACCCGAGCTCGGAGGCGTCACCCAGCTGAGCGCGGGTGGCACGACGACGTGCGCCCTCGCCGACGGCGGAGCTCGGTGCTGGGGCGGCAACGACAAGGGCCAGCTCGGTCTCGGTAGCGCCCCGCCCATCGCCGACGGCGAGCGGCACACGACGCCGAGCGCGGTCGATCTTCCGAGCGCGGCCCTGCGGATCGACGTCGGACCGACTGGCGCCTGCGCCGTCCTCGCGAGCGGCGACGTTTGGTGCTGGGGCGCCAACACCACGAACCAGCTCGCTCGGACAACGGCGACGGGCATCGGTGAGCCCGCGGCCGCGGACCTCGGCGGTCTCGCTGTCGCGCGAACGGCCCTCGGCACGTTCACTGGATTTGCCGTCACCGATGGCGGAGACATCGTCTCCTGGGGAGCGATCGCGGGAGCCGAAGGCTCCGTGAGCGCGCGCGAGAGCTCCGTCAGCAAGGATCCTGCTCCCCTCGCGATCGGGCTCGGCTCGGTGACGAGCTTCTCCGTCTCGTCGACGACGATCTATCGGCCATCCGGTTACCCGCCGCCCCCTCCGCAAGGCATCGGCCATGCGTGTGCCGTCGCTGGCGGAGAGGTGTTCTGCTGGGGCGCGACGATCATGGGCGCTCTCGGCTCGGGATTCGCGACCCCCTCGCAGAAGCCGCGTCGCGCCGTGTTCAGGAACGAGAAGGCGTGGCCGCAGCAGGTGGTCGCCGCGGGCGACATCTCGTGCGCCCGCTCGACCGACGGAGCAGTCCACTGCGCCGGTGACAACAAGCTCGGCGCGCTCGGCAAAGGTCCCGAGACCCTCTATTCGACCATCTTCGAGCCGGTCGACAGGCTCGAAGGCCACGTCGTCGCGCTCGCCGCTGCGGCCCAGACGGTCTGCGCGCTTCTCGAGGACGGTCGCGTCTCCTGCTGGGGCAGCAACGGACGGAGCGAGCTCGGCCAAGGTGTCACCGACGCTGCTCCACATCCGAGTCCCGTCTTCGTTCGCTTCTAGCTCAGTACGAAAGGTCGTAGTCGATGAACGGCTCCGCGCGCTCGGTACGTTTCCCTCGTCTGCTGTTCCAGACGATGACATTGGCAACTTCGATTTATGCCTGCTCAGGCGGGCGTGGCAAGTTCGATAATGGCCCCGACCTGTTGCCCCCAGAGCCGGAAGCCGGCGCGCCCGAGGCTGCGGGGCCAACATGCGGGATTCATTGTTCGCGCGATATGAAGCAGGTCCTCGACGGTTGCGCGGGCGACAGCGTCATCGAGCAATGCAATGCCGATCAAGGCTGCGGCAGTAGCGGCAAGTGTGTCGACGCTTGCACCGCCGCAGCAGAGACGAAAGGCTCCGCCGGATGTGATTTCTGGACTGTCCCACCAGTCGTGGGCAGCTACCGCGGATCGTGCCTCGCAGTGATGATCGCGAACACATGGGACCGCGCCGTGAACCTCACGGGTGGATGGGGAGACCAGGACCTCGATATCTCCGGCGCGACGTACGTCGCCGATCGTCAAGGCGAGGAGGATCCCGTCTACACGTTGCTCGAGGGCCCGCTGCCGGTCGGGAAGGTCGGCATCGTATTCCTCGCCCACGACGTGACGAGAAGCAGCGCGATCAAGTGCCCAATCGGCGTGAAACCCGCGCTCCACACGGACGCAATCCGGCTCGGGACCGCGCGGTCGAAGGCCTTTCACTTGAAAAGCGATGCGCCCGTCTCCGCGTATTCGATCTACCCTTACGGCGGCGCACAATCGTACGTTCCGGCGGGCACGCTCCTCCTTCCGGCGTCGTCGTGGACTCAGAGCTACGTCGCCGTGAGCCCGTCCAGCTTCGGAACCGTGAGGGAGCAGCGCTCGCTCCAGATCATCGCGAACGAGGACGACACGAAGGTCAGCATGCGACCGACAGTCGACGTCGTAGCCGGCTCTGGCGTCCCTGGCGTCGCGGCCGGAGCGACGCAGACCTGGACGCTCGCGAAGGGAGAGGTGATTCAGTTCTTCCAAATCACCAATATGACGGGCAGCGCAATCGAGAGCACCAAGCCGGTGGCCGTCTTCGGCGGGGCCGAGAGCACCGGCATCCCGGGAGGCGCCGCTTACAACGATGCGCTCCACCAGCAGATCCCGCCGCTCTCGGAGTGGGGCACCGAGTACGCGGTCGTCCCGTACAAGCCTCGCATCCGGAGCTTCTCTTCGGACGTACGCGAGAAGGTGCCGTACACCATCGTCGGCGCCGTCGACGGCACGGTCCTGACGTACGACCCGTCAACACCGCGCGATGCCCCGGAGACGCTCGGGGCGGGTGAATCAGTGAGCTTCATGACGGACGAGATTTTCGTCGTGAGAAGCCAGGATGCGAAGCATCCGTTTCACGTCAACGTCTATATGACGGGTGCAGCCTATCCGGGCTCCGAGCTACCCGGAGGGGGCCTCGTGCTCGGCGATCCCGAATTCGTCAACATCCCGCCCACCGATCAGTACCTCGATCGTTACGTCTTCTTCACCGACTTCACGTTCCAGGACACGACGCTGACCGTGGTACGCCGCCGTACGGCGACTGGGTTTGTACCTGTCGAGCTCGAATGCGCCGGCGAGATAACCGGGTTTATGCCGCTCGGGTCGAATGGCGAGTACGAGTACGCGTGGGTCCAGCTCACGACCTCGTTCCTCGGCGAGAAGTTCGCGAAAGGCACCTGCAACTACGGCCGTCAGGAGGCACATAGCACCGGACCTTTCGCGATCACCGTGTGGGGCCTAGGCCAACAGGCGAGCTACGGCTACGTCGGCGGTATCGGTCTTCGGCCGATCAACGATGTCCCGCTCCCAGGCCCACACTAGCGAGACGGTGTCTCGTGCGAGTTGCGGGACACATCTGAACGGCGCGCTCGCTCGCGTGGTCAGCGCTTCTCGATCTTCTTCTTCAGCGCGGCAAGCTCGTCGTCGACTTCCTTCTCGGTGCGCGCTCGCTTCGCTGCGCGCTCCTGGGCGAGTCGCTTCTCTTCCGCGTCGCGTGCGTCGCGCTCCTTGACGCGCCGATCGGCGGCGCGGAGCCGCTCACCGACCTCGTCTTCCTTCCGCTTGCGTGCCTCTTCTTTGCGCTTGCGCTCGGCGCGACTGTCGGTGCTCTTCGGTGCGTCGTCCGCGGGCGGGAGCTCGTCGCGTTCGCCGAACAGCGCCTCCTCGAGCTTGCGACCCGCGCCCTTCGCGACGTCCACCGCGGCCTCGGCGCTCTTCCGCGCGACAGCTTTCGCGGCAGCGGTTCCGTGTCTCGCCGCTCGTTCGGCGAGCTTGTCGGTGACGCGCTCCTTCAGCTTGTCGAAGAGGCCCATGCCACGATCATAGATCGAGCCGAGCTTCGGGGCTGCGGAGCCGAGCTTCGGGGCTGCGGAGCCGAGCTTCAGGGCTGCGGAGCCGACGTTCGACGCAGGCGTGAGCTCGAGAAGACATGCTCACGCGCGTCGCGCCGGCTCCGATGAGCCTCGAAGCCTGGGTCCTTCCGCGTCAGTGGAGGTTCTTGTAGAGCGCGAGTGCCGCTCCGGTCGGGTCCTGGACGATCGAGAAGCGGCCGATGTTCGGGATGTCCATCGGGGGCATCAGCGTCGTGGCGCCGAGCTCGTTCGCCTTGTTCGTGCTCGCGTCGCAGTCCTCGACCTCGATGTACACGAGCCAATGAGAGGGCACGCCCTTCATGTTCGGCGCCATCGGCATCATGCCGCCGGCGTTCTTCTCATCTCCGGGGACGCGGAAGAGCGTGTAGGTGCCCATCGGGCCCATGTCGACGGCCTCGGTCTGCCACCCGATCACGCTCGCGTAGAACTTCCCGGCCGCATCGATGTTGGTCGTGAAGATCTCGTTCCAGCAGAGCGTGCCGGGCTCGTTCTTCACGCCCGCGCCGATGTGTTTCTTCGCGGTCCAGAGCCGGATGATCGCGCCCGTCGGATCCTGCACGACAGCCATGCGCCCGACGTCCATGACGTCGAACGGCGCGTCGATCAGCTTGCCGCCGTTCGCTTCAGCCTTCTTCGCGGTCGCATCGACGTCATCGACCGTGATGAAGGAGCCCCAGTGCGACGGCGCCACGGCCGCCATCTCCTTCGTCATCTCGAAGAGCCCCGCGACGTGATGGCCGCCGAGCTTGGCCATCGAGTACGTCATCCCGGGCCCTGCCGGCATGTCGTCGAACGACCAGCCGAAGAGGTCCGCGTAGAAGCGCTTGGCCTTCGCCGCGTCGGTCGTGTTCAGCTCGATCCAGGAAAAGGTCCCGTGCTTGTAGCTGGTCTGCGTGGCCATCCCGTGCCTCCACTCGTGATGTGTCAGGGCACGCGGCTCGCCCTGCCAGAGGTCGATATCGAGCTTGCCGCGCCCGCGCGACGCTATCAGCGGCGCCGATTGGCGGGAACGGACGCCGCCCTTCGTGCATCGATCCGGACGGAAGGAACGCTCGGGGTCACCGCGCCAGCACAGGCGGAGCGGCCACGAGGGATACAGGATAGAATCCTTCAGAGCTTGCGCACCGGACCCATGGATGACAGAACGCGACGTCGGCCTTACGGTTGCAGAGGCGCAGAGCCGTTCGGGCACCGCGAGAGCTCGACGATCTGCGCGGAAGTTCAGGGAAACAGGAGACCATTGAGATGCACGTCCCCGAGAGGGTGATCCGGCCTCAGACCCACACCAAGTGGCTCGCCTCGGCCGAGCTGCCGACCCGTTTCGGGCTGTTCAGCACGCACGTCTTCCGCACCACCGAGCCCGGTGACGGCGCGTGCTTCAAGGAGCACGTGGCGCTCGTCTACGGCGAGATCCGCGGGCACGAGAGCGTGCCGGTCCGGATCCACTCGGAGTGCATGACGAGCGAAGTGTTCGGGTCGCTCAAGTGCGATTGCAAAGAGCAGCTCGACCACGCAATGGCCGAGGTCGCTCGGCGCGGCGCCGGCGCGGTGCTCTACCTGCGCCAGGAGGGCCGCGGCATCGGTCTCGCGAACAAGATCCGCGCTTACCAGCTCCAGTCGCAGGGTCACGACACCGTCGACGCGAACCGGCTGCTGGGACTCCCCGACGATGCCCGCGAGTACCACGCGGCCGCGCACATGCTCGAGCACTTCGACGTGAAGAGCGTGCTGCTCATGACGAACAACCCGGCGAAGGTGGACGCGCTCGCGACGCTCGGCGTGACCGTGGCCGGCCGTCTTCCGGTCATCATCCCGCCGAACCCGTTCTCGCGGCAGTACCTCGAGACGAAGCGCGCGCGGATGGCGCACGAGCTTCCGGTCCGTTGCGACCAGAGTGAGCCGTCGATCGCCCAGGGCGAGGCGGAATAGCTCGGACGCGCGGCGGGGCGGCCCCGGCCTAGGCAGCCGTAGCGGTAGACCCCACTGCCGTGCGTCGCGTACTGTGCGACGCATCGATGCGGTTCTCGAAGAGGCTTGCCAGCCCTCGCAGCACCCGGCTCGCGTGGAGCGTCGCCTGCGCCGGTCTCCTGTCTCTGATCGCACCGCGAGCGACCGCGCAGGAGCGCCCGGCGCTCGACCTCCGCACGTGGCGTCCGTCGACCGATCCGAACGCGTCGCTCGTCGTCGAGCCCGCGGTCACGCCCGGCGCGGGCGTGCTCACGATCGGTGCGTACGGCCAGTACGTTTTCCATCCGGTGACGCTCCGGCGCGCGGGGACCGACGACGTCGCGTACCGTCCGCTCGCGCACAGCCTCGGGGTCGACGCGATCGTGAACCTGGGCATCGGCCAGCGCTTCGCGGTCGGCGCCTCGCTCCCGGTCATGCTGTACCAGGACGGCACGTCGCCACTTCCGCCGACGGTCTCGCACGTGCCGTCGGTGCCGACGTCGGCGTTCGGAGATCTCGCCCTCACGCTGAAGGGCGCGATCATCCGGAACGAGAACGGCGGGTTCGGGCTCGGAGCGCTCGGGTACGTCAGCCTTCCGACGGGCGACCGCGCGAGCTACGCGGGAGAGGGCGCCCCTACCGTCACCGCGCGCATTCTTGCAGAATACACGCTCCTCGTCGCGGTGGCGCAGGCGAGCATCGGGTACAAGCTACGCACCGAGCATCGAACCTGGCCGGAACCTTCCGTCGGCGGCGTGCGCTTCGGCGACGAGATCCCGTGGACGTTCGGCCTCGCGATGCGTCCAGGGATACTCGGGATCGACCCACGCAACCGGCAGCGCATCGAGGTGGGTCTCCACGGCTGGCTGCCTGCGGGGCCGGTTGGCCCGTTCGGCCTCGGCGATCCGGGGAGCGCGGCGCTCTCGCCCGTGCAGCTCGCGCTGAGCGATCGGATCGAGCTCGGCCACTATCGCGACACCTTCGTCACGATCGGCGGCGAGCTCGGGCTGACGCAGGCGGTCGGCGTTCCGGCGTTCCGCGCGATCGTCGGCATCGGCTGGACGCCCCGCGCGCACGATCTCGACGGCGACGGAGTGAAGGACGACGTCGACGGCTGTCCCGAGATTCCCGAGGACAAGGACGGCTTCGAGGACTCCGACGGCTGCCCGGAAATCGACAACGACAACGACGGCATCATCGACCGCGAGGACGCATGCCGTGACGTGCCGGGCATCGCGTCGAGCGATCCGAAGAAGAACGGATGTCCCGGCGCAGACGCCGACGGCGACGGCATCGAGGATGCGCACGATGCCTGCCCGCAGGAGAAAGGCCCGAGCTCGCCCGACCCGAAGCGAAACGGCTGCCCCGCGAAGGACAGCGACGGCGACGGGATCGACGACGCGCTCGACAAGTGCCCGCAGCAGCCCGAGGACCGCGACGGCTTCGAGGACGACGACGGCTGCCCCGATCCGGACAACGACGGCGACGGCATCAACGACAAGGACGACGCGTGTCCGAACACGCCTGGACAGGCCTCGCCCGATCCGGCGCGGAACGGCTGCCCGAATCCCGATCGCGACGGCGACACCTTCCTCGACAGCGAGGACAAGTGTCCCGATAGCGCCGAGGTCTTCAACGGTGTCGCCGACGACGACGGTTGCCCCGACGAAGGTGGCAAGCCCCTCGTCACGATCGACGACAAGCGCCGGGTCCGGCTCGCGACGCCGATCAAGCTGGTTGGTCCCGCGACGCTCCCGGAGGTCGACCCTTCGAGCATCACCACACTGCGCGCGCTCGCGCTCGAGCTGAATCGCCACCCAGAATGGACGCTGGCCGTCGGCGCGCGTCCCGGCGCCGGAGACGACGGTCAGCTCGATGCGCTCGCACGGAGCTTTGCGATCGTGCGCGCGCTGTCGAACCTCTCGCATCGTGACGGCGTTGCCGAGACCGTGGGCTGGGACGCGGTGAAGAATCACCCGCAAGCCGCGACCGGCATCGGCTTCCTCGTTCTCACGCTGCCCTCTGCTGGAGCCCCGAAGGCTGCAACGTCGGAAGCCGCCACGTCGAAGGCCACGGCCGCGCCTCCGCCTCCCCTTCCGAAGCCGGCGCCCAAGCCATGAGGTGGCTGCGCGCGCTCGGGACCGTCGCGACGATCAGCTCGTTCGCGCTCGTCTCCGGTGCGCAGCCCGGTGTGAAGCACCGCGCATCGTCACCTGCCCCTTCGACGGCGCCGACCGGTCCCACGAACCTTCGCGCGCACGTCGGTACGGAGCACGCTGCGCGCCTCATCCGGAGCGCAGATCCGGACGAGCGCATCCGCGGCATCCAACGTGCTGCTTCGATCGGGACACCGGAGGCGATCGCGCTGCTCGTCGACTCGCTCGAGCGAAGCCCGCAGATCAAGTCGGACACGCGAGCGCTGCTTGCGATGGCGCGCGGTCTTGCCCGATTTGCCGACCAGGAGCGCGCACGCGCCGGGCTCCTCACGGTCGTAGGCGCGGGCAATCCGGGGATCGCGGGGAGGCTGCCGACGACGCGGAGCTCGGGCTCTCCGGACACGCTCGAAGACGGTGACCCCGTCGCGCGTGCGGAGCTCGCGCGACAGGTGGCGGCGATCGCGCTCGCGCGCTCCGGCGGCGATCGCGCGCTCGAAGCGCTCTACGGCGTCGCGCGTGGCGGCGGAAGCGGCCAGGGCGCTGCGATCCACGCGCTCGCGACGCATCCACCGCGCGAGCCCGGGTTCTTCGGAACGACCGGAGTGTCGATACCGGTGCCCGTCGTGCGCCTGCTCGGGCAGCTCGGGGATCTGCGCGCCATCGACGTGCTCCACGCGGCGGCGCGATCCAGCGACGTCAGCGTCCGATGCGCTGCGCTCGTGTCGCTCGCGGAGCTCGGTGACGAACGCGCGGCGCTGCTCGCGCGTACGGCCATCGCCGAGAGTGACGTGCGCCTTCGCGCAGCTTCCGGTGAAGCCTTCATCCTGCTCGCCGCGCCGGAGCGTTTCAAGGCAACGTCCGCGATCATCGCCGACGAGGCGACGACCGGCATCGGGATCCACATGGCCGAGCGGGTGTTCAGCCCGGAGATCACGAAGCTCGTCGCCGCGCGCGCATGGGAACATCCCGATCGCGAGCTCCGCTCGAGCGCGATCCGTGCGCTCGGGCGGTCACCGGATCCAGACGCCGCGAAGGCGCTCGTCGCACCGCAGCTGCTCGGCGATCCGGCGCTCGCGTACGAGGCCATCCATGCGCTCGCACGCTCGCCGGCTCCGAATGCCGGAGCGCTCATCGCGGGGCTCCTTTCGACACGGCCATCGACTCTCGGCGCGCGCGCATACGTCGTGCGAGCGCTGCTGCGAGGAGAACGTTCCGGCTCGTCGGACGACGCTGTATTCCGCTTGTCGAGCTCGCAAACGCCCGCGGAACGTGCGCTCGGCGTCTTCGCGCGCGTGGCGCTCGGCGACGCCGATGCCGGGGATCTGCTCGACGACAAGGACGTGCGCGTCCGCCGCGCCGCCGCGATGGCGTCGATGGCTCGCCCTCGATCGAAGCGTCTCGAGCGAGCGTTCCTCGAACGACTGGCGAAAGAGGACGATCCGATCACGAGGCAGGTGCTCGCGATCGGGCTCGCGGGCGGTGACCCCGAAGGCATCGTGAAGACGTCCACGCTGATCGATCGTGCGGAGTCCGCAGGCGGAGATGCTGCGCTCGCTGCGTATGCGCTCGCGCGACGAGCCGACGACACGCTCGCGCGCAAGATCGGTCAGCTCCTCGGGTCGAAGGATCCGCTCCTTCGAGCACACGCCGCGCGCGGGCTCGCGGTGGCGAGCCTCCCGGATGCCGTCGGCCGTCTCGCGAATCTGTACGCGTACGAGACGGACGTCGATGTCCGCCGCGCCGCGATCGCGGCGCTCGCCTCTCGCACGCAGGACGCGAAAGCGCCGGCGCGCAGGGAGACGCTCGAAGTCGCTGCCGAGCTCGATCCCGACGGTCCCGTTCGGCAGGCGGCGCGTCGCGCGCTTGCAGGAGCGACGGTCCCGTTCGCCGAAGCCGCGCTGCGCGAGGTGGCGTGGGTGAAGATGACGCTCGACGGCGGGCAGCCGCCCGGCGAAGCGTTCGTCGGCTCCGTCGTGCGCTCGGACGGCATCGCCGTACCGGTCGTGTTCGACGACGAAGGTTTCGCGATCGTCCCTGGGCTTCCGCCGGGAGAAGCACGGCTGGTGCTTGCGCCCAAGCTGCCAGCGTATAAAGAGCCGAGAAAGCCGTGAGCAACGCCCCCGACTCCAAGAAGAAGCCGAACGACCTCACCTTCGAGGAGGCGGTGAAGCGTCTCTCGGAGATCGTGCAGAAGCTCGAGCGCGGTGATCTTCCGCTCGAGGAGTCGCTGATGCTCTTCGAGGAAGGCGTGAACCTCTCGCGTGCATCGCAGGAGAAGCTCGACTCCGCTCAGAAGCGCGTCGAGGAGCTCCTTGGCCTCGATCGCGAGGGCAAGACGCGCACGGCTCCGTTCGAGACGCGCGGCGAACGCGAGGGCTGATCGCTCCGGCGCGCTCGTCCAAGACGCGGTCCTCGAAAAGGAGAGCCCCACGGTGCCGCTCGGAACCGGCACCGTGGAGCGTCGAGGCAGAGGAAGACGAAGGAAGTAAGTTTTTCCTCATGGAGCCCTTCGCATGGCGCAGGGCGTCATTTGGATGCGCGATGTATGACACTGTGCTCCTGGCTGAGCAAGGCGAAATCTTTGCGGCGGCCGCCAGGCAGCAGCTTCGTTCCACGCGATCTGCGTGCATATCGCTTGCACCTCGCCGAGTCGGAGCCGGCAATCCGCGGGTGATGCGGAGCGCGCGCCGGTCGACGAGCCGTGAACGAGCTTCGTGCAGATGTAGCGATCATCGGCGGCGGCCTCGGCGGCTGCGCGGCGGCGCTCGCCGCGGCGGCGCTGGGCCGAAACGTGGTCCTCACGGAGGAGACGCGATGGGTCGGCGGACAGCTGACGAGCCAGGCCGTGCCGCCGGACGAGCACCGATGGATCGAGAGCTTCGGCGCAACGGCGAGCTACCGCGATCTGCGGCGGAGGATTCGCAACTACTACTGCGAGCACGTCCCGCTGACCCCGTGCGCGCGGCGCGACCCGTTCCTCAATCCCGGCAACGGCTGGGTGAGCCGCCTCTGCTTCGACCCGCGTGTCGGCGTCGGGGTCTTGCACCAGCTGATGAACGCTCACGAGCTGAGCGGGCGGCTGCACGTGCTCCGGAGACATCGACCGGTCTCGGCATCGACCGAGGCCGATCGCGTCACGGGCGTCGTCGTGCACGACTGCGACTCCGGCCAGGATCGCCACATCGAAGCGCCGTTCTTCATCGACGGGACGCCGTGGGGCGATCTCCTCGCGCTCGCAAACGTCGAGCACGCATCGGGCCCCGAGCCGCGCTCCGAGACCGGCGAGCCCCATGCAGCCGAACATCCGCATCCGGGCGACGAGCAGGCCGTCACGGTCGTCTTCGCCATGGATCACCTCCCTGGGGAGGACCACACGATCGCGCGGCCGCGCGACTACGAGCGATGGCGTGAGCTACGCCCGCGGGACTGGCCGGGACGGCTCCTCGCATGGACGACCGTTCGACCCGAGACGCACGAGCCGCTGACGCGCAGGCTCTTCGACGCGGAAGACGGAAAGCCTTGGTGGGCGTTCCGCAGGATCCTCGATCGGACGAACTTCGAGGACGGCTTCGCGCCGAGCGATGTCACGCTCGTCAACTGGCCACACAACGACTACTGGTTCGGCCCGCTCCTCACCGCGGACGCAGCGACTCGGGCGGCAAACCTCGACGCTGCTCGGCAGCTCAGTCTGAGCCTGCTCTACTGGCTCCAGACCGAAGCTCCGCGTGCGGACGGCGGCGCCGGCTATCCAGGCCTGCGCCTTCGCGGCGACGTCGTCGGCAGCACCGTCGACGGGCTGGCGCCGGCCGCCTACGTTCGATCCTCGAGGCGACTCCGCGCCGAGCTCACCGTCCGCGAGCAGCACATCGCGTATCCGCTGCGCGAAGACGGCGCCGAGGTCTTCCGCGACTCGGTGGGGGTCGGCTGCTATCGGATCGACCTCCATCCGTCGGTCCGCGGCGCGGGCTACATCGACCTCGGATGCTGGCCGTTCCAGATCCCCCTTGGTGCGATGATCCCGATCCGCGTCGAGAACGTCCTGCCCGGAGGGAAGAACCTCGGCGTCACGCACATCGCGAACGGCGCGTTTCGAGTCCATCCCGTCGAGTGGAACGTCGGCGAAGCTGCAGGGATCCTCGCTGCGTTCTGTCTCGAGCGCGACGTCGTTCCGAGAGCGGTGCGTCACAAGTCGCGCCTCCTCGACGAGCTCCAATCGCTCTTGAGACGTCGAGGCGTCGAGCTCTCTTGGCCGAAGATCACGCCGGTCTGAGGTGGATCATGGGCGCGAACATGCGACGGCTCCGGATCGCCGTCTCCGGCTCGTACGGCGGCATGAACCTCGGTGACGAGGCCATCCTCGAAGGCATCCTCTGCGAGCTCGAGAGACGATTGTCCCCCGAGGTCACGGTACTGTCGCGCAATCCGGCCGACACGATGGCCCGGCATCGCGTCGCTCGGGCGATCGCCCCGAGATCGATGACGTTGACCGAGCTGCGCGCGGCGCTCCAGGAGATCGATCTGCTCATCCTCGGCGGCGGCGGGATCCTCTACGACGAGGATGCCGAGACGTACCTCCGCGACGTGTTCATCGCGTACGAGCTCGGGATCCCCGTCGTCGTCTATGCGATCAGCGCCGGCCCGCTCACCCGCGAGTCCGCGCGCCGCGCCGTTCGCAATGCCCTCGATCAGGCGAGCCTCGTCACGGTCCGCGACCGGCAGGCGTATCGACTGCTCGAAGACGTGGGGGTGACGCGCGAGATCCATCTCGCAGCCGATCCGGCGCTTCTCCTCGAGCCGGAGGAGCTGTCCGTCGAGAGCCTCGCGGCCGAAGGCGTCGAGCTCGACAGGAAGCTCGTCGGCTTCTCCGTCCGCGAGCCCGGACCTGCTGCCCCGGACATCGATCCCGACGCGTACCACACGCTGTTGGCGAACGCGGCGGACTTCATGGTCGAGCGTTACGACGCCGAGGTGTTGTTCGTCCCGATGGAGAAAGCCGACCTCCAGCACAGCCACGGCGTCGTCGCGCACATGCAGAACGCGGAGCGCGCCGAGATCCTGCGGCGTCAATACTCGCCGCGACAGATCCTCCACCTCATGGGGCGCTTCGAGCTCGTCGTCGGGATGAGGCTCCACTTCCTGATCTTCGCGGCGCTCCGCGGTACTCCCTTCGCGGCGCTGCCCTACGCATCGAAGGTGTCCGGCCTGCTCGAGCACCTGCAGATGGAGACGCCGCCGCTCGCGGACATCGGGCCTGGTCAGCTCATCGCGAGGATCGATCGCTCATGGGACCGCCGTGACGAGATCCGGAGGAAGATCCAGGAGCGTGTCCCGGAGCTGAAGACGAGAGCGCGGCTCACCGGCGATCTGCTCGTCGAGCTCCTGCACGAGGCCTCGCCCGAGAGCGTCGAGCCCGTCGTTCCGTCGCACCACTGACGTCAGCGCGGCGGCGCAACGGCGTACACGCGCGGTGGCTGCCGGGGGAAGCCTGCAAGCTCCCGCAGCACATCCATCGACGTGACGATGCCGTGGAGATGCTTGTCCTCGTCGAGGACGAGCACGCGGTGCACCCCTTCGAACGCCATCAGCCGGATCGCGCGGTCGATCGGGTCGTCCAGTCCGACCGCGAGCAATTCGGGCATCATCACGTCGCGGACGAGACGGAGCTCGTGCGCGCCGCCGTAGAACTCAGTGAGATCGGTCGTCGACAACATGCCGACGATCCTCCCGTCCGGTGCACATACGGGGGCGCCGCTGATCTGGCGGGACGCAAGCTCCTGGGCTGCGCGCTCGAGCGGCATGTCGCTCGGGATCCAGAAGACGTCGGGCTCCATGATGTCGCGGATCGTTCGCATCGTCTCGCCTCGGTGTCGGGACGCAACACGCGTGCCGTCAGCCACATGCTCACGCCGGCTCGTCGAAATTCGGCTCTTCCGTGGAGTCGTCGCCACGTGCGGGGACAGGCTCGATGCGCCGTCGTGCGACCGGTCGACGTCTTCGCATGAGCGCCCGCGCGACGCTCTCGTCCAGGCGCATCGCCGCCTGGCTGACCGCCGCGTACGCGTCGGAGTCCGTCGCCTCCACGACGACGGTCTCGGGACCGTCGAGGTACAGGAGCATGCGGCAGCGCTTGTCGGGACCACCCTTCGGGCCGTTCAGGTCGACGAGGCGCACGATCACGCGGTCGACGTGCTGCGCGAAGCGCCGGATGGCAAAATCGAGCCTCCGCGAGACATGCTCCCTCAGGGACAGCGATATCGGGACGTTCGAGCTGCGCAGGTCGATCGTGTACATTGCATCCTCGCGGTTCGTTTTTCGCTCCCTTCGACCGTAAGGGCGCCGCGCTCGCGCTGTAGCGCCATTCCGAGGTCAGATTGTTCGCGTTTGCGAACGATCTTGGGAGGGCGTGGTTTCGCAGTTCGTCCGCTTCTGGTACGTCGAACCGAGGAGACATGCGCGCGAGCCCCGACGACATCCTCGGAATGGCGTTTTTCGCCCGTGTCGTCGAGTCCGGATCGTTCAGCGATGCTGCGCGTTCGCTCGGCGTATCAAAGTCAGCCGTGAGCGCGCGTGTGTCGCGTCTCGAAGAACGGCTCGGTGTTCGCCTGCTCCACCGGACGACGCGGAAGCTGGCCCTCACCGCGGACGGCGTGCGTCTGTACGAGCGCGCGGCACGCGTCGCGGCGGAGGCCGATGAAGCGGCGGAGATCGCTGCTGGAGCGAGCGCGGCGCCTCGGGGCGTGGTGCGCGTGTTCGCCTCCTCCGCGTTCGCGCAAGCGCATCTCGCGAGACCGCTCAGCGAGTTCATGAGCGCTTGGCCCGACGTGCGGGTCGAGCTCCACCTCGGCGATCGCATTCCCGACATGGGCGCGGAAGGCGCCGACGTGGCGATCGCCATGACCCAGCGGTTCACCGACTCGAGCCTCTTCTCGAGGAAGCTCGCGACCGCCCGCGTCGTGACGTGCGCCGCGCCCACCTACCTGCGGAAGAAAGGGATCCCGTTCAGGCCGCAGGACCTGGTCCATCATCAGTGCCTTTCGCATGGCGGCGCGCAGTTCCAGGACTGGCGTTTCGAGACCGACGAAGGGCCCATCACCATGAGCGCCCGTGCGAGGATCGTCGCCGACGACATCGCGTTCCTCCGGGCGGCGGCCCTCGACGGCATGGGCATCGCCATGTTCCCGGAGCCGCTGGTCGACCAGGACCTCGAGGCCGGGGCGCTCCGTCCGGTGCTGGAGGACTTCCAGTCGATCGAGCTGACCATCGCTGCCCTTCACATGCACGGACGCCAGGCGCCGGCGAGCGTACGGATGCTCCTCGATCACCTCGCTGCCTGGTTCCGTAAGCCCCGCTGGGCCCAGACCGACCGCGCGCGGTCCGCACCACCACACGCGACGGGTCGGACCGCGCACGCGTTCCCGATGACCGAGCAGGACATCCGCCGGCTCGATGCCGTCGCGTCGCTCTACCACGACGTCGATCCGGCAGGCGCCGCGCGGCTCAGGCACGCGCTCACGCGCGCGAAGCCCACGCTCGCAGCGAAGATCCCGCGATCGACGGTCACGATGAACTCGCGCGTGCTTTTCCGGGACGCATCGGGACGCGAGCACGAGCTCTCGCTCGTGTATCCATGGGATGTGCGCGACCACCGCGTCTCGATCCTGAGCGAGCGCGGGGTCAACCTCCTCGGCGCCTCGGTCGGCGCGACGCTCGACGTGACCGGCCGGTCTTCGACGCTCGCTTCGATCCCGTACCAGCCCGAAGCCGCCGGCGACCATCACCTCTGACGAGGCAGCGAGCGACGATCGCACCTCGTCTGCCGCCTGATCGCACGCGGCGCTCGGCGTCGGTTTCTGCGATCATGGCGCAAGCTCGTGGCGAGCCTGATCTCGCGCGTGCTCGGGCCAGCGATCATTCGTCGAACGAGGCGTGGACAAATGGCAGCTTCGACCTCACACACGAGAGCCATGAGCCCTCGAATCCCTCGCCGCGAAGCGCTGCGTCATCTCGCCGTCTTGTCGTTGTCCACCGTCGTTCCCGCCGGGCTGGTCGCGTGCTCGAAGAAGCCGAGCTGCACCGATGTCAGCGGCCTCTCGGGCGACGACGTCAACCAGCGCAACAACATCGCGGCGTACGTGGAGCAGGCGCCCGACGCGAGCAAGAAGTGCTCGCTGTGCGTGCAGTTCACTCCGGCAGCCCCGAATGCGTGCGGCGGATGCAAGGTCGTCAAGGGTCCGATCAACCCAGACGGCACGTGCAAGCTCTTCGTCGCGAAGCCGGCCTGATCCCCGAGTCCGGTCTCGCCTGATTCTTCCAGAAGCACGGGCACGATCGTCCGCGTGCGCGCGGTCGGTCATGCCCTGCGCGTGCATCGCCCGAGCGCATCCGCGCTCCGTTTTTGCGATCATCGAGGCATGCCTGCTTTGCGAACGATGCGCTTGCGAGAGCTTCTCGCTTTGATCACGTGCACCGCCGCCATCGGCCTCGGCGCATGCGGCTCGTCGTCTGCCGACGACGGCGGGAATGGAACCGGTCCGCATCCTCCACTGACGGGGCCGACGATCCATCACGTGCTGTCGACGGGACAGTCGAACTCGGTCGGCTTCGCAGCGCGCACGGTGCTGTCGAAGGAGCAGCCGTACGGGAACTTGATGTTCGACACGGGCGTCATGACCGCGACCGACTGCGACGACGACGGTTGCCGTACGTACGAGCAGCCGAAGTCCTTCGTCCCGCTCGTCGAAGGTGACCACTACTTGGCGGACGCGGTCGAGACGATGTCGTCCGGGCTCGCCAACGAGATCGGCCTGCTGTCGAAGGACGGCGAAAAGCACGACGTCCTCGTCAGCGTTCACGGGCGAAGCGGCAACATCTACGAGTGCCTGCGAAAAGGCGGCTGCTCGTTCCAGGATGGAAAGGGCTACGTCAAAGCGTTCGACGACGCCCTGCGCCAGATGAAGGACGCCCATCGCCTCGCGAACGCCGCTGGCCGACCGTACGTCGTCCGCGCCGTCACCGCGATTCACGGCGAGTCGGACCACTACAATCAGGATTTCCCGCTCGACGGCACAGACGGGACGAAAGGCTCGATCCAGACGTACGCCGACGGGCTCATCGAATGGCAGCGCGACTACGAGGCCGCGGTGCATGCCGAGACGAAACAGAAGGAGAGCGTTCCGCTCCTCATCTCGCAGATGGCCAACTGGAACGATCGGCCCGCGAGCGACATCCCGATCTTCCAGCTCGAGGCTCACGAGCGCGCGCCGGCTAAGGTCGTCCTCGTCGGGGCGACGTACATGCTGCCGTTCGCGAGCGACTGCATCCACTACACGAGCGAGGGAGAGCGCCGCCTCGGCGAGTACTTCGCAAAGGCGTACACGAAGATCGTGATCGAGAAGGGCACGTGGGAGCCGCTACGCCCCGCAGCGGTCACCCTCAGCGGCGCCGCGATCACCGTTCGCTTCCACGTCCCCTCGCCTCCACTCGTCATCGACACCGAGCAGGTGAGCGATCCCGGAGCGTACGGCTTCGATTACGTCGACGACGGTCCCGACACGCCCACGATCCAGAGCGTCGATCTCGCCGGCCCCGACACGCTCACGATCACGCTCTCGGCCACGCCGACTGCGGGGAATCGCCATCTCCGGTACGCCCTCCGCGCGACGCCGCAGACGTGTCCGGGTCCGAAGACCGGCCCGCGCGGCAACGTCCGGGACTCCGACGCGACGCCGTCTCAGGCTGGCGTGGACCTCGCGAACTGGGCCGTCGCCTTCGACGCCCCCGTTCGTTGAGCGCAACGACGTTCACGAGCGCGCGACGCACGCAGCCCACGCCCGTGTGGCTTGCTTGCTAGAGTGGTCGTGAGCCATGGCCCCTTCGACCGCTCCGACGATCTTCCACATCCCGGTATGTCCCTTCTCGCAGCGCGTCGAGGTCCTCCTCGCGCTGAAGAAAGAGACGGGCTCCGTCCGCTTCCACGTCGTCGACATCACGAAGCCTCGCCCCGACTGGCTCCTGGCTAAGACGCGTGGAACGACGGCGCTTCCCGTGCTCGAGGTCGAGCCAGGCAAGGTCCTTCGAGAGAGCCTCGTCATCATGGGCTACTTCGAGGATGTCTTCACGACTCGGCCGATCCGCCAGCAGGATCCGTGGCGCCGGGCCGTCGAGAACCTGCTCGTCGCGAGGGAGGGCGCGTTCGTCTCCGCCGGCTATACGTTCGTGATGAACCAGGACCTCGCGCGGCGCGATCTCCTTCGCGAGAAGATGCTCGCCGAGTACGCCGCGCTCGATGCGTTCCTCGTCGATCACGCTCCGAACGGCACGTTCCTCTTCGACGACTTCGGCTGGGCGGAGACCGTGTTCACGCCGATGTTCATGCGCTTCTGGTTCCTCGAGTACTACGAAGGATTCGAGCTCCCGGACGATCCCCGCTTCGCCCGCGTTCGTCGCTGGCGAGACGCATGTCTCGCGCACCCGGCAGCGCAGCAGGTCACGCGCGAGGAGATCGTGAAGGTCTACTACGACTACGCGAAGGGCTTCGGCAATGGCGCGCTGCCGCCGGAGCGCTCACGCTCGTCGTTCGTCTTCGAGCCCGCATGGCGCGAACGGCCGTGGCCGCCGGCGGACAAGTATGGTCACTCGGCGACGGACGCGGAGCTCGGTCTCTGAAGCGAGGCGCCGGGGTCAGCGCCCGATCGCGCCGCGG
>JAEXCN010000534.1 GCA_023402175.1 Pseudomonadota bacterium | reverse complement strand
CTCGACGACGGCTGCGAGCTCGCGCACGTTGCCCGGCCACGAGTAGCCGCGGAGCGCGTCGATCTCGTCACGTGTCGGGACGAGCGGCACGTTCGTGAGGCGAAGGCCCGACTTCCGGGCGAAGTGCCTCGTCAGGGGCTCGATGTCCTCCGGCCGATCGCGGAGCGGCGGGATCTGCACCGTGAAGACGCCGATGCGGTACCAAAGATCGGAGCGAAAGGTCCCCTCCGCGCACATCGCGCGAAGGTCGCGATGGGTCGCGGTGACGACGCGGACGGAGACACGCAGGTCCTTCGATCCCCCGACGCGCGTGAACGTCCCCTCCTGCAGCACGCGAAGGAGACGCACCTGCGCCGCGAGCGGGAGCTCCGCGACCTCGTCGAGGAACAAGGTGCCGCCGTCCGCGCGCTCGAACCAGCCGAGTCGGGTCGTGGTCGCGCCGGTGAAGCTCCCGCGCTCGTGGCCGAACAGCTCGGAGTCGATCAGCTCCGCCGGGATCGCGCCGCAGTTCACGCGGATCATCGGGCCGGCAGCGCGCTCCGAGCGCGCATGGAGGAGCCGCGCGAGGACCTCCTTGCCGGACCCGGTCTCGCCTTCGAACAGCACCGGTGCATCCGTGGGAGCAACCTGCTCGATCCGAGCGATCGCCCCAGCGAGCCCCGCCGTGGATCCGATGACGACGCCGTCGTCGTCCTGAACGTCTCCTCCAGCATCCAAGACGTCGCGCGGTGTCGCGAGCGGCGGATGCTGCGCCGCAGCCGTGCGGATCGCCTCGTGCAGACGGGCGTTGTTCGGGGTCGTCGCCGCAACCACACATCCAACATAACGAACGTCAGTCCGTTAAACAAGAGGACGCTGAGCCGCTGCCTCGTCACTCGACCTGGACGAGGTATTCGCCCCAGCCGACGCCGCCGCGATCGTCGCGAAGGACGATCCACAGGCGCACCGGACCTCGCTCGGTGGGCGCCGTCCAAACGTTCGATGCGTCGACGCCATCGGCGTCGTCTTCGGTCCTGCCCGTCTGTTCGTCGGCGAAGACACCGCGATCGGAGAACCACGAGATCGTGATCGCTTCCCGTCGCCCGTGCACGGTCCGCGTCTCGGGGTCAGGCCACAGGTAGCTCTCCGCTCCCGTGCAGCCCTTGGGCGCGTCACGGCAATCACCGGGGCAGGAGCTCTGATTTTCGCCGGCGGTGCACAGCCCATCCCCGCAGACCGGCTGGCGTGGGCACGCCGCCCAGACGGCGCGCAGCGCGACGCGCGAACCGGCAGCAACCGAGGCGCGGGGCGCATCGATCCCGGGCGCGATCGAGCGCACGACGTCTCCGACGATCTCCAGCCGCTCGATCGCGGGGTTCTCGTTCGGCCGCGAGCCCTGGTTGTATCGAACGGCCTCGGCGCTGGGTACGCCGACGAGGCCGCAAGCGAGCCGCACCGATCCGAGCGCTGCCCCGATGTCGCTTCCGAGGACGACAGGCTGGTAGTAACCACCGGACGGATCCGGATCGACGGGTCGTCCGGCAACGCCGCCGGCCTCTGCGGGAGGCGCGTTCGGCCCGAACCGCCGGCAAGCATCCGCGGGCAGAACGCCGGTCACGGTCGGTCCACGGCCGAGGCGCTGGAAGTTCTCTCCCCCAAGCCCGAAGCGATCGATGCACTCCTGAGCCACGGGACCGAGCTCCGTCAGCGGCTTCCGTGCGAGACACATCGCCCATTCGAGATCGCCACCTTCCACGCGTACGCCCGACGGCGCTGCGACGAGAGCGGAGAGCGTCACTTGCTGGCCCGGCTTCACTTCCGCGGGCACGGCGCGCACCGCGAGGACGCGCGGCGAGGCGATCCGCGCCTGATCGTCGCCGAGCGACGGAACACATGCGACGGCGACCAGCGACGCAACGAACGGCGCGACCGAGAGCATCGAGACGAGACGCGTCTTCATCAGAAGCTCCACCTTGCTCCCAGGATGGGCAGGAGCGGCAAGCCGAGGATGTATCGGCGCTCGGAGTAGTCCGGCGCGTATGCGATCTCTTCGGGGTTCTCGCGCGCGGTCACGTTCTGGACGTCGAGATACATCTCGAGCTCGGATCCGCCGACCTCGACGTGCTTGGCGACGCGCACGTCGACCTGGAAGAACGCCGGTATGCGCTCCGTGTTGTAGACGCCCAGCGTCGGCTCGTAGCGGTTCCTCCGCGCGTCGAAGTAGACGTAGCCGAGCGGCGTCCTCGGGTACCCGGAAGCGAGGCGCGCGCGTGCGCCGATCTCGAAGCCCGCGCCCACGTCGTACGATCCGAGCGCCGTGAGCACGTGCGTCTGGTCGTAGTCGAAGAGGCGCCATCGAGCGTCGAGCGAGTCTCTCCGCTCGCTGCGGAGGACCGTGTACGCGAGCCAACCGAAGAACCGCCCGCGCCCCTTCTCCCGACGGAGCATGAGCTGCGCGCCCACCGAGCGACCCTCGCCTTGCTGGATCAATGCTTCGCCTGCGCGAGGCGTGCTCGAGGGGTTTCGCACGACCAGGTTCTCCGAAGTCGTGTGGAACACGTTCGTCTCCATCGTCAGTGTGGTCGTGGCACGAAGCTCCGCGCCTCCGACGTAGTGCGTCCCCGTCGATACCCCGAGCGCCGGATTTCCGAAGATCGCGGACAGGTCATCGGGCAGCGGGGGCTGTCGATACAGGCCGAACGCGGCCTTGTACGTCAGCCTCGGCGAGAGCACGTAGCGAGCGGCAAGGCGTGGCTGGATCGAGATGTCCTGGAGGAACGCTCCGAGATCGGGTGCGTTGGGATCGTGCGGCTTGCGCCGGTTCACGTTGATCAGATACGGCTCGAACCGGATCCCGGGCGTCACGTGAATGCGATCGTCGAGGAGCGCCCAGTCCGCCTCCGCGTACGGTGCAGCGCTGGCGATGGTCGTCTTCCAACGATCGGCGCTCACCTGATCCGCTGGAGGCCGACCGAAGACGTACGCGTCGCCCTCTCGAGGAGGGGACGTGATCGAGCCGCTCCGCACCGAGTCGCTCTGCACGAGCTCGAAGTCGAAGCCGGTCCGCGCAGTCCAGTGCTTCGCCACGCGCCCTCGCCACTCGGCGCGCAGCCCGACGAGATGCGATTCCGTCTCCGTGCTCGTCGGCACGCCGCCGAAGTCGGAGGCGCGGCCGCTCGCGTCGTGGCCGTACCACGGAGCGACGTCCACCTCCGCGCCGTCCGCGCAGACCTTGTGATACCCGACGTCGTAACGCTCGAACGAGAGCGTCCTCGTCTCGGAGACGCGGAGTGAGGGATCGTTGCTCGGCTGCATGCGCGACTGCCGGTCTCCCGAGAGGAGCCCGCCGATCTCGACCCATTCGTTCTGCCCGAGCTGGTAGCGGAGACGCGCCTGTCCGTCGTGGTACTTCGGCAGCGTGAAGAACGACTGGAAGCTCTGGTCGTCGAGGAGCTTCGCGGCATCGGCGATGTGGCTCCGCCGCGCCGTCACGGCGAACGATAGCCGGTCGCCGATCGGTCCCGTCATGGCAGCGGACGCGTCGAGAAGGTCGATCTGCGCGCTGCCGTGAAGGCGATCCTTTGCGGGATCGCGCGGGATGACGCGGACGAGACCGCCGAGCCCGCGTCCGAACGCGGCGCCGTAGCCGCCCGGGATGAGCTCGACGGACGCGACGCGATCGTTGTAGAGCACCGAGCGCAGCCCACCGAAGTGATAGAGCATCGGGATGCGTACCCCGCCGACGTACGTGCGCGTGTCCTGAGGAGCCGCGCCCCAGACGACGACCTGCCCCGAGCCTGCGCTCGCCCGTGCCACGCCGGGAAGGTTCTCGACGACCTTGAGCACATCACCTTGTGTGCCCGGTACTCGCCTCGCCTCCTCCGCGCCGACTTCGGTGCTGACGACTTGCTTCGCGAGCCGAGGGGCGACGACGACCACCTCGAAGTCGTCCTTCTCGCCGTCGTTCGTGCTCGCCTGAGGCGCGGGGAGGTCGACGGTGTAACGCGCCTCGAGGGTCCGTCCGGCCTCGATCGCTTCTTCGGTCTGGAGCGGCGTGAGATCGTCGCGTGAGAGCGTGACCTTCACGTCTCCGATCGGAACCTCGTCGAAGGCGAACGCCCCGTCGTCGCTCGTCACCCGTTTGCCGATGCCTTCGACCTCGACGATGACGCCGGAGAGCCCCTGCCCCGTCGACCTCGCGATCACGACGCCGCGAAGCTTGCCCGTCGTCGGCATCTCGATCTTCGGCGTGAACGTGTACCGGTACGTGATCTTGACCGGCGCGGGCTTGTGCTCGATCTCCGCAGGGCGGAACCGGAAGCTGCGCACCGCATCGACCGCGGCATCGTCGAACGCAGGACCGGCGCTCTCGACGACGACGGCTTCGTCGACCGTGCCGCGCGCCGAGATCGCGATCTGCAGCACCACCGTCGCGGAATGGCCCGCAGCGAGCTCGTCGTTCGGGTACTCCGCCTCGACGAAGTCGAGGAGCTCCGGCGGCTTCGTCAGTCGCGGACGCTCCGCCTGAGGCGCGCGTGGCTGCGAGAGCGCAGCGCGCGGAGCGAGCATCGTCGAGAGGATCAGACCGAGGACGCAGCGAAAGCGGGGCGAAAGCATCGGCTCACGAAGCGGAGAAGCGAATCGAGACGGTGAACGTCGAGCGGCTCGGGCGACCGCAGCGCATCCCCGGCTCGAACGTCGCGGAGCGCGCCGCGTTCAGGGCGGCCTCGTCGAGGCCATGACCGAGGCTCGTGAGTGCACGGACGCTGACGACCTTGCCCGTCTCGTCGACGACGATCTCGATCCGGACCTTGCCCTCGACGTTCGCTGCGCGTGCCGCGTCGGTGTACGCGGGCTGCGGCAGGTTCAGGAGCTTCGGCTTTGCGGGCGGCTCGTCGCACGCGTCGACGGCACGCTGCGGGGCAGGTGCTCTCTCGAGCGTCTTCGCCGTCGAGGTCGGTGCGCGCGGCGCAGGCGCTGCGGGCGGCACGCTGAGCCCACCGGGACCACCCGCGTTGCCTAGGTCGAGCCCGAAGTCCGGCATCGTCGCGAGAGCGTTCGAACGAGGCGGCGTCGCTGCCGGCGCCGGCTCGGCCGCCGCCTTCGCGGCTCGAGATCGCGGTGCCGGATCGCGCGGCACGATCGGCTCCGGAGGAGGAGGCGCGATCTGCGCCGGAGGAGGCGGCTCGGGACTCTTCATCTCGACGACCTCGATCGCGGTCGCTGCTGTCGCCCGCGGCGCATGGATCCCTCCGAGCGCCACGACGAGCCCGGCGTGCGCGAAGAGGCTTCCGCCGATGAGAGCTGCGCGGAGCGACATCGCTTTCTACTTCGATCGCTCGACGTTGATGGCGAACTTCGTGACGCCGACGAGCTTGGCCGTGTCGATGATCTCCACGACACGACCGTGAAGAGCATTCTGGTCGGCGCTGATGACGAGGTTCACGTCCTCCGTCGCGCGTGCGGCCTTCAGCTTCGCCTCGAGGTCCTTCGCGGTGGTCGGCGCATCGTTGAAGAGCAGATCGCCAGTCTTCGTGATCGTGACGACATGAGTCAGCGAGACCTTCTCGTCCGACGTGGCCGTCTTCGGGAGCTCCACCTTCAGCGCCTGCGAAACGATGTACGTCGACGAGACCATCATGATGATGAGCAGCACGAGCGCGATGTCGACGAAGGGCGTGACGTTGATGCCGACGATGCCGCCGCGAGAGCCAGGACCACGAGCGGATTGGATCGATGCCATGGCGTACCTTCAGCCTTTCGCGTCACCCGCGACGGCGATGCGCGCTTCGGAGGGAGTGCCTTCGTCTTTCACCAGCGCGATGCGTGGCTGGCGGCGGATCTCGTCGAGCGCGCGCGCTCGCTCGAGAATGCGCGGATCGGCCTTCGCGTAAGCGCTGACCAGCTTCACGAGCGCCGCAGCGTCGGCCTCGATCTGGCCGATCTTGCGCTCGATCACGTTGTAGGCAACGACCGCCGGCAGCGCGACGAACAGACCGACGCCGGTGGCGACGAGCGCCTCGGCGATGCCGCCCATGACGCCGCCCATCGCACCGGCATTGCCGCCGGACTCGCCGAGCGAGTGGAACGCGATGATGACGCCGAGGACGGTCCCGAACAGACCGATGAACGGCGCGTTGTTGCCGAGCGTGCCGAGGAGGTTCGTACCGCGCTCGAGCTCTGCGCGGATCCGTGCGAGCTCGGCGTCCACGGCGTCGGCCATCGCCTCGGGTCCGCCGTGGAGCCACCGCAACGCTTCGCGTGCAATGCGTCCGTGGATGGAGCGGTCCTTCGAGAGCAGGTCGTCGAGGCCCGCGAGATCCGCCGCCTCGAGTCGATCGACGAGCTTCGGCCGCTGCCGCTCGAGATCGCCGCTTCGGCGCGCGAAGTAGACCCAGCGCTCGACCATGGTGGAGATCGAGATCACCGAGAGCACGAGGAGCACGTAGAGGACCCACGAGCTCCCGAGCAGCGCCAGCTTCGTCAGACGTTCGATCAACATCGGTCGTTTTCTCCTACGGGACGAAGATCTCGGTCACGAAGGTCCCGAACCCCGTGCCCCGGTTGACCTGCACGGCCTGGAGAGTCCCGCTCTTGCGATCGGACTCCGTGACCGTGAACGTGCCGGCCTGCGCGTCGGCGAGCGCTCGCGACCAGCGCGAGACCACGTACCGCGCCGACGGCTCGTGACAGGTGTCGTGGAGGTCCACGTACACGAGGTACGAGCCCGGCAGCGGCCGCTCCTGGAACACGACGTTCTCGAGCTGCCGCCCGTCGTTCGAGCAGCCGTGGTTCGAATCGAAATCGAGGTACCCGACGCCAGCAAGGTTCTGCGCCGGCGCGCTGCGATTGATCTTCTGATCCGCAGCCAGACCTTTCGACGGAGCGCGAGACGAGATCGTCTGCCCGTCGGGCGTGACGACGATCAGATCGAGGTCGGCAGGACGATCCCACTCGAGGCTGATGACGAGCTCCGGGGGTGCCTTCTTCGGATCGCAGACGTTGCCGTTGTCCGGGACCTTCCGGTGGATGCAGAGCGACGTCTCGGCCTGAGTGCCCGCGCGGCCACGATCGTCGAGCGCCGCGACGAGCAAACGGTGACGTCCCGGGACGAGCGACGCGTGCAGATCGGCGACGAAGCGCCAACTTCGCACGGGCTCGCCTTGGACCTGCGGATCCGGCGGACCGGCTGGAACGACCCAGTAGCCGTGCCCCTGTCCGTCGATCCGAGCGGCGACGGAGACCGCGTCGAGCGTGGCCCATCCGAAGAACGGAACACCGGTGAGACCAGGACGGAGCTGCGTCACCTCGGTGGTCACCGCCGTCGCTCGTGGCGCTGCCGGCGGCAGCTCCGGAGGTGCCCCCGGCAGCGCACCGTCGAAGAACTGCGCGCCTTCCACCGCGAGCGGCTCCTCGAGCCCCGCCGTCACGCGAGTCCCCTCGCAACCGAGAGCGAAGAGGAGGAATGCGAGAGGACGCTTCATAGGTCCACCTGCAGGCGAATCGTGAGCTGGTTGTTCTTCGCATCCGTCGGGACGCCGCGCTCGTCGCGCGCGAGGTGATCGACGACGACGTCGTACTGGCCGAGGAGCCGGCCGTGCGGGAGCGTCACCCCGACGGTGGGCGACAGCACCCAGTACGCTTCGTCCTTGATGTGGAAGACGCCCGCACGCTGCTCGAAGACGTCGCTGTTCGGATCGTAGTAGGCCGCACGAAAGCCGAGCAGCCCGTAGTCGGAAATCTGCTGGACGGCCGACATGCTCAGCACGAGCTGGCGGATGTCCGCTCCCGAGAGGATCGGGTCGGAGACGAGCAGACCGCGATCGAGGTTCGATGCTGCGATGGCCTCTCCCGACACGCGCGTGAGGCCGAGCACCGTCCGCTGGGACACGCCGAGATCGAGACCAAGCGCCCACCGGCGGAAATTGTGTGAGGGGACCGCAGCAGAGCCGGTCACGCCTTGGAGCTCGTGGGGCTCGGCGAAGCCGTTGTTGTTGTCGTCGATCCAGGTGACGGAGTCCTTCGTCGCGTCGCGTCCCGGACTGAATCCCGTGCCGTTGTAGAACGAGACGCCGCCCTCGAGCGTGAGCGTCGGCAGCACGGCAGCACGCGTGCCGATTCGACCGACGACGTCCTTCGCCGCGACCGGATCGCGCGGGAACGCGCGATCGACGAGCGGCTCGCCGTTCACGACCGCCACGGCGTAGTTGACGAAGCGGTACGCTCCCCAGAGCTTCACGCCGATGTCGGCCTCGGTCGGGAAGAGCGCGGTCGATCCGAGGCTTCGCTCCATGAAGACGCGGTCTCGCTGTGACTCCGCGAGCTCGCCGCCGAAGGGCAGATCCGTGATGCCGGCCGTCAACACGACGAGCGGCGTCGCGCGGTCGTCGCTCGTGCCGCGATAGAGGAGAGACGCCTCCGCACGGCGCGGCCCGAGACGAAGCCCGTTCACGGTCGACGCGTCCATCTCGAGCGTCGCGGCTGCGTACTCCCACCCGTGATCGATGCGCAGGCGTGCGCGGCGGAGGACGAGCTGATCTTGGTTGAGCGGCTCGCCGCCCGGCGCGAGCTGGTCTTCGGAGATCTGGTTGCGTTGATACTGCGCCTGGATGAACCCCCACCACGCGAGCCCACGACGCACCGGCCGGACGTAGTTGCTGCCCTCGGCGACGAGGCTGGGTGGCGACTCGGAGGTCCCGACCGGCGCGGTGGTGGAAGGCAGCCCCGCGATCGACGCCGGAGAGCGCGGGGCTGGCTCCGGTGAAGGTGGAGGCGCTTCGACAGGTGCCGCGGCGCGAGCGGGCGCTGGAGGTGTTGGCGTCGGCGGCGGAGGGGCTGTGCTCGACGGAGCCGACGGAGGAACGGTGACCTCGACGTCGTCGTCCTGCTCCTGCGCTGCTGCAGGCACAGAAGCGAAGACGACGGCGGACGCCACGAGTGAGCCCCCTGCTCTGCGGAGGTACGAATGCATCATCATGCTCGAGCCGTGAGCTCAGTTCAGCGGCGGGAGCGGCGCGCCCGGCGTGTAGCGTTCGATGCGAGCGCCGTTGTCGAACGCGAAGCACTCGGCGCTGTTGCACTGATTGAGGAAGTCCTTCTGCTCGACGGGCTTGTTCTTCGCGATGTCGAAGCAGCTCGCGGTCTGCGTACCGTCCTCACCGCTCGCACCGCCGTCGGGTTGCGAGGTGCTCGGGGGCGGGACCGGGGGCCGCGAAGGAGCTGTCGCTTGTTCGCTCCAGCACGCGACGACGAACGAGACGATGAGCGCGGAAGCGCCGAGAAGGTAGCGATGTGACGTCATGGTCGGACCTTCCCGTCTTCAGTAGAGCTCGCAGAACCCGTAGCGGCACTTCTCGCCCGCGCCCGTCTTGCACTGGGCGTCGGTGGTGCAAGACGCGAGGCTGGTCGAGCCGGTCGCGATCGATTCGAAGTACCCGTTGCAGGGCGCAGATGGCGCGTAGGACACGATCGGGTTCAGATCGCCGTCCGGACGATTCGCGTGCATCGCGCAGAGCGGGATGTCGCCCGACTCGATGATGATCTTGACGATGTCGATCCCGCCCGGCGCGGGGAGCGATCCGTCGAACCAGCGAACGAGCTTGTTCACCTCGGTGTTCGCGATCGCGCCGCTGCCGTCGACCTTCGCGTAGAACTGCCCCGGGGTGAAGAGGCCATACTGCCCGCTCCGGACGTTGAGCTTGTCCTTGCGCGTGCGACTCGAGTCCGGGAGGTAGCCGCAGGATTGATCGAAGTACTGGAGCGCGAGCGTCTTCACCTGCCCCTTGTCTTCACCGTCGTCCGCCGCGCTGCCGGAGACGTAGCCGAGCGCCTGGCTCGGATCGTTGCTCTCGCCCCACGAGAAGACGGCCTGGACCGTCTGCGGATTGGTGCTGAGGACGTTCGCCGGCGGGAGCTTGAACCCGGTAGGCGGCACGCGGAACGCGGCGGCGAGCATCTGATGCACGAAGGAGCTCGTCGACCGACCGAACACGGCTTCCGGCACGGTCCACGGCGCGACCGAACGGCCCGCGGCTCCCGGCCCGAAGCCGAAGACGTGATAGAAGGCCTCCGCGGAGATCGAGTCGTACTGGGACTTGGCGTGCGTGATGAGGTTCACCGTCTGGATCGGTCCGGTGAACCTGCCGAAGCCCGTGGGAAGCGGCTGCTTCGCGGGGCAGAGCGCGGGCGTGTTGCCCATGTGAGCGAAGCTCAATGGCTCCGCACCGGTAGCCTCGCACTGGGTCAGGTTGCCTTGCGCGTCCCAGTACTTGAAGTACGCAGGCGGCGTCGCGAGGCCCGAGCCTGTGTCCTTGTCGACGAACGCGTGATACCCGGTGCATGCGCCGGGATCCCAGTAGAAGAGCGTGATCCGCTCATTCGCGGCCAAGCCAGCGAGCGCCGTCGCTACTGCGCCGAGCGTCGCGGTCACCGCGCTCCCGCCGGCGCCGTAGACCGGGTTCGGCAGGTTCGTCGGACACGGAGCCGCGGGCGCCGTGGTCGCGAACGTCGTCGCTGCTGCCACGCCGCCGAGCACGGCTCCGAGATGCCGACCTGGTCTACGCCGCTTTACTGAACAACTGTCCGTTATAGTAGACACGCCATCGCGCTAAGCACGTCGAGTGCCAGCGCCGATCGCGCGACGATCCCGCACGTTTTCGCGCGACGAATCGACGCTCCCGTCGCATCCGCTGGATTGCCCGTCGCGCCCGAGGGGGCCCCGTCTTCAGCGCTGGCCTACGCGCGCCGCCGCTCTTTCCGAGCCTCAGCGCGCGTCACGCCGACGGCGCGCGATGATCGCCGACGCGCCGGCGATCATCGCGACGAGCGCGAGGACGCCGGTGATGCCGTGCTCGGCCTTGCTTCCTCTTGCTCGGTGCTCGAGGGCGCCGCATCATTCGCGCCTGGTCTACCTGCGATGCTTCGTCTCTGTCTTGCTCGTGAGCGCCTCGCTCGCTTCACGAGATTAACAGGGAGACAGCGGGACGGGGAGCCGAGAGGGAGAGCGGTCTCGTCTCACTTCCCGACTGTTGCCCCGTGGGGCCCTCAAGGAAATTGCTTCGCAATTTCCTTTCGGAAATTTGAGTCTCCGATCCGGCCGTCAGGTGGATCCACACGGTGCCCACCTCACTGCCGACTGCAGGATTGGACGGAGTTGCTGCCCACCTCTCGTTTGCGGCGCCACGCGTCCATCGCATGGCGCTGGTGCGCATCGCTCGTGGCTTGTGCATCATGCACTCCTCTGTGATCTGCGATGCTTGGCGATGAGGTCAGCACCGTGTGGAAGACGGCCCGCAGGTCGCGAGTGAGGTCTCCCCTTCCGAAGGAAATGCGAAGCATTTCCTGAGGGCACCACGAGGCAACAATCCGGAACCGAGACCAGCCCCCCTCTCCCTCTCGGCTCCCCGTCGCCCTGTCTCCCTGTTGAATCCCCTCGCAAGCAGCACGAGCTCCCAGGTCGCGAACGCAGGGGAGGCTTCGCATGTGGCCATGAATTGGTTCCAGCGTCGAGCTGATCGTCGTGCCAAGTCTGCTTGCTCCGCTTGCTCGCTGCTTGGACGCGTCTCGCTGATTGCCCGTCGTTCTCTTCCCACCCGTCGTGTCAGCGGTGTTGCCGACGAGCTACACGAGCAAGCCCGCTGCGTACGTGCGCCTTCGATTCAGCCCGGCTGCCGCGCGTGGACGAGGCGGTTCACGTTGAACATGAGGCCCAGCGTCAGCACCATCGTGGCGACGACGACCGTGCCGAGCATGGGATAGCCCTCGAGCGCGGACGTGGGCGTCGGCTGGTGGACGATGAGACCCGCGGACCAGGCTGCGACGCCACCCGAGAGCTGCTGGAGCGATGCGCTGACCGCCATGTACGCGCCGCGATCGGCGAGGCCCGGCAGCGCCGACGAGAGCGCGACCGAGGAGACCATGCGCGCCGAGATGCCGACGAACAAGACGACGTTCAGCACGATGACCAACGCGAGGGAGGCCGAGGTGAGCCGCGTGTACCAGAGCACCATCGCGCCGGCCAGGAACGTCCCGATGACGAACATCCGGTACTTCCCGAACGAGTCGCTCAGACGGCCGAGGAGCGGGCCGGCCAGGATCGAAGCGACCCCCGTGACCATGTAGATGACCGGGAGCTTCGACAGAGGGATGTCGAGGTTCTGCACGAGGAACGTGCTCCCGAACGGCATGAGCATGAAGCCGCCCGTCGCGAGGAGCATCGTAGAGACGAACCCGGCCATGTAGCGCGGGCGCGTCGCCGTGAGGACGAGGTGTTTTGCCGGGCTCCGCTTTTCGCTCGCCGCGGCGGCGAGGTGGGCGGTGATCGGCTCGAGACGGAAGACGATCGCGAAGCCCGCGACGATGCTCACGGCGACGATCATCAAGAACGGCGCGTGCCATCCCCAATGCGTCGCGAAGAAGAGGCCGATGGGGATGCCGAGGATCTGGCTCGCCGCGAACGACGTCTGCACGAGGCCCATCACCCGGCCACGCATCGACAGAGGGAACAGGTCCGCGACGATCGCGAAGCTGATCGACCCGATGACGCCGCCGAAGAGGCCGGTCACGATGCGCGCGCCCAGCAAGAACTTGTAGGTCGGGGCGATGCCGCACAAGAACGTGCCGAGGACGAACCCGCAGTAGAAGAAGAGGAGGAGCCGCTTGCGATCGAAGCGGTCTGCGAACCCGGCGGCGAGGAGCCCGGAGATCCCGGCGCTGAAAGCGTAGGCCGAGACGACGACGCCGAACTGCGCCGTCGTCACGCCCAGCTTCTCGATCAAGATCGCGCCGAGGGGCGACAGGATCATGAAATCGAGCACGACCGTGAACTGCAGGAACGCGAGCAGCCCGACGACGAACAACTGATAGCGGGAGAAGGACTCCTTCATGTGCGGCGCGGTTCGATGCCGCCCATCCGCGGCCGTTGCGTGATGTTCCGCTGGCTGAGCCAGGCGCCGCGACCGAATTGCTTCGCGTGCGAAAGATTTTTGCCGGTCTCCGGGGGTGTTTCCACCTCCCCTCGATACCTCACATGGTCATGCGATGGCGAAGAGTCGCAAAGGCCGATAGCTCTCGTCGCTCCGCTTACGAAGGAGTCATCGATGGGACGGAAACTCGTAGCCTGCGTGGCCACCGTGATGATGCTGCTCTCCGTGGCCTGCTCGAAGGACGTCGAGGATGCCTGCGAGCACCTCAACGAGATCTGCTCGAGCAAGCAGGGCTTCCAGAAGCTCGACTGCTCGAAGGCCAAGTCCGATTACGACAAGGCGAGCGACGCCGACAAGGAAAAGTCCGACAAGATCAAGGACTGCGTCCTCGACAAGGACACCTGCGATCAGGCGCTCACCTGCGCGACCGGCAGCTGACCTAGCTTCCGGGCACCGCACTCACGATCGGTAACGAGAACGAGGCACGCGCGCTGCGTGCCTCGTTCTTCCATTTCGGCGTCCTCGTCCCTCGCCTCGCTCACGTCTGGTTGTAGTTCGTGTTCTCGAGGAGGATCACGTTCGTCTTCGAGCGGCTCTCGCCGACGCTCGTGATGTAGACCGCCGGCTGGTCCTGCACCGGGCAGACCTTCTCGCAGGCGCCGCATCCGATGCAGAGGCTCGGATCGACGTGCGGGCGCTGAAGCTTCACGGTCTTCATCGCAGGCTGCTCGCCGTTCTCTCCCGGCTTGCTGTCGCGGACGGGCGCTTCGACTTCCTCGACCCAGATCGCCTTCGGCGATGTCGGGCAGAACTCCTCGCAGACGATGCACGGCGTCTGCATGCTCCACGGCAGACAGCGTCCGTGGTCGTAGAAGGCCGTGCCGATCTTCACCGGCGGAACGCCCTGCCCGAGCTTCTCCTTCTCTGTGATCTTCTGGATGGCGCCGGTCGGACAGACCTGGCCGCAGAGCACGCACGAGTGCTCGCAATAGCCGATGCGGGCGATCAGGATCGGCGTCCACAGACCTTCGACGCCGGCCTCGAACATCGCCGGGTGGAGCGCGTTGTTCGGGCACACCTTCATGCACTCGGCGCAGCGGATGCAGCGCTCGAGGAACGCGCGCTCCTCGACCGCGCCCGGCGGCCGAATGACCTTCGAGTGGTAGTTGACGTCGAGCGAGTCGGCGATGCGTGCCGCCGGAATGAACGCTGCGCCCGCGGCGGCCGTCGCGAGGAGCGTGCGCCGCTGGAGATCGGGCTCACCGATGCGGCTCTTGCGGTTCGGCAGGAACCGGAACTTGATGACGTCCTCGGGGCAGGCGTTCTCGCAGTTGAGGCACATGTGGCACTCGTCCTGCCGCCACTTCACGCCGCCCTGCGGGCTGTCGGCGCCCTGGCAGTTCACGAGGCACAGATTGCAGTCGGTGCACTTCGCGTGGTCCTTCTCCATCCCGAAGAGCGCGAAGCGAGCGAACACGCCGAGGAACGCGCCGAGCGGGCAGAGCACACGGCACCAGAACCGCGGGATGAAGCGGTTCATGAAGAGCACTGCGACGAGCAGCGCGACGATGAGCCAGGTCTGGTGGAAGTAGAACTGGTGCGACTGCCAGACCGTCGTCGCGAAGACATCCTGCGCCTTGTCGGCCGCGTGCTGCACCGGACGCACGGGGATGTCCTGCGCCGCGCCGAACGCGCGATGCGCCATGTACTGCACGCCCGGGATCACGCCGAGGCCGATCGCGCGGACCGCGACGCAGATCGGATCGAACAGGCCTCCGATCGCGCTGCCGGCGAGCGACGCGAGGAGGAACGCGTACATGAGGTAGTACTTCGCGCGCTGGTAGCCGTGCGTCTTGTTCGCTTCGACGCGCGCCGCGCCCCTTCCTCGTCGAGACGGGAGGATCCAGCCGAAGAAGTGATGGAGCGTGCCGAACGGGCAGATCCATCCGCAGAACACGCGTCCGAAGACGAGCGTGATCGCCAGGAGCCCGATCGACCAGAGCAGGCCGCGATAGACCTGGTGCGTCGCGCCGAGCGTCATCGCCGTCACGAACGGATCGGCGAGGAGGAACGCCTCGACCGGGTACGGCAGGCGCACCGGCGTGTCGGCGCTCGCGGCGAACGTCCCGCGGAAGCCCGTCTGGAAGAGGAAGAACATGAACAGGGCGAAGAAGCCGACCTGCGAGATCCGCCTCGCCCACATCAACAGGCGGATGCTCTTCCGCGGAGGGATGCCGGAGCCCGGGAGCTTCGGATCTACCTTCTTCTTCTTCGCCGGCGGGGCCTTCGCACCGACGGGCGCACCGCCGTCGGCCGCGGCGCGAACGTCTTCACGCGGCGTGCCGATGCCGAGGATGCTCGCGAGCTCGGACATGCGGCTCGCAGCAGCGCGCTTCATCGCGGCCGGGTCCTTGGCCGGCGCCTTCGGAGCGGCAGGAGCCGCCTTGCTCTTGCATCCGCACGAGCCGCTGCCGCAGCCCTCGGCGCGCGAGTCAGAGGGAACAGGAAGGGCCTTCTTGTGGCGCTCGCTTCCCGCGACGCTCCAGCTCGTATCGATGTCGAGCGGCGGGACGACGCCTACCTCGCCGGTCTTCCAGTTGATCGGCTCGACGGCGGCGTGATCGTGCGCGTGGCGCTCGATGGATCCGAGATCGAGCGAGATGCCCGCGTGCGCAGGCGCGTTGGCCTTGTTGGCCGGCGAGGGAGACGGTGATGCTGCCACGTCAGACCTCCCGGACCTGGAGCTGCTCCCAGTACATCGTCCCGAGCCCGCGCTCGTGTCCCATCGCCACGTACGGGAGGTTGTCGCGGTGCTGGCCGATGAGCGTGGCTCCGTAAGCGTCGGCGGCGACCTGGTCCACGGTCGCGAACACCTGGTTCATGACCTTCGTGTCGTCGATGTTGCCCCCCTGCGGGCCGTTCCGCATGAGGACGCGCATCGCGTCGACGACGACCAACGTCGGACGCATGAACGTCGCGAGGTCGGCGATCGAGGTGTCGATGTTCTGATGGAGCCGGTTACGACGGCCGCCGAGGACGCCGTACCAGTTCTTCATCGCCGCCGTGTATTTCGCGAGGTTGTGATGCTTGGCGACGGGGACGTTGATCACCTTGTCGGCGTCGACGAGCGTCGTGAAAATCGGCCATTCGTCGAGGACTTCGCCCTTGAGGCGCGTCGTCCGGAAGCGGTGCTCGGCGGGCAAGACCACCTCCGCACCGAGCGAGTAGACCTTGCGCCAGATGCCGGAGCGCTGGAAGCAGCGGCTCGGATCGTTGCACGAGCCGTCCGCCACGACGACGCGCTTGGCGCCCGCTTCGTACGCGAGCTGCACGACGGCGCCGACGACGTCGGGGTTCGTGTTCGCCGCGTGGATCGGCATGCGGTCCCAGCCGATGTTCGGCTTCACGACGACGACGTCGCCGCGGCTGACGAACCGCTTGATGCCGCCCATCGCGTCGATCGCGCGACGGACCAAGGCATCGGCCGAGACCTCCTCGCCCGCCTTCGCCTTCGCGATCGCGAGCTCCGCGTGCTCGGGAGCGCGATCTCGCAGGCGATAGTCGCGAACCTGCCGCGCGCCCTGACCGGCAGCCACGCTGAACCCGCCGCGATCCCACACGGCGCGCCCGAGCACGGCGGATCCTGCGAGCACACCGGCCGTCACGCCGACACGCTTCAACATCTCGCGCCGCGACGGACGTTCGAACGGAGGTGGACGGAGTCCAGCTTGCTGGACGGAGTCCACCGACGTCGACGGAGCCGAAGGCGAAGTCAACATGGGCGACACGGGGGCCGCAGCCGGAGCCGAGGATGAGGGTTCCCCCGGGCGGTCCTTGCCGTCCTTGTCGCTCATGCCAATCTCTTAGCCTGGGCCGTAGGGCTAAGGCAACTCCGCGGGCCCGCAGGGAAATACTTGAGCCAAGGGCCCTACATGCCGCGCCTTGCGGTTACGAGCACTTGGGTGCCCTCGGACACGTGAGCGTGAGCGTGGTTGCCGCATTCCTCGCTTTGACCTGCGGCCGAAACCCTGGCAAAAGCCGGCGTCTCGATGACCGACCAGAAACGCGAGAGCCGCATCCTCACAGGCCCGCTCGCGTGGGAGGTCGCTCGGTTCGGGACGCCGCTCGCGATCGGGATGGCGCTCCAGACGACGTTCAACCTCGTCGACGCCTATCTTATCGCGCAGTTGCCCGCCGACGAGGTTGGTGCGGCCGTCGGGGCGATCGGGATCTGCGACCAGGTCGCGGCGCTCGGGACCATCATCAGCTTCGGCGTGTCGACCGCCGCCGCCGCGATCCTGGCGAACCGCAAGGGCGCAGGCGATCAGAAGGGCGTCCAGCAGGCCGCCTGGCAGTCGATCCTCGTCATCGGCGCGCTCAGCGTCATCCTCGGCGTCGTCGGCGGGCTCGGTGCCGGGATCGTCGTCCACGACGTCATCGGCGCGAAAGGCGCCGTCGCCGAGGTCGCGACCTCGTACCTGCGCGTCGCGATGCTCGGCAGCTTCTCGATCTACTTCCTGCTGCAGCTGACGAACATCCAGCGCGCGCTCGGCTCGGCGAAGACGCCGGTCGCGCTCCTCGTCGCCGGGAACATCCTCAACCTCTTCCTTGCCGTCCTCCTCATCTTCGGTCCTGGCCCGGCTCCGCCGTGGCTCAGCTGGGCGACGGACGTCGCGAAGATGCTCGGCGTGCCGCGCCTCGGGATGATCGGCGCCGCATGGGCATCGGTCATCGCGCGCTGCGCGGTCCTGATCCCGAACGTCATCATCCTCGCGCGCCGCTTCGACGTCTTCCCGCCGAAGGGACAGCGCGGCCCGAGCGCGTCGGAGATCCGGCAGCTCATGGCCATCGCATGGCCGTCGAGCGCGCAGTTCGTCCTGCGAATCTCGGCCATGCTCCTCGTCAACTCGCTCGTCGCGCGGTACTTCACGACCAAAGAGGACCAGACCGCGACCACGGCGATGGGCCTCGTCTTCCGACTCGACACGATGGCCCTCTTCGTCGCGATGGGCTGGGGCAATGCCGCGCAGACGTTCGTCGGACAGAACCTCGGAGCGGGCGAGGACGGCCGCGCGCGGAAGTCCGGATGGCTCGCGGGCCTCTACGACGTCGTCACGAACGTGCTGCTCGTGCTCGTCATCTTCCGTGCCGGAGAGAGCATCCTCCGCGTCTTCGACGACGACACGCCGCCCGTCATGATCGCGCTCGACTACCTGCACGTCGTCGCGCCGACCTACTTCGCGCTCGGGCTCGGCATCGTGCTCGGCAACGCGATGGCGGGCGCCGGAGCGACACGGACGACCTTCGCCGTCGACGCGCTCGTCATCCTCGCGTTCGAGCTGCCGTTGTGCGTCGTCGTCGTCGGCATTTTCGGCGGCTCGCTCCATACGCTATTCCAGTGCGTCGCCGTCACCAACGTCGCGAGCGCGATCGCGTATGCGATGGTCTACGCGCGAGGCAGCTGGACCAGAGCGCGCACGTTGTTGGAGGAGCGCCCGAGCGAGCGTCCTGCCGAATGACCCAGCCGCCCCGCAGCTCGGGGCAGAGCGAAACATGACCCGTTCATCGTCCCTCAGCTCGTCCACGAAAGCGTCGATGACCATCGCCGAGGTGATCGCCCTAGCGCGGAAGACGCCGCTCGCACGTGGCGCGATCGCGGAGCTCGCGAAGAAGGTCGCTCCCGAGCTCGCGCGCGACGCGGCGGTCCAGGCGCTCGACACGGCGGGCGCGAACGCCGCGATGGTGCTCGCGTTCGCGGCGGCGGCCGGAGGAGCAAAGCTGCCGCCGGAGCTGACGCGGGCGCTCCTGTCGGAGGTGTCGTCGCTCGATCACGTCGGCCCGCTCGTGTTCTCCACCGAGGGAAGCGCGCTCGACGTGCTCGTCGCCTTCCTCG
>JAEXCN010000561.1 GCA_023402175.1 Pseudomonadota bacterium | reverse complement strand
CCGCAACGGCTGAAGCGACTGCTCTACGAGCTCGGCTTCCGCTTCGAATACCCCGTCGTCGGACGGCTCGAGACCGGAGATACGGACGCGATCGTCAAGCTGATCGGGAGAGACCTCGCGCGCACGGTCCGCGGCGACGTCGACCGTCTCTTCGACTCGAGCGGCAAGGCGTCGCTCACGCTAAACGTCGACGAGTTCACGCTCGCCGTCTCGCTCCGCACGGGCATCTTCGTCTTCGAAGCGGAGGACGTCTTCCGCTGGCTTCGAACGTTCCGCGACGAGAACTTCTTCTCCGACGTGGTGACCGTCCCGAGCCACCCGGACGTCGTCCGCGATCTGCGGCGCGCTCCTCGCGAGCCTCCGCTCGTCCAGCGCGGCGTCCTCCATGTCGCTGTCGTCCCGGCGAAGCGCGTCGTCTTCCGCGCGGCGAGCGGCAACGGCGCCGACGACTTCTACCTGCTCGCACGGACAGCCTCGACGAGCGAGCGCGCACCGAGCGTGATCCTGCACGTCGTCGATGGTCAGGTCACGACCTCGCACAACGTCGAGGAGCCGCTCAACGATCTGTACGTCGCGCGCGACGGCACGATCTGGGGCCTCACGACGACGCACGCCGTGCGCATCACGGGCGGTCGCGCGCAGACCTACCCGCTTCACCGGCCGACCCGTGGCCGGCCGTGGTGGTACGGCATCGGCGGTGGCGGCGATCGCGTGCTCGTCTGGGGTACTGGCGCGCTGCTCGAGTTCGACGGCCACCAGTTCGTTCCTTTCCAGCCGGACGCGATGCTCGACGAGAACGAGTCGGTGGTCGCGCTGCACGCGCAGGGCCTCCGGCTCTGGATGCTCGTCTGCGGCGATCGCGTCGGCGCCGTCGCGCGCTTCGACTCCGTGCAATGGCAGCCGATCACGGAGAATCAGGTCATCGACGCGAACCTGACGGACCTCGACATCTGGCGCGGGACGGCCCACGTCCTCGATCGCGATGGCGGCGTCTGGAAGATCGAGAACGGGCCGCCGCGTCCGGTCGCTCTCCTCACGTATCACCAGGCGTACCTCACCGAGACCGGCGCGGCTCGCCCGCTCCACGGCATCCGCGCCTACGACGGCGGCGTCCTTCTCGCGAGCACCGGAGGTGTGATCGCACTGGGCGGAGCCGAGCCCCTCTTCCACGCCGTGCCAAACGGGCGCGATCCTGTCCGATTGGTCCGCGTCGGCGGCCGTTCCGGAACGACGACCGAAGGCGAAGCACGCGAGAGCGCCATCGTCGCGCTGAGCGGGCCGCACGCCTGGATCTGGCGCCGGAGCGGCTTCAGCGTCATCGACATGCACGAGTGGTGAGCGCGCTTCGCGCGCGGCCTCAGGGGCCCGAAGCCTGACCGAAGAGGTTGACACGAGACACAAATCCGTCTTCCGTGGGCAGCCCCTCGGCTGCTGAGTGCAGGTCGAGACCCCCGAGCCATGTCCGACGCGAAGATTGCCTCCCTCCTCACGCGCCTCAACGAAGACGCCGCGTCCCCGACAGCGAAGTGGACCTTCGAAGGATCCGTTGCGTTCGGCGACGCGGGCGGCATCGGCGCCGATCTCCCGAGGGTCCTGCGTTTCCGGCTCGGCAACGGGTTGCGGCTCCTCTTGCTCGTCGACAAGAGCGCGCCCGTCCTGAGCTACTTCACGTGGTTCCGCGTGGGCTCGCGGCACGAGAAACCCGGCAAGACGGGGCTCGCGCATCTGTTCGAGCACCTGATGTTCAACGAGACCGAGGGGCTGGCGGCCAACGAGTTCGATCGGAAGCTCGAAGAGAACGGCGCCGAGTCGAACGCCGCGACGTGGCTCGACTGGACGTACTACTACGAGTCGCTCCCGAAGGACCGCTTCCAGCTCGCGGTGAAGCTCGAGAGCGAGCGCATGGCCCGCCTCGTCCTCCGCGAGCCGCAGGTCGCGAGCGAAAAAGAGGTCGTCGCCAACGAGCGGCGCATGCGCGTCGACGACGACGTCGAGGGGACCGCGAACGAGATCCTCTACAAGACGGCCTTCACGCAGCATCCCTATCACTGGCCGACGATCGGCTGGATGAAGGACATCGAGAACTTCACGCCTGAAGACTGCGTCGCCTTCTACCGGACGTATTACGCGCCCAACAACGCGACGGTCGTGGTCGTAGGCGACGTCTCGGAGAAAGACGTGCTGGCGCGCATCCGCGACGCGTACGGCACGATCCCGTCGTCGGAGATCCCGGAAGAAGACACGCAGCCCGAGCCTCCGCAGCGCGAGGTCCGCGAGATCACGCTCCGGAAGCCGACCCCGAGCGAGAAGCTGCTCGTGGGCTATCGCGGTCCGGCGCTCGGCGACGCCGACCACGAGACGTGCGTCGTCCTGAACGAAATCCTCTTCGGCGGCCGAGCGTCGCGCCTCTATCGCGACCTGGTCACGAACCGCGAGGCGTGCACCGAGGTCCGCGGCTGGGTCTCGACGTTCCGCGACCCGGGGCTCTACGAGCTGTACTTCACCGCACGGCCGGGCATCGCGAGCGCGCAGATCCTCGCCGCCCTCGACGAGCAGCTCACGCGCGTGAAGACGGACCTCGTCGACACCGAAGAGCTCGATCGCGCGAAGGCGCGTCTCGAGCTCGGGCTCTTGCAGTCGCTCGAGACGACGAGCGGCAAGGCCGAACAGATCGGCTTTTACGACACGGTGCTCGGGGATCCCGCTGCAGCGTTCCGTCGACTCGAACGATACCGTCGCGTGACGGCGGGCGACGTGCGCACGGCCGCGCGGCGGTACTTCGTCGACGACGGCCGCACGCTCGTGCGCGTGCTGCCCGAGCTCGCCGAGCAAGGCAACGGGGCCACGGCCGCATCGGCGGAGGCAAACGCGTGACGAGCAGGTTCGAGGTCGATGGCGGTGCAGTCGGATTCGTGGAGAGCTCCTCCGCGGTCCCTCTCGTCTCGGTAGTCGTCGCGGTGCGCAGCGGCGCGATCGCGGATCCGGAAGGCAAGGACGGCGTCTGCCGCTTCGCAGCGCGCATGCTCCGGCGCGGCGCCGACGGCATGAGCGCCCAGGAGATCGAATCGACGATCGACCGTCTCGGTGCCGAGCTCGCGCTCGATGTCGGGCCTTCGACGGTGAGCCTCCACGGGCAGGTGATCCGACGCAACATCGAGCCGTTCGTCGAGCTCATCGCGCGCATCCTCGGAAAGCCGGCGTTCGACGCCGACGAGATCGCGCGGCTCAAGCGCGAGTCGGCGGCCGAGCTCGTCGAAGCGCGCGACAGCGATCGCGCGCTCGCGAACCTGGCCTTCCGGCGCACGCTCTTCGCCGGGCATCCGTACTCCCGCTCCGCAGCGGGCCGTCCGTCGACGATCGCGACCATCGAGCGTGACGACGTCATCGCAGCCTACGAGCGGCACTTCGTGCGGGGCGACGTCGTGATCGGCTTTGCCGGCGCCATCACCGAGGACGAAGCGAAGCGCCTCGGCGCGACGCTCGCCGCGGCGGTCAAGAACGGCCCTCGCCTCGCCACGAAGCCGCCCGAGCCCGTGAAGAAGGATGGGCGCCGGCTCGTCTTCGTCGACAAGCCCGAGCGCACGCAGACGCAGACGTTGATCGGCAGCCTGGGGACATGGCCCCATGACGACGATCATTTCCCCCTCGTGACCGCGACGGCCGTTCTCGGCGGCACGTTCACCTCCCGCATGATGCGCGAGATCCGTAGCAAGCGCGGATGGTCCTACGGGACGAGCGCACGGCTCTCGATCGAGCGCCGCAGGCATGCATTCACGATGTCCGCCGCGCCCGGCGCTGACGACTGCGCGCCGTGCGTCGAGCTCGAGCTGCAGCTGCTCGAGGACTTCGTCGAGAAGGGCATCACGAAGAGGGAGCTCGGGTTCATCAAGAACTACCTCGTCCGCTCCTACGCATTCGAGGTCGACACGGCCCCCAAGCGTCTCGGCCAGGCGATCGAGACCGAGCTGCTCGACTTGCCGGGGGACTATCACACGCGCTACGTCGACCACGTGCGCGACGTCACGCTCGAGAGCGCGAACGCGGCGGCTGCTTCCCGCCTCTCGGCGAAGGACATCGTCGTCATCGTCGTTGGTACGGCGTCCGATACGCTCGACGCCGTGCAGAAGAAGATCCCCGATCTCGCGTCGACCGACGTCGTCCCGTTCGACGCGGATTGACGCGGCTCGGAGCCCGAGAGGAGCAGGTCGTGGACACTGTCTTCGTCAGCGGCACGTTGCTCGGCGACGCGCTCGAGGTGCTCTCCGAATCGTTCGAGGTCGTCCAGGACGAAGGTGGCGTCACGTCGGACGCTTTCGCCCGGTGCGCCGATCGCGTGCGAGGCATCGTCGCCCTCATCACCGACCGCATCGACGACCGCGTGCTCGAGCGCACCCCTCGCCTCACCGTCGTCGCGAACGTGGCGGTTGGGGTCGACAACATCGATCTCGCGGCCTGCGCCGCACGGAACGTCATCGTCACCAATACGCCCGACGTTCTGACGGAGGCGACGGCCGACGTCGCGTTCGGGCTCCTCATCGATGCTGCCCGCCGCATCACCGAAGGCGACCGGCTCATCCGCGCTGGCCGGTGGGAGAAGTGGACCCCGAGCTTCCATCTCGGCCGGCGCGTGCACGGGATGAAGCTGGGCATCGTCGGCTTCGGGCGGATCGGCAAGGCCGTTGCACGCCGGGCGCGCGGCTTCGGAATGCATGTAGGATACACGCAGCGCTGCCGTGAGCCGGAGGCGATCGAGCGGGCGCTCGGCGCCACTTACGTCGCTTCGCTCGACGAGCTGTGCGCGTCCTCGGACGCGATCTCGATCCATGTCCCGCTGACGCCGGAGACGCGGTACCTCTTCACGGCCGAACGTCTCGCGCGGATGCGACCGGGCTCGATCCTCGTGAACACGGCGCGCGGACCGATCGTCGATGAAGCTGCCCTCGCGCACGCGCTCGAGCACGGACCGCTCGCGGCCGCGGGCCTCGACGTCTTCGAAGACGAGCCTCGGGTCCATCCAGCCCTCCTCGCCCGGGAAAACGCCGTCCTCGCGCCGCACATCGGAAGCGCTGACCGCCCCACGCGAGAAGCGATGGCCTCGACTGCGGCAGCGAACGTGATCCGCGTCCTCCGCGGTGAGCCCGCGCTCACGCCCGTGACAGACGGGCAGAACGCGCGCGGCGCGCGCTAGCGTGCAGGCTGCCCAAGAGCCTCTTCTCTCGAGACGAAGCGACAGCGTTCATCCCAAAACGGGGTGACACCGTCACGCGCGCTTCGCGAGGGCTTCGGCGAGCTTCGTGTCGTACGCGCCCGCGCGGAACTCGTCGCATGCGAGGACCTTGCGGAGGAAGGAGAGGTTCGTGGTGGCCGGAGCGATGGTCGTTCCGGCAAGGGTGCGATCGAGCTCGGCGATCGCGGCGTCGCGCGTCTCGCCCCACGCGACGACCTTCGCGATCATGGGATCGTAGAAGGGCGTGATCTTGCTCCCGGCCTTCACTCCCGACTCGATCCGGACGGTGCGGGTCTGCAGCTCACCGCCGCCGGATGCCCACACGAGCTCGTCGATCGAGCCTGGCTTCGGAATGAAGCCCTTGCTCGGGTCTTCGGCGTAGACACGCGCCTCGATCGCGTGACCGCTCCGCGCAAGGCTCGACAGATCCGGCAGCTTCTCGCCAGCGGCGACGCGGAGCTGCAGCTCGACCAGGTCGAGGCCGGTGACCATCTCCGTCACGGGATGCTCCACCTGCAGGCGCGCGTTCACCTCGAGGAAGAAGAGATTGCCCTTGTCGTCCGCGATGAACTCGCACGTGCCGGCGCCGACGTAGCCGACCTTCGTGGCGACCCGAAGGGCCGAGGCGAACAGCTCGGCGCGGCGCTTTTCGCCGTTTGGCCCCGCGAAGAAGGCCGCTGGCGACGGCGTCTCCTCGATGATCTTCTGGTGCCGCCGCTGGACGCTGCACTCGCGCTCGCCGAGCGCGAAGGCCTGCCCGTGCGTATCGCAGAAGATCTGGACCTCGATGTGACGCGGCTGCGAGACGTAGCGCTCGAGGTACACGCGCGGATCGGCGAAGCTGGCCTTCGCGCGATCGGAGCACGACTTCAGCGCGCGTTCGACCCCGCTCTCGTCCGCGACGACCTGCATTCCGATCCCGCCGCCACCTCCCACGGCCTTGACGACGATCGGGTAGCCGACGCCGGCGGCGACGGCTTTTGCTTGGGCGATCCCCTCGGCCGTGTCGATCGCGATCGGCTCGTCGGTGCCGGGGACGGGGCTCGTTCCAGCCGCGAGCGCGACGTGCCGCGCCTTCATCTTGTCGCCGAAAGCATCGAGCGTCTCCGGCGACGGACCGATGAACACTGCCCCCGCATCCGCGACGGCGCGCGCAAACGCCGACTTCTCGCTGAGGAATCCGTATCCCGGATGCACGGCGTTCGCGCCCGTCTTCTTCAGCGCCGCGAGGATTGCCTCGATGTTCAGATACGAGTCCTTCGGCGGTGGCGGTCCGACGAGCACTGCCTCATCCGCATCCGTGACGTGCGGCGCATCGGCATCTGCCTCCGAGTGGATCGCGACGGTGGCGATCCCGAGGCGCTTGCACGTGCGGATGACGCGGCGGGCGATCTCGCCACGGTTGCAGACGAGGACCTTTCGGAAAGGCATGAGCCGGTCGTAGCACGCCCCGAAGCCGAAGCAGCTCGCGTCGTCGTGCGGTGCCTCGGCCGCGCTCCGCTCGCATTGGACGAGGCCTTTCGGGGCTCAGTCCCGCTGCTCGTTCACGTCGTCGCGCCGCGCTTCGCCTCGGCTACCACGACGCGGTTTCGGCCGAGCCGCTTTGCCTCGTACATCGCCTCGTCGGCGCGTCGCTCGAGCTGCTCGGGCGCCTCGTGATGATCCCAGTTGGCGATGCCGATCGAGACGGTCTGTCGGATCCGCAGACCAGCGTCGATCTCGAGATCCTCGCCCGCGAGTGTCTGCTGGATGCGATTACCGGTGGCGAGCGCCTGCGTCGCGTCGGTCGCCGGCATCACGAGGACGAACTCCTCGCCGCCGCGCCGCACGAGGATGTCGATCCGGCGCACGGCCTTCCGAACGCGATCCGCGAACATCCGGAGCACGATGTCGCCCACGG
>JAEXCN010000558.1 GCA_023402175.1 Pseudomonadota bacterium | reverse complement strand
TCTCGATGCAGCTCGTGACGCCGTCAGGCGCGGCGTACGATCCGGAAGGGAAGGGCGGCCTCGCCGTCACGACGGCGAACATGCTCGACGAGGGCGCGGGCAGCCACGGACCTCTCGAGCTGTCGCGCGAGATCGATCGGCTCGGCGCGACGCTGCGCACGGGCGCGTACGCGGACTACGGATACGTGCAGCTGACCGTGTTGAAGAAGAACCTCGGCCCCGCTGCCGAGATCTTCTCCGACGTCGTGAGCAAGCCGCAGATGAGCCCTGTCGAGTTCAAGCGTGTCCACGACCTGTGGGAGAACGCGCTCCGAGCGAGACAGAGCGAGCCGAATGCGGTGGCGGGCGTGGTCGTCGCGCGGAAGGTCTATCCGCCGAGCCACCCGTACGCGCATCCCGCCGACGGCACGCTCGCGTCGGCGGCGAAGGTCTCTCTCGACGACGTGAAGAAGTTCTACGCCGCGCGATGGCGTGCCGATCGCGCGAAGCTCGTCGTCGTCGGTGACATCACGCGCGCGGAGCTCGATGCCGTCCTCGACAAGACGCTCGGCGGCTGGAAGGCGCCGAACACGCCGGCCCCGGCCGAGATGCACGGGCAGCCCGCGCCGCTCGCGACGAAGGGCGAGCCTACGACGCCCGCATCGCGGCGGGTGTTCGTCGTCGATCGTCCCGAGGCGCCGCAATCGGTCGTAGCCGTCGCGCGTCCGGGTGTATCGGCGTTCGACGAAGAGAGCGCGATCCTCACGCGTGTGAATGCCGCGCTCGGCGGCAGCTTCACCTCGCGACTGAACCAGACCCTGCGCGAGGAGCACGGCTGGAGCTACGGCGCTCACAGCCGGCTCTCGTTCACGCGCATGCGCGGAGTCTTCGTCGCGCAGGCGGCCGTCCACACGGAGCACACGGGCGATGCCCTGAAGGCGATGCTCGCGGATGTCTCGGCGATGGCGAAGGGAGGCCTCACCGACGACGAGGTCGAGAAGACGAAGCAAATCGCGCGGGCCGATCTGGTCGAGGCATTCGAGACGGTGCAGGCTGCTGCCGCCCGGTTCGGCCGCAGCGCCGGCGTCGGTCACACTCCCGATCACGAAGCGGCCGCGAGCCGCCTCACGGCACGCGCCGACAAGGCGCAGCTGAAGCGCTTCGCGGGGCAGTACCTCGAGCTCGACGCGGCCACGATCGTCATCGTGGGGCCGCGCGCGCAGATCGAGCCACAGCTCAAGGCGATCGGCATCACGGCGATCGAATCGAGCAGTCCGGAGGGACAGTGACGACGAACGGAACGACGAAGACCGGTAGCGACGGCCCCGCGATCGAGCTCGCGCCGGGCGCGGAGAACAACGCGTTCGCGACGATGCTCGCCGACCTGGTCCGGCAGAACCTCGAGAGCAAGCCTCACAAGAAGAAGGACTTCGAAGCGCTCGAGGGCACGGTCGCGCTCATCGCGGACGATGCCGACGTCGCGCTCACGCTCGAGTTCATGCGCGGCCCCGGAAGTGGCGGCTCCATGCTCGTCGTGCACGACGGCATCAAGGGCGTCCCGGACGTCGCCGTCCGAGGCTCGGCCGACGCCATCATGGGGCTCTCGAACGTCCCGCTGACGCGCTTCCTCCAGCTCCCGCTGCCCACCGACCGCTCTGCGCTCGAGGTCATGCGGGGCATGGTTCGCGCGTCCGTCTCAGGCGAGCTCAAGATTTACGGCATGTTGGGAAACATGGGCTTGCTCTCTCGGCTCACCCGAGTAATGAGCGTGAACGGCTGACGGCGTCCTCGCCCAAGCCCGCGGTTCGTCGGTGGCAGAAGCTGGGAAAACCGGCGAAAGCTCCTTGACGATGCCTGAACAAGGGGGTAGCTTCCGCGCCCCCGAAGGTGGCCAAAAGCCCCCATATTGGTACGTTGACTGGAGACTGAAGGTTCATGGCCGTTCACATCCGCCTCGCTCGCGCGGGCACCAAGAAGAAGCCCTTTTACCGCGTGGTCGTCACTGACCAGCGCAGCCCTCGCGGCGGCCGGTTCCTCGAGAACATCGGTACCTTCGATCCGTCGAAGGAGATGAAGGTCGTCGCTGGAAAGACGCCGCTCGAGATCGACCAGGAGCGCCTCGCGCACTGGACCGGTCGCGGCGCCCTCCCGTCGGAGACGCTCGGGCGTCTCATCAAGGCGTCGGCCAAGGCCGAGGCAGCGGCAACCAAGTAGATTGAAGTTGGCTCGATGGATCCCCGCGCGCGCGCAGCAGTTGGGCGAGCCGGGGTGGGGATGATTCGGACATGCCGCTGAAAGAGCTGATCAAAGCCATCGCGATGGAGCTCGTGGACCATCCCGATCAGGTTGTCGTGACGGAGATCGCGAGCGAGCACAACAGCCTGATCGAGCTGCGGGTCGCGAAAGAAGACGTGGGCAAGGTGATTGGCAAGGAGGGGCGCACCGCTCAGTCGATGCGCACCATCCTCGCGGCCGTGTCCACGAAGCTCGGCAAGCGCGCCCACCTCGACATCGTCGACTAGTCGCGCGCGCGAGGGCGCCATGACCGATCCCGATGCGTGGGTGCCGCTCGCGGAGATCGCTCGACCCCATGGGGTTCGGGGCGAGCTCCGCCTGAAGGTGTTCAACACGACGAGCGACGTCTTGCTCCAGCAGGACGAGGTGCTCGTCCGTCTTCCCGACGGCGAGGAGCACGAGGTCTCGGTCGAAGCCGCGCGACGCGCGGACGACGCGATCTTGATGAAGCTCTACTCGGTCGACGATCGGGATCGCGCCGACGAGCTGCGCGGCGCGAAGGTCTGCGTCCGCCGTCGCGACTTCCCCCCGCTCGAAGAAGGCGAGTTCTACAACGTCGACATCGTCGGGGCTGAAGCGCGCCTCGGCGGCGAGCGCCTCGGCGAGATCACCGAGATCATGTCGTATCCGACGCTCGAGTCGATCCTCGTGCGTCCCGACGACGGAAAAGGCCTCTGGGAGATCCCGCTGACGGAGGCCTACGTCGGCAAGGTCGACACGGCCGCGCGCACCGTCGAGGTGCTCACGCTCGACGAGCTCGAACGGTTGCCGCCGAAGAAGCCGAAGAAGCCCAAGAAGCAAGCGCCCAGCGCGGGCGAGGGCGAAGCCGGAGCCCACGCGGCGGAAGGCGACGAGAGCTCCGGGGACGAGCGATCCGGAGACCGCTGATGCGGGTCGACATCGTCACGCTCTTCCCGGAGCTGTTCGAGGCGTTCCTCGCGACGAGCTTCGTAGGCAAGGCGATCAAGGGCGGCGAGCTCTCGGTTCGCCTCCGTTCGCCGCGCGAGCACGGCCTCGGCAAGCATCGAAGCGTCGATGACACGCCGTACGGCGGCGGGAGCGGAATGGTCATGCGGGTGGACGTGCTCGTCGCCTGCATGGAAGCGCTCGATGCCGAGGCGGCCGCCGCTGGTGAGCCGCGCGCGAGGCGCATCCTGTTGACCCCGCAAGGCAAACCTTTCGCGCAGCCGGCTGCGGTCCGACTCGCGAGCGAGCCGGCCATCATGGTCATCTGCGGCCGGTACGAGGGCTTCGACGAACGCGTTCGCAGCTTCGTCGACGAGGAGATCTCGCTCGGCGACTTCGTGATGACCGGGGGCGAGGTTGCTGCGATGGCGATCGTCGAGGCCACCGTCCGGCTGATCCCGGGCGTGCTCGGCAACATCGAGTCGATCCGCGAGGAGTCGCACGGCGAAGGCGGCCTGCTCGAATATCCGCATTACACGCGCCCGGCCGAGTTCCGCAGCCTCGCCGTTCCCGAGGTCCTCGCGGGAGGAAACCACGCCGAGATCGCGAAGTGGCGCCATCAGCAGTCGCTCGAGCGGACACGCGCGCGGCGCCCCGATCTCCTTCCGTCGATGTCCGGCGCGCCCGCCAGCGGCGCTGAAAAGAAGAAGCAGGGATCATGAGGCGTCTCTCGATCGCGCTCGTCCACCATCCCGTGCTCGACGCTGCAGGAAAGGTCGGTACGAGCACGCTCACGACGATGGACGTGCACGATCTGTCGCGGAGCGCGCGCACGTACGGCTGCGAGGCGTTCTACATCGTGCATCCGATCGAGGCGCAGCAGGCGCTCGCGCATCGCATCGTCGATCACTGGACGCACGGCTCGAGCGCGAAGCGCATCCCCGATCGCAAGGACGCCCTCGCGATCTCACGCGTCGTCACGACGCTGGATGACGCGAAGAAGGCATGCGGCGAGGGGACGGAGCTCTGGGTAACGGCGGCGCGTGCGCTCGGCCGATCCACGACGTGGAGCGACGCGCGCACGGCGCTCGCGGGCGACGGGCCGCCGGTGTTGCTCGTGTTCGGAACGAGCTGGGGGCTCGCGCCCGAGGTCGTCGACGGCGCCGACTGCCTGCTCGAGCCGATTCACGGGGCCGGCGAGTGGAACCATCTCAGCGTGCGCGCCGCGTGCGCGATCTCGCTCGATCGGCTCGTCGTCGCGCGCCCCTGACGGGACGCCGGGACACGGAGCCGCTCAGCGGCGAGGTGTCGAGAGCAGCGCTTCGAGCTCCGGGCTTCGAGCGCCGCGGCCGACGGTCTCGATGAGCGCGGGCTCGATCGCGAGGCCTCCGGGCTTGCCGGCGACGGCCTCGACGAGGACGACGCGCGCCTTGTCTGCGGCGCGCCCGTGGACCGCGCGGAAGCGCTTCGGCTCGAGGCCGCGCTCGCGGAGGGTCGTGAGCAGCGTCGTCGCTTCGATCGCGGGATACACGAAGCACACGCGCGCCCGCCGGCCGGCGACCTTCCTCGCGGCCTCCACGAACGCGCCGACGTCGCCGTAGCGCGCCGCGCGCACGCGATCGGCTGGGGCCCGGCCACGTCCGGGAGGAACGTACGGCGGATTGCAGACGACGAGGTCCGCCTCGCCACGAAGCTCGTTCGCCGCATGCGTGACGTCCGCGTGCACCACCCGCGCGCGCTCGGTCCAGCCGTTTTCCTCGGCGTTCTGCGTCGCGAGCCGCGCGAGCGCGTCGTCGAGCTCGACGAACGTCACGCGTGTGGCAGCACCGAGATGGAGCAGCGTGAGACCGACTGCGCCGACGCCCGATCCGAGGTCGACCGCGTGCCGGGCACGCGCCGCGCGCGGCGGACGCGCCTCACCGCCGGCGAGGGCACCTGCCGCGAAGGCGCCGAGCAGCAGCGCATCGACGTTGACGCGATACCCCGCGCGTCGCGCCGGCTGACGGAGCGACAGCGTCCCGGCGAACAGCCGGTCGTGTGTCTCGTTCGTCGTGCTCGCAGCGACGGCCACCGGTCTACCGGAAACTCCGATAGCAAAGCGATCGTCGCGCGTCGCCTTACTTCTGCCAGGGGCGACGGCCGCGAAGGCGGAGCGCCGTCACGGAGCCCTTGAACGTCTGGACGACGTGCGTCCCGAGGAGGACCGTCTGACCATTGTAGTTGCCGATCGCGCTGACGCGGATGGGGACTCCGGCCGTGACGTTCAGGGTGCCGAAGAGACCGACCCTGGTCGTGCCGGCCGAGCCGCGTGTCTTGTCCGGAAGCGGGTTCGCTTCGTTGTCACCGAAGTAGAACATGTCGCCTTCGTGTGCAGCGTCGATGTCGACGGTGGCTCCGGCGAGGCGAACGTCACCGCAGTCGTGGACCTCGCCTGCGAGCATGCCCTTCTCCGGATTCGGCGAGAAGCCGCCCGCGGCGGACGCGACCGTGTTGATGTCCGTCGCGGCGACGACCGAGGGATCGTATTCGATCAGACCTTCTGCGGACGCAGCCGCGGTCGGGAAGAAGACGTTGTAATCGTAGAGCGCGGCCCACTGCGAGCCGCCGGATGCGTCGGACGTCTTCACGATGAGGCGGGTCTCGGTGGGAACGCCGGGATACGTGTATCCGCGGAAAGTGCATCCCCCGTCGGGGCACTTCTCGAGCCAGTCTTCCTTCTTCACGTTCGTGTCATCGCCCGACGTCGTGACGGGCGATCCGATCGGCTCACCGAGCGAGCCGTCGTCGCCCTCTTTGAAGATCTCGATCTTCACACCGGCCGAGTCACCGCCGCTCGAGAAGAGCCGAACGAAGCCCTTGAGCGTGATGGTCGTCGGAGCTCCGACCGTTCCGGGATCGTCGAGGCACGAGAGCTGGATCGTCGGATCGGTCGTCGAAAAGCGGTTCAGACCCACACCGCGCTCGAGCGCCTTCGACGGAGGCGCGACGTACGCGCAGCACGCGTTCACCGTGCGTGGTTCCTTGCACGTCGCCGGCTGCGCGGTCGGTGACATCTCGCACGACGAGCAATACGAGGCTTTCTCGACCTTCGGTGCCTGCTGGCAGGCGAGGCTCGCATTGCCGGTGCCCGGACCCGAGCTCGGCGTCTCGCCGTCGTCGCACGCCGGCATCGCGAGCGCGGCGACAGAGGCGAAGACGGCGGCGCCCAAGGATGAGGTCAGTCGCATGGCCGCCTTCATATCCGAAGCCATCGCGGCGTCGCGACACGTCCGTCGCTTTCATTCCTGAAGTTGCGGAAGCCAAGCGATTACGACATGTTGAGGACGTCTCAAGATCGCCTCCCATCATGCAAACCGAGCCCACGACCGCGAATGCACGCGAACGGATCGTCGCGGAGGCCACGCGCCTCGGCTTCGAGACCGTCGCCTTCGCGCGCGCGGACCTTCCGCTCGAGGCCGACTTCGAGCGCTACGAGGCGTTCGTCGCGGCGGGCAAGCACGGGGAGATGACGTGGCTGGCCTCGAACGCGCAAGCACGACGTCGGGTCGACGGAAACGAGATCCTCGAAGGCGCTCGCACCGTCATCTGTCTCGCGCGCCGGTATGCACGAGCGACCGAGGACGACGAAGCCGATCCGGTGACGGCGCGAGGGATCGCGCGTTATGCGCGCGGGCGCGACTACCACAACGGCATGCGGAAGAAGCTCCGGAAGCTCGCCGCCTTCATCCGGACGTTCGGCAGCGACGTGCGTGCGCGTCCGCTCTGCGATCAAGAGCCGATCCTCGAGCGCGCGTGGGCGGCGCGGGCGGGGCTCGGGTTCGTCGGGAAGAACGGGCTTCTCATCGTCCCCGGCGTCGGATCGTTCGTTCTCCTCGGCGAGGTCGTGACCACGCTCGCCATCGAGCCGGACTCTCCGATCCCGGAGCGCTGTGGATCGTGCACGCGCTGCCTCGATGCGTGTCCGACGAGCGCGTTCGATGCGCCCTTCGTCCTCGATCCACGCCGATGCGTCGCGTACCTGACGATCGAGCATCGGAGCGCGATCGACGAGACGCTTCGTTCCGACGTCGGCACGCATCTGTTCGGCTGCGACGATTGCCAGACCGTCTGTCCGTTCAACGCATCGCGTGGACGCCGCGCGCACTCCGAGCTCGATACACGTTTCTCCGCTGATCCGAGGTGGTCGACGACGGACGTCCGCGATCTCCTCGCGCTCGACGAGGACGCGTTCCAACAGCTCCGGCACGGCAGCCCCGTCGGGCGCGCGACGCGTGTTGGCCTCGCACGCAACGCCGCCGTCGTCCTCGGGAACCAAGGTGACGCGAGCGCGGCGGGCGTCCTCGAGAAGGCGCGGACGGAGCACGACTCGCCGATCGTTCGTGAGGCTGCCGCGTGGGCGCTCGACCGGCTCCAGCGTCGCGGCTGAAAGCAGCGGAAATGGCATGCACGCTGCAGGGGAACTAGAGTTCCGCCGCTGTCGGGAGGGCGTGCTCATGAAGGTTTCGAGGATCTGGACGACGGCTCTGGTGGGTGTCTGCGTCGTGGGGGGGATCGTTTCCACCACCGAAGCATCCGCGCAGGAGTCCGCGCTCTCGGAAGCGAAAGAGCGTACGCAGAAGGCGCCGACGAGCCCCGAGGCATCTGTCGCCTACGCACGCGCGCTCCGGCGCGCTGGCCGGGAGAGCGAGGCGCTGACCGAGCTCCGACGCGGGCAGATCTTCGCCAAGGGCGATGCTGCGATGACCGCCGAATGGGAGATCGCCCGGACGCACATCGCGAAGCGCGACTTCAGCCCCGCGATGGCGTCGTGCAAGTCGATCGCGAAGCTGCCGAACGGCAGCGCCGCGAGCCACGTCTGCGCGGCGGAGGCGCACCTGCTCTGGCGGCGTGGCACCGAAGCGCTGAGCGAGCTCGGCGATCTGGCGAAGGCTCCGGGCGCGAACGCCGAGGTTCTCTTCCACGCGAAGCTCGCGGAAGGGCGAGCGCGCGAGCTCGATTCGAAGGACTCCGAGGCCGAGGCCGCGTACCGGGAGGCCATCCGGCTCGCGCCGAATCGCTTCGAAGGGCACCTGCGCCTCGGCGCCTTGCTGCACCGCGCGGGCAAGGAAGGGATCCCGGAGCTGCGCCGTGCGGTGGAGCTCGATGCGCGCGACCCCGTCGCGCAGCTCGAGCTCGGCCGCGCGCTCGCATCCGAGCCGGCGCAGCGGACGGACGCGATCGCCGCGTTCGAGAAGGCCATCGCGGAGCGGCCCACGTTCGTCGAGGCGCTCCGCGCGCTCACCGAAACGTACGTGGCGGCGAACCGGCTCCCGGACGCGAAGCGCGTAGCTGCGTCCGTCTTGAAGATCGCTCCGAACGACGTCCTCGCGCACGTGGTCTCCGGCCGCGTTGCGCTCGCGGAGAACAAGGTCGACGACGCGCTCAAGGAGGCCGAGACCGCGCTCAAGCTCATGCCGAACGAGGGCAAGGCGAAGCTCCTCGTCGCCGATGCGTACGCGAAGAAGGGCGAGATCGACCTCGCGATCGAGGCCTACCAGAAGGCGAGCGGCCTCGATCCGCTCGATCCCGCGCCGCTCGTCAACGCTGCGCACGCTTGCCTCGCGGCCGGGCGCGTCACGACCGCGAAGGCGTTCGGTCAGCGTGCAGTCCTCGACTTCCCCAATCACGCCTCGTCGTGGATCGCACAGGGCGACGCGCTCGCCGCCGACGGCAACCCGAAAGCCGCGCGGACGGCCTACGAATCCGCGAAGAAGGCCAAGGGGGCCGACGCGGCGCTCATCGACGGAAAGCTCTCGCGCTTGAAGTGAGCGAACGAAGCTTCAGCGAAGACTCGTTTGGGCTAAAAGGGGAGCGCGATGGCTCCCAACTCCACAGCGGGCGGTTCGCCCGGCATGCCCTCGACGCTTGCGGCGAGCGTCGTCCGTGGTGACACGCGTGCGATCGCGCGTGCGCTCCGCAACGTCGACGATCGAGTGCCGGGTTACCTCGATCTCCTGAAGGAGCTCTTCCCGAGCACCGGGAGGGCATGGGTCGTCGGCATCACGGGTAACCCTGGCGCGGGCAAGTCCACCCTGACCGATCGCCTGATCGAGGCGCTGCGCGCTGCGGGGAAGACGGTGGGCGTGCTCGCCGTCGATCCGTCGAGCCCATACACGGGCGGTGCGATTCTCGGCGATCGCATCCGCATGAGCCGGCACGCGAACGACGCGGGCGTCTTCATCCGCTCCGTCGCGACGCGCGGGCATCTCGGCGGGCTCTCGCGCTCCGCGCGCGACATGGTTCGCGTGCTCGATGCGGCCGGCTTCGACGTCGTGCTCGTCGAGACCGTGGGCGTCGGACAGGACGAGCTCGAGATCACGCGCACCGCGCACACGACGCTCGTCGTCATGGCGCCCGGCCTCGGTGACGAGGTGCAGGCGATCAAGGCTGGCCTCATGGAGACGGCAGACGTGTTTGCCGTGAACAAGGCGGATCGCGACGGAGCCGATGCGACGGTGCGCGATGTCGAGCTCATGATCGCGCTCGGGACGGAGGCGATCGTCGCTTCGGGCAAAAGGCGAGGGCACGTGGTGCACGGCGGCGTGAAGGTCGACGCGCTGCCGGACGCGCCCGCCGCAACCGCCGAGCTCTGGACGCCGCCGATCCACAAGTGCGTGGCGACGCGCGGGGAGGGGATCAAGGACCTCGTCGTCGCGCTCGAGAAGCACCACGCCTGGGTCGAGTCGACGCACGCAGGTCGCGAGCGCCGGCGCACGCGCCTCGTCGAGGAGGTGCGCGAGGCGCTGCGCGAGACGCTCATCGATGCGGCGACGAGCTCGCTCTCGAAGGAGCTCGACGATGCGGCCGCCGCCGTCGACGCGCGCACGCTCGATCCGTACACTGCCACGGAGCGTCTGCTCGCGCGCTTCCGAGGCGAGTGACGGCGATCAGAGCTTCGTGAGCCGCTCGAGCACGGCGTCGACGGGCGCCAGCTCGAGCTGCTCCTGAGCGCCGCGATGAACGGGGCAGAGCCAGCCGCTACGCGCCGCGCACGCGCGGCGGCTTCCGTCCGACGTTCTCGGCCTTGAACGCGCACGGGCAGATCGTGTTCAGCGCGCAGCCCTCGCAGTTCGGCTTACGCGCGAAGCAGATCCGGCGTCCGTGGAAGATCAGCAGGTGCGAGGTCATGTCCCACTCGTCTCTAGGGATGAGCTTCATCAAGTCCTGTTCGATCTTCACCGGGTCGGTATTGCGCGTCCATCCGAGCCGCTGCGAGATGCGCTGCACGTGCGTGTCGACGACGACGCCTTCCGGCGTGTTCCAGATCACGCCGAGCACGACGTTCGCGGTCTTCCGGCCGACGCCGGGCAGCTTGATGAGATCCTCCATGCGCCGAGGGACCTCGCCGCCGTGATCTTCGACGAGCTTCTTCGAGAGACCGACGATGCTCTTTGCCTTCTGGCGGAAGAAGCCGAGCGTCGAGACGTACGGCTCGACGTCCTTCGGGTCGGCCGCCGCGAGCGCGTCCGCGTCCGGGTAGCGCTCGAAGAGCTTCGGCGTCGCCTTGTTGACGTTCACGTCCGTCGTCTGCGCGCTGAGGACGGTCGCGACGAGCAGCTGGAACGGGCCGTCGTGGTCGAGCTCGCAATGCGCGTCCGGGTGCATTTCGCGCAGCTTCTGCAGCGCCTCGAGCGGAGGCGCCATCTTGAGCCTCCGCTTCGGCGTGGCTCCTGCCTTCGGCGCCGAGGGTTTCGCGGCCTTCGCGACGCCGCTCGCGACCTTCTTCGCTGCGCGCTTCACCGGGCGCGCAGCGCCGGTCGTCGCGGAACGCGGGGCTGCCTTCTTCCGTTGCTCTGCTCTCACCGACTTCTCTCGCGTCGTCGACACGATTGCACCGTGTCGCGGCGCGGGCCGTCACGTCAAGCGTCACGCACCGTCGCCGGCGTCCGGCGTCGTCGCGTCGAGCAGCGGCGCGGGCCGGCCGGCGTCCTCCGAGCTCGAGCCATCCAATGGCGCCGAGCCGTCAGGCTTCTGACCGCACGACGATGCGGACGCCGCTCGGGCCAGGGCACACGCGTCGGCGTTTGCTTCGAGCTCGGTCGCGATCGCCGGAATCGGCGGGCACATCGTCGTGACGAACACGTCCGAGCCGACGGTGAGGCACGTCTCGGGACAGGTCGCTGCCGCGCCCGTGCCGTCGACGACCTCGACCGGCGCATACGGCTCGAGGCATGCCCCGGCAGGATCGTACCGGCGCGCCGTGTAGACGTACGACTCGGCTCCTCCGCATGCGGCGAACAGCGCGGACGTGAGGACGAGCGGGACCGTCAGCTTGCGCATCCAGCCGGGAAGCAATAGTGCGGAGCGAAGAAACGTCGTCATCAGAACGTGATCGCGGAGAAGGCCAGCAGCGTACGACCGCTCTGGGTGATCGTCGTCGGCCGGAACTCCGCGCTGATCGGGACGCGCCAGTGCGCGTCGAACGCGTTGTAGAGCCCGATGCCGTAGGTCAGTCCCCAGCGCGCCTCCGACCCGGAGAACACGATGTCCCAAAGGAACGCCGAGGGCGTCTTGCGCTGGGGAACGGGGCCCTCGCCGTCGTTGCGATCGAACCGCGGGCCCTCGAACGTGAGCCTGTTCATGAGCATGAGGGCGCGCGAGAGGATCGGGACACCACCACGGATCGAGGCGAGGTGACTCGGCGAGTTCGGCACCTGACGCAGGTTCGGCGCCTGCTCGAACGCGAAGAAGTCGCCCAGCGAGTCCGAGGCCAGATAGCGGCTCTTCTGGAACGAGTACGATCCGCCCAGCATCCAACCCTCCTTCCACTCGCGCCGGAGCTCGAGCTCGCCGCCGAGCGTACCGACCGGCACCGCCGTGTTCTGGTACGCGTACGACGGCACCTCCGGCGTGGCGTCGGGCAGATCGCGGAGCGCGATGAGGTCCTTGATGTAGTTCGCGTAGGCGCTCGCCGTGCCGATCACGGTGGGCGAGAAGCGATGGCTGTACTCGACCTCGGCCGAGTAGAGGTTCTCCGGCCTGAGCGCCGTGTTGCGCTGCTGACCTCCGTTCGCCGTGTTGTACAGCTCGTAGGCGCTCGGCGCGCGGAACGCCTTGCCGCCCATCACTTTGATGTTTCCGCCTTCGTACGGCTTGAAGATCACCGCGAGGCGCGGGTTGATCGATGGATCGGCGAACGAGTACGCATCGAGGCGCGCGCCTCCGGTCACCTTCACGGAGCTCGCCGGAGAGAGGTCTGCGAGCACATAGCCGGCTGCGAGCGTGAACGGGGTGTCGTCGTCGTAGAACTTCCCGTTCACTTGATCGGAGCCCTGCTGGTGGACGAGCGCGTGGTACTGGAGCTCGCCGCCGCCCGTGATCCGCAGCTCCTTGATCGGGCTGTAGATGAGCCGCTGCTCGGCGCCGACCCATGCGCCGTCGTACGTGCTCCGCTCGAGCCCGCCGTCCGCCGGCGAGCGCGCGAAGATGCCGCGGTAGATGAACGCGTTCGCGTGGGCCCGCGTGACGCTCGTGAGCTGATCGCTCAGCTTCGGATCGAGCTTCACCTCGAGGAACGCGCGTGAGTCGGCCTGGTGTGTTCGGGAATCGCCGTAGAGCGTCTCGAACTGCCCGACCGGCATCGCCTTGTCGTGGTGGTTGATGCTCCACTGCGCGGACAGCGACTTGTAGAAGACGCGTCCGGTCCAGGTCCCGACGCGCATCCCGTCCAGATCGCGTGAGGTCCCCGCGACGGAAGGCGGTCCCACGGCGACGAACTCGCGGACGAAGAAGTCGCGCCCTGCGCCACGCGCGGCGGCGACCGAGGTCGTGATGCCGGCGTCACGCGACCAGTGGTACGTCAGGCGTGCTCGGGCGCGCGCGATGCCGTCGCCGACCGCCGACACGCCGATCTCGTGACCGTCCGGCGTGTCGCGCGTGTGCGAGATGAGGTTGACGACACCCGAGAACGCGCCCGTTCCGTAGAGGACCGAGCCTGGGCCGCGGACGATCTCGATGCGCTCGACGTCTTCGATGTCGGCGCGGAGGTCGTAGCCCGTGTAGGACGACCAGAGCCAGTTGTCATTGGACGGATGTCCGTCGATGAGCATGAGGACACGGTTGCCGTAGTCGCCGGGGCGGCCGAAGCCGCGGAAGCCGATCGTCTTGTACGCCGTGTCGTCGCTCACGAAGACGCCGCGCACGCCGCGGACGGCCTCGGCGACGGTGGGGTAGCGCATCGCGCGCAGCTCGGGGCTCGTCACGAGCGAGACCGACGCAGGCGCGTCCTCGATGGGCTCGGAGACGCGTGATGCCGCTTCGACCGCGTCCGCGCTGACGAGCTGAAGATCGAGCTGCGTCTGGCCGTTCGGCTTCACGTCGACCTTGCGCTCGACCGGGCGGAACCCACGCAGCGTCACGCGGACGTCGTGCGTCCCGACGGGCACCGTGAGCACCGAAGGGGTGAACCCCTTCGTCTTGCCGTCGATCTCGATGACCGCATCGCGCTCGTCCGCATTGACGACGAGCGAGCCGGTCTCGGGCTCGAGATCGGGCTTCACCTCGCTGAGCGTGTTCGCGCGGATCACGACGTTCTGCCGCGTCGTGCGGAAGCCGGGCCTCGTGAGGATGAGCGTGTGCTGTCCCGGCGGCGCCGCCGTTTCGCACGGCGCTTCGCAGAGGACGGGAGCATCGTCCGCGTCGAGTCGCACGCTCGCGCCCTGCGCGCCGACGACGCGAAGCGTGCCGACGACACGCGTGAGCTTCAGCGTGACCGCGGTCTCTTTGCCGAGACGCACGTCGATCGGCTTCGGCGTCGACGCATCGTCGTAGCCGGCGAGCTCGGCGATGACGGCGTACGAACCCGGCGTGAGCGCGATCGTCTGCGGAGACGTCCCACGATCGCCGAGGTCCTTGCGTCCGAGATACAGCGTCGCGCCCGGCGGATCGGTCTCGACGCGCAGGAGCGCGACGCTCGGTCCGAGTCGCTGCATCGAGTCCTTGATGCGCTGCTTGACCGCGTTGTCGGTCTCGCCCTCGAGAGCGCGCTGATAGTAGCGATACGCGTCGGACGGCTGCTGGAGGTGCTCGTACGTCCGCGCGATGTTGTACATCACGTTCCGATTGCGGACGAGGCGGTTGGACGCGAGGAAGTACTGGAGCGCGCCCTTGTAGTCCTTCGACTGGTAGTGCTCGGCGCCGAGCGTGAAGAGGTGATCGGCCTCGTCGGCGACGTCATCGGCTCGTGCAACGCCTGGCGTTCCGACCGTCGCGAGCGACGTCGTCACGGCCACGAGGAGCGCGAGATACCAGCGGCTCCTCGGGGTCGACAGGGTCATCGTTTCAGCCGGATGTCCGAGTCGCCCGGGGCCGACGGCGGCGGCGCCTTGCCCCCACCGCCCGGATTCGGCGGTCGACCGCCACCACCAGCGACGTGCGGCGATTTTACGGTGCGGGCTGACTCTGGTGCAAGCTGGACGACGCTGGAGATGTCCGTCTCGGACTCGCCCTGCGTGTACGTGGCGGCGACGTAGCCGTCCTTCTTCAGCTGGAACGACCGGTTCCCGCTCGCGACGCTCGTCTTGTCGATCGCGATGTCGCAAGGCGTCACGCCGAGCTCGCGGCCGTTTTCCGTGACGAGTGCTCCGGGCGGGCTCGAGTCGAGGTGGAGCACGAACGACGTCGGCGGAGGCGTCGGCGCGGCCGCGGCGCTCTCGGCTTCCGGCAGTGCGCTGACGGTGGCCGCAGCCGTCGGCGTCTTCGCCGCGAGGCTTCCTTTCGCGAGCCACAGCCCGACGGCGCCGAGCGACAACATCGCCGCGAGGATCGCGACCAGCGTCGAGAGCGGCACGCCTTTCTGCACGGGCGGCCTCGCCGAGGTCGCCATCGGCCGGGGCGTGAAGCCCGTGATCACCGGCGCGCCGCTCGACACCGGGACCCCGGGCATCGGCGTGATGCTCGGCATGCGCGGCGCCGGAGTCATGCTCGGAAGGCCGGGGCGGGGAGTGACGCCGGAAACGACGGGCTGGGGAGCAACGATGGTGTAGGGGACCTGCAGCGCGCCGATCGACGCCGGCCGCGAGCTCACCGGGTAGCCGAGACCGGCCCTCGCGCCCGAACCGCTCAGGGCGAGGCGCGCGCCGGAAGAGCCGAAGATCTCCTCCTCGCAGATCGCGAGGTGGGCGAACACCTCGTCGAGCGTCGGGCGCTCTTCCGGACGGCGCGCGAGCATCCGGTAGACGAGGTTCTCGAGCGCGTCGCTCGCATCGCAGATCGGATTCACCTCGCGAATGCCGGGGACCGGATGCTGCAGCTTCGCGATCATGAACTCGGCCATCGTGCTCCCGGCGAACGGGATCGTTCCGGTGAGCAGCTGGTACATGATGATGCCGAGCGCGTAGACGTCGCTCGCGGCCGACGAGTGGCCGTCGAACTGCTCGGGAGCCATGTACTTCGGCGTCCCGACGAGCACGCCGTCGCGCGTGAGGTCCTCGCCGCCGCGCTCGTCCTTGCCGATTCCGAAGTCGACGAGCTTCACGATCTCGCCGTCCGCCTCGGGGACGATGACGATGTTCGACGGTTTGAGATCGCGGTGCACGATCCCGCGGGCATGCGCCTCGCGCAGGCCACGTGCGATCTGGCGGAAGAGGATGAGCGCCTCGAGCGCCGGGAGCGCGCCTCGCGTGCGAAGCCGCTCGGTGAGCGTCTCGCCGTCGAGGTACTCCATCGCGATGAAGTACATCTCGACGGATGCACCCTCGATGCGTCCGTAGTCGAAAAGCGTGACGACGTTCGGGTGCTGCAGCTTCGCGAGGATGCTCGCCTCGAGCAGGAACCGCTTGAGGAACTGCGACTCCTCCTCGTTCACCGAGTCGGCCTTCACGATCTTCAGCGCGACCGGCCGGTTCAGCGGCGCCTGCGTGCCGAAGTAGATGCGGCCCATCCCACCGCGCGCGATCGCGCGCTCGATGTGGAACTTTCCGTTGATGACGGTGCCCACGAGCGGATCGCGCGGACGACTGTTCCGCTCGGCACTCTCCCCCGTGGCTCCGTCCCGCACCGCCATCTCCGGCGGTACAAGCGTACCATGGCACGCGGGTGCCGCTCTCCGAGAGACATGGGACTCGTCTCCGTCTCCGGCGGACGATCCAGGGCTGCCGCCCCAGGCCTCATCGAAGCCGGTCGTGGCCGCATTCGTAGGACCCTGCCTGGCTGCCGGCGGGCCGTCCTCGGTCGGAGCCTCGTTCCGGCGCTTCGACGCGGTGGTGTCGATCGTTCGGAAAAGATTGATGATTACCGTCGTGTTCGGCTCTGGTTCGAGTGGCACGACGAGTGCCAGCGCGCCGTTCGTCGGAAGTTGAACGAGGTCTCGGTCTGGCACGATCGCTGGCTTTCTCGCGGATCGGTCGATTGCCCTGGCTCCGTGCGGCCACACCCTCCGTGCCGAGGAGGACAAGGGGCATCGTGTGATCCCGAGATGTACGAACGGCCAGCCGCAGACGTCGAACAGCCCCGCGAGCGCTCGGCCGACCGTCCCCGCAGTCGACCGCGTGGAACGGTCGGTCCTGCGGGGGCGGAGCGCGTGACGGTCAACGCTTTGGCGTCGTCGTCGAGCCAGCGCCGCCGTTGGCGTTCGTCGAGCCGCCGTTCGTCGAGCCGCTGTTCGTCGACTTGCTGTTCATCGAGCCAGCGTTCGTCGAGCCCGCCGAGCCAGCGCCGTTGCCCGGGGCGGTGGTGCCGCTCGGGCCCGTGGAACCTTCGCCGCCGCCCTCGACGATGATCTCGACGCGCCGGTTGTTGGCGCGTCCCTCGGCCGATTTGTTGTCGGCGATCGGCCGATCCGGGCCGACGCCGACGGCCGAGATGCGATCGGCGGCAACGCCGCGCGCGACGAGCTGCGTCTTCACCGCCTCGGCACGCTGCTGCGCGAGCTGCATGTTGTGCTCGCGGCTGCCCTGCGAGTCGGTGTGTCCCTCGACGGTGATCTTCGCGTCGGGGTTGCCCTTGATCAGCGCGTCCGCGACGTCGTTGAGCTTCACGTTCGCGGCCGGGAGCAGCGTCGACTGGTTCGACGCGAACAGCACCGAGCCGGAAAGCGTGATCACCATCCCGCGGTTCTCTTGCTTCACGCTCGCGATCTTCTCGAGATCGGCCATCGCCTGCGCCTGCTTGCGCTCGGCCTCCTCGCGCGCCTTTTTCTCTGACTCGAGCTGCTCCTGCGTCTTCGCGAGGTTCTGCTGGCTCGTCGCGAGGTCGGACTGCGCTCGCCTCAGATTCTCCATCTGAAGCTGCTGCGCCTCGAGGTCGGCGGCCATCTTTGCTTTCTGCGCCATCTGCACGCGCGCGCTCGCGTCGGCGAGCTCCGCCTTGCGCTGGGCGATGTACGCCTCGTCGCGGACGTACGGCTTGTCACCATCCTTGGCGAACGCGCGCTCGGCCTGGTCGAGCGCGTTGCGCGCGGTGTGGAGCTGAGCCGGCGTCTCCGAGGCCGCGGGCCCCGTCGCGCTGCGGTTGTACGCCATGCGCGCATCGAGCAGCTCGCGCGGAGGTCGCGTCGGACCGCAAGCGACGGCGGAGAGCGCAGATGCGATGACCGCCGCGAGGACGGTGACCTTCGTGTCGATCCTGGTTCGCATCATGGTCCTCACTTTCCGCCCTTCTGCGCTTCGACGAGCCCGCGCGCGCGTTCCGCGTCGGTCTTCGCCGTCTTCTCGCGCGTGAGCATCACCGCGAGCTCGGCATCGGCCTTCGCGCGCTGGAGGACCACATCGGCACGGCGGTTCTCGCCGTCCCTCATCAAGTTCCGCGCGGTGGCGACCTGCTCGTCCGCGAGTCTCACGTGAAGCGCGGCCTGAGGGTCGTCCTGCGCACCGAGCTCCTTTGCGCTCCGGACGGCGGCTTCCGACGCCGCGAGGCGATCCGTCGGCGGCTGGAAGCTACTGCCACATGCAGCTGCGGATGCCGCGAGCGCGATCATCGAGGCGACAATCTTCATGAGTGCTCCTCCATCGTCGGCTGCACTCCGCAACTTCCAGGCCTGCCTGAGTCCCTCTCGCGTTCGCACCCTTACGTGCTCGACCGCGTGGCCGCTTGCCTCGCGGTAGCGGCCCTGTCGCACGCATCGAGCGTCATCGTGGGCGCGACGCGATCCTCTGCTCGAGGTTGGATCTCGCACGCAAATACGAGCGCGCCCGCCTCCTCGTCCGCGTCGAGCGGAGCGAGAGAGAGCGGGCGCGCGTCGGTCCGTCGAGGATCAGGCGATCAGTTGAGGTCGTTCTCGCCCGGCGGGGGCGTCATGCTCGGCGAAGATCCGCCGGCAGCTCCGCCGTTGCTCGACCCGTCGTCGCCGCCGTCACCGCCGTCACCGCCGTCACCCGGCGGGGGCGCCTGACTCTCGCCGCCTTCCTCCGCGCTCGACTCGGCGAGACGCTCGACCGCGACGACACGCTCGTCGTCCTCGACGCTCATGATCTTCACGCCCTGAGCATTGCGGCCCGTCTCGCGGATCTCCGAGACGCTCGTACGGATCGTCTGGCCCTTGTCGGTGATGAGCATGATCTCGTCACCGTCCTTCACGAGCTTGACGTCGACCACGGGGCCGTTCCGGTCGCTCGCGTCGATGAGGATGATGCCCTTGCCGCCACGGTTCTGCGAACGGAACTCTTCGAGCAGCGTGCGCTTGCCATAGCCCTTCTCGCAGACGGCGAGGACGTGCGGGCGATCCGGATCGGTCACCGCCATGCCGACGATCTGATCGTCGTCGGCGACTTCCATCGCCTTCACGCCGACCGTGCCGCGGCCCATTGCGCGGACCTGGTCCTCGGAGAAGCGGATCGACTGACCGTGTTTCGTCGCGATGAGGAACTCGCGCGCGCCGTCGGTGAGCACCGCCGCGAGGAGCTGGTCGCCGTCCTCGACCTTCACGCCGATGATGCCCTTCTGGCGGAAGTTCTCGTAGTCGGTGACCTCGGTCTTCTTGATCTGACCGCGCTTCGTCAGCGTGACGACGAACTTGCCGGCCTCGATCTTCGGCACCTCGACGATCGCGGCGATCTTCTCGCCCGGCTCCATGCCGACGAAGTTGACGATCGCGCGTCCCTTCGCCGTTCGCGGAGCGATCGGGATCTCGTAGACCTTCTTCACGTAGACCTTGCCGCGGTCGGAGAAGAAGAAGACGTAAGCGTGCGTCGACGCGACGAAGAGCTGGGTCACCCAGTCTTCCTCGCGCGCCTCCATGCCGATCTTGCCCTTGCCGCCGCGCTTCTGCGCCCGGTAGGCCGACGGATGGGTGCGCTTCACGTATCCCGCGTGCGAGATCGTGACGACCATGTCCTCTTCCTGGATCAGGTCCTCGTCGGCGATCTCGGCGTCGTTCGCGACGATCTCGGTGCGCCGCTTGTCGGCGTACTTGGACTTGATCTCCTCGAGCTCCATCACGATGACGTCGAGGAGCACGCTCTCGTTCGCGAGGATGTTGCGGAGGCGCGCGATCTCGTTGCAGAGCTCGCCGTACTCCGACGCGAGCTTCTCCTGCTCGAGACCGGTGAGCTTCGCGAGGCGCATCTCGAGGATCGCCTTCGCCTGACGCTCCGAGAGGTAGTAGTCGCCCTTCGCCTTCGCGGCTTCGATCTCGGCTTCCGGCCTGCCTGCGCGGCGGACGAACGCCTCGAGGCCCTTCAGCGGGAGCTTCATGAGCTCGGCGCGCGCCGTCTCGGTGTCACGCGACGCGCGGATCGTCTTCACGACGAGGTCGACCTCGGTCGTCGCCATGCCGAGACCTTCGACGATCTCGCGCGCAGCCTCCGCCTGACGGAGCTCGTAGCGCGTCCTCCGCGTGACGACGTCGCGACGGTGCTCGACGAAGACGGCGAGCGTCTCCTTCAGGTTCAGGACGGCCGGGCGGCCTCGCACGATGGCGAGGTTGATGACGCCGAACGACGTCTGGAGATCGGTCAGGCGATAGAGCTGGTTGATGACGATCTGCGGGGCGACGTCCTTCTTCAGCTCGATGACGAGGCGCATGCCCTCGCGGTCGGACTCGTCGCGCGCCTCGCTGATGCCTTCGATCTTCTTCTCGCGCATCAGCTCGCCGATGCGCGCGTGGATCTTCGCCTTGTTCGCCTGGTACGGGATCTCCGTGACGACGATCATCTCGCGCTCGCCCTTGCCCGGCGCCTTCTCCACCTCCATGCGCGCGCGCATGATGATGTTGCCGCGGCCGGTGCGCTGAGCGGACTCGATGCCGCCGCGACCGAAGATGAGACCGCCGGTCGGGAAGTCCGGACCCGGCACGAACCGCATCAGGTCGTCGATCGGGCACTGCGGATTGCGAATGAGATGCACCGTCGCGTCGATGACCTCGCCGAGGTTGTGCGGCGGGACGTTCGTCGCCATACCGACGGCGATACCGCCCGAGCCGTTCACGAGGAGGTTCGGGACGCGCGACGGAAGGACGGTCGGCTCGACCTTCGAATCGTCGAAGTTCGGCGCCCAGTCGACGCACTCCTTGTCGATGTCGGTGAGGAGCTCGACGGCGATCCTCGAAAGGCGCGCTTCCGTGTATCGGTACGCCGCCGCCGGGTCGCCGTCGACGGAGCCGTAGTTGCCCTGACCGTCGATGAGCGGGTAGCGCATCGAGAAGTCCTGGGCGAGACGGACCATCGCGTCGTAGACGCTCGCGTCGCCGTGCGGGTGGTACTTACCGAGCACGTCTCCGACGATCGTGGCGCTCTTGCGGTACGCCGACGTCGGGACGAGCCCCTGCTCGTACGCGGAGTAGAGGATGCGGCGGTGAACCGGCTTGAGGCCGTCGCGCGCGTCGGGGATGGCGCGCCCGACGATGACGCTCATCGCGTAGTCGAGGTAGCTCGTGCGCATCTCGTCCTGGATCGAGATGGGCACCTTCTGACCGTTGGCGGAGGGCGGCGTTCCACCCGGCGGCGGGGCCGGCGGAACCGGCGGATTCACGTTCGACATCGGGCCTGGTTCTTAGACCGGCTGGGGCCCTGCGTGAAGCGGAAACGACCGAGATTTCCGCTCTAATCTCGGGGTCTTGCACGCGCGGCTCAGCAATCTGAAAACGGCGCATCGAGCTGGGATCGGGCGTCAGTCCCGGCGCCGCCGGCGAAAGCGCTGCATTTCATGAATTTTGTCGGTTGTCCCAACTTTGGAAGCAACTACTACTGAGCTTCGGCCGACCACTCCCGCATGTGGAGATCACCGATTGGCCGCCACGCTCCGTCGAGCGAGCGTGGAGATTCGAACAAGGGGAAGCTCATGAACGTTGCGCGTGGGGGAGCGTCGACTGCTCTCGGGCTATTGGTTGCGTTTGGCTGCGGAGGCTCGGACGCCTCGCCGCCGAATCAGGGCGGGGGCGGCACGGTCGTCGTGGACCTTCCGGATGGGGGCACGGCCGAAGTGCCGGCGCCTCCGAAGAGTCCCGACGTCGGGGGCGAGCCGCCGGATGGAATCTACGTCTCGAATACGCGAGGAGTGCCGGGCAACGACGGCGCGAAGACGCGGCCGGTTCGGACGATCGCCGAAGGCATCGCGCTCGGGAAGGAGAAGCGCCTGCCGGTGAACGTCTGTGCGGAGGAATACGCGGAGGCCGTGAAGCTCGTAGATGGGGTCACCCTCTTCGGGTACTTCGACTGCACGCACCTCGAGAAGTGGGTCCGAGGAACGACGCACGCAAAGATCATCTCGCCGACGAGTCCCGCCGTCCTCGGCGAAAACCTCGTTCTGCCCGCAAATTTCGAAGGCTTCGACGTCGAGGCTCCGAGCATCGACGGGATTTCCGCGACCGGTCCGGCCGCTTCATCCTACGGAATGATCCTCCGTTCGTCACAGAACCTCACGCTGGCCGAGCTGACGATCCGCGCGGGGAAGGGGCAGGACGGTGTGGATGCCGTCGAGCCGGACCCCAATGTCGAGTTGTCGAACAACGCGGACGGGAAACCCTCGTCGGGCCCGATCCAGCAGCTCTGCTCAGGAGCGATCTGCAACTTCGTCGCGGCGCAAGGGGTGAATGCAGTACCAGGGTCAGAATTCGGCACGAGCCAGTGCAAGATGGCCCCCTCCGGCGGGCCGGGCGGAAAAGGCGGCTCCGGCTGCATCAGCGACGGCGGGCTGCTCCGCAACTGCACTGTCGGCGAAGCGAACGGCCAGGGCGGGGGCGCGTCCACCGCTCAAGGAGGTAGCGCCACCGACGTCGTTGGCGCTGGCCCAGGCGCGAACGGTACTCCGGGTATCGACGGAACCACCGGAACGCACGGGACGTGGTCCTTCAGCGCGACCGGCTTCGTCCCTGGTGATGGCATCGCTGGCTCCAACGGCGCTGCCGGCAAGGGCGGCGGCGGAGGCGCCGGGTCGATGAACTATGGCAAGGGCCAACTAATCAACGGCGCGACGATCATTTACAACGCGCCGGAAAACGGCATCTGGCGCTCGGCGACCGGAGGCGGCGGCGGCGCTGGCGGGTGCGGAGGCGTAGCAGGCGCAGCCGGAAAGGGCGGCGGCGCCAGCATTGGCCTGTTCGTCGTCGGCAGCGACAAGATCTCGATCATGAACTCGCGCCTGGAGGGAAAAAAGGGCGGTCGAGCGGGGAAGGGCGCGACGGGCACCGCCGGCTTGGCTGGCCACCTGGGCGGGACTGTCGGCCCCAAGACGACGCCTCCGAATTCGAATGGCACTGCGGGCGCCGCGGGAGGTAAAGGCGGAGACGGCGGTCATGCCGGGCTCAGCGGCCATGGCTCCGTGGGGCCGTCGATTGCGCTCGTGTTCACGGGCGCTCGTCCGTTCACGAAGGACGTGACCTTCATCGCGGGCGAACCCGGCGACGGACATCCGCAAGTCGGCCTCGGATCGCAGACGCTGCCCGCCGCGGTCGGCGAAGCGAAGGCGGAGCACTCTTTCTGATCGCGATCAGCAGTGCGCCGTCTGCCTGTCGACGGGCGGCGCACTCGGTTGCTCATGCGCTTCGAGCTCATATGTCTTGGATCGATCCAAACAACGCTCTTCACTCGTCACGCGGAAGCTCTCTTGGAGGCAGCATTCGTCGTTTCGCTCTCTGCTCCGCAATCGCCGCCGTCTGGAGCATGACTTTCGTCGGTGCGTGTGCGACGCCGACATGTGCAGAGACTGCGACCTGCGCGCGCGCCGATGTCGGTGACGAAGCGAGCTTGCCGGAATTACCCGAGAGCCCCGAGGCCGACGCGTCGGCGACGATCTGCGACTCCGTCGATGCGAATCATGCCTTTTGCTGGGACATGTCCGCGTACGTCGATGGGGGACCCGACGGATTCGTGGCGTCGACGGTGACGGACGACGCTGGCGTCGCGGAGCTCTCTGCTTCGCGGTTCCAGTCCGCTCCGCGGGCTGGTCGGGCCGTCGGTGACCGGTTCGGACCGGGCCTGGCTTACTTCCAGATGACGTCGCAGCGCGCGTGGAAACACGTGCGATTTTCGTCGTCGCTCTTCCTCGACAGCAAGACGCGAACAGCCGAGCTGATGTGGGTGGGGTTTGCCACGCAGGGCGTGTACCTCCACTGGTTCAGCCTCGTCTCGGATCTCAAGGGCTTCACCGTTTTCGAGTATTGGTACGAAAATGATGGAATCCTCGAACGCACGCTGGAGGTCCCGCGACCGATCCCGAGAGACAGGTGGTCTCGGATCGCGATCGACGTCGAGCTGGGCGCCCCAGGGCTCATTCACGTGACGCTCGACGGTGCCGAAGTCGCAAGCGGAGTTCTCGGGAGCGCGTCACCGCTCAGGCCCGCGGGCGTTCGAGCAAGCGCTGGAATCGTATCGAGCTCAAAGGGCGATCATGGCCCGGTGTTCGTCGACGACATGCTCCTCGAAGAGGTGCCGTAACGGCGCGCGCAGACTCCCAGCCGAGTCACCGGCAGAAGCCGTACACCGACTCGATCGCGACGTCGTCGCCCGCGGCCGGCGTGGGCTCGCGGCAGATGGCGACGAACTTCGCCTGGAAGTCCTTGTAGATCGCGATTCGGTACTCGAAGAAGTCCGCCGTGGTGAGCGGAAGGAGCTGCACGAACTTCAGCTTCGCGAGGGACGGCCCGGCGAAGATCGAGACCTTCCACCCACTGCCGCAGCCGTCGGTGCCCTCGGTGCAGGCGTGGCCGCAGCCCGCCCCGACGGGGCGCATGTTCATCGACAAGGAGCTGAGCGTGACGCCGTCGCTGAACTCGACGGCCATGCAGCCGGTGACGTCACGGCCCGCGAGCTTGTGCGTTCCGTCTCCGCTCCAGTCGAGCGCCGCAAAGCTGCCGTCCGCGTCGAGCACGTTGCCGATGTTGCACGCCGAGCCGGTGGCCTCGTCGGGGTTGATGTCGAACGCGTCGATGGGCAGCGTGGTGTCGCCGCTCTTGCACGGAACCGACTCGCGGCGACCGACTTCTTCCGGCGCGGCGCTGCCGCTGCTCGCGTTGTTGTTCTGCGCGGGGCTCTTCGTCGAGCAACCGCTCGTCGCGATCGCGACGACGACGGCACTGGCGAACAGACCCTGGGTGAGCGAGCGAGAAGAAAGTAGGCGAGGAGACACGGGCGCCGTTGTCTCTGGCACAAGCTCGATGCCGACGCCACTGCTTCCCGGCATTGTTGGTCGCCGCCCGGAGTCGTGCTTCCCGGCATCAGTCGACGCCGACGCGCCGGTGAACGCCGGTCAGAAGAAGTTGCCGATCGTGAACTCGAAGACGCTCGACTCTTCGTACGACAGCTTGTTGAGCGGGAAGCCCCACTCGAAGCGGAGCGGGCCGAGCGGCGAGAACCAGCGGATACCCATGCCGCTCGAGAGGCGCAGGTTCGTCAGGCTGCTCGCGTCGAAGCACGGGCTCACGAGCTCGGAGAACTGCGGAGCTGGCGTGGTCTTGCAGAACTGCTGCTCGAGGTTCCACGTGTTGCCGGCGTCGAAGAAGGCAACCCCGCGGATGCCGACCTTGTCGATGATCGGGAACTCGAACTCGAGGTTCGAGTAGTACTGCAGGTTTCCGCCGATGTTCGCGCCGTTCGCGATCGGCGGAGCGGTCACGTCGAGCGACTGGTTCAGCGGCAGGCGCGGGCCGAGCGTGCGCAGGCGATAGCCGCGGACGTCGAGGATGCCGCCGAGGAAGTAGCGCGCGAAGATCGGCACGCCCTCCGAGAGCGGGCTCGTGATGACGCCGACCTTGTTGTTCATCTTGAGGATGAACCCGGAGCCCGGCTGCTCACCCTGCCCGAAGAGCGGGTAGTAGAAGCGGCCGGTGAACTCGTGGCGGAGGAACTCGATCTCGCTGCCGAACGCCGAGGTCGCGAGCTCCGTCGAGGCCTGGAGGAAGACACCGCTCGACGGGAAGAGGCGGTTGTTGCGGGTGTCGTAGGTGATGGCCGGGCGCAGCGAGATGGTGCGGCCTGCGTTGAACAGGTTCGCGAGCGGCAGTCGCTGGAAGACCGAGACGAAGCCCGAGGTGGAACCGAAGAACGTGTTCACCTGGTTCGTGTCGACCGCGTCGTGCTGCACCGTCGCCGTGAGGCCGATGCGGAGCCACGGCTGGATGAGCGCGTAGCCGAACGTGAGCGCGCCGCCGAGCGTGCGCCTCGCGAAGTCGGGGAAGACGAGGAGGTTGTCGTAGAGCTCGACGCTCGACGACCAGTCCGAGTCGAGGAAGTACGGCTCGAAGAAGCGGATGCTGATGAGCTGGCGGAGGCCGGAGATCTGCGCCTGCAGGGCGAGCGACTGGCCGTTGCCGAACAGGTTCGCCTGCTGGATCTGCGCCGTCGCGATGAAGTTCTCGATGCTCGAGAAGCCGGCGCCGACCTGGAAGGTGCCCGTCGGACGCTCGGTCACCTCGAAGTAGATATTGATGGTCTCGGGGGTCGAGCCCTGCTCGGTCGAGACGTCGACGCGCTCGAAGTAGCCGAGGGCGACGATGCGGCGCTTGCTGTCTTCGAGCTTGGTCTCGCTGAAGAGGTTGCCTTCCTCGATCTCCATCTCGCGACGGAGGACCTTGTCGCGCGTCTTCGTGTTGCCCTTCACCTCGATACGCTCGACGTGGACGAGAGGTCCGCGGCGGATCGGGATGATGATGTCGACTTCCTTCTTGACCGGATCGAGCTCGGTCTCGGGCTCGGCCTCGACGTTCGCGTAGCCGGCGTCGCGATAGAGCGTGCGGACCGCTTGGAGGTCCTTCACGAGCTCGGCGCGGTTGAAGTAGTCCCCGCTCTTCGCGCGGACGAGCTGCCGGAGCGCGCGGCGGCCGCCGAGCGGCTCGACCTCGCGGCCTTCGTTGTCGCGCTCGTAGACCTTGAGCTGGCGGATCTTGAAGCGCGGGCCCTCGTGGATGAGGAGCGTGATCTCGATGCCTTCGCGATCGGGCGTCAGCATGACGCGCGGCGTCCCGATCGACACGTTCATGTAGCCCTTGTCGTAATAAAGGGCGTTGAGCATGAGGACGTCGCGCTCGAAGACGTCCTGGCGATACGGACCACCGGAGCCGAACGAGAAGAGGCCGCCCTGGCCCGTCTGCATGACGGCGCGGAGCTCGTCTTCCGGCACGTTGTAGTTGCCGACGAAGGTGATGCGCCGAACGGTGACGGGCGAGTGCTCGGTGATCTTGAAGCGGATGATCACCTCGTTGTCGCGCTGGGGCTCGATGGCGCTTTCGACGTCCGCGAGGAAGTAGCCCTTCTCCGCGTAGGCATCCTTGATCTTCTGGACGCTCCGACGGACGGCCGGGACGCTCAGGATCGTGTTGGCCTTGACCTCGATGGCCTCCTGCAGCTTGTCGTTCTCGATCTCGCTGTTGCCCTCGAACTCGACGGCCTTGATGTTCGGGCGCTCGCGGACGAGGAAGCGCAGGATGACGCCGCGATCGTCGCGCGTCATGTCGACCTCGATGTCGTCGAAGAAGCCCGAATCCCAGAGCGCGCGGACGTCGCTCGCGAGGTTGTCGACCTTGAACAGGTGACCGGCCTTCTCGCGGAGGTACGAGACGATGTCTTCCTTCGCGACGCGGCGATTGCCGCTGATGTCGATCCGCGAGATCGGCGTCCCTTCGGCGCGCTCGGCCTCGCTCTGCGGGATGTTTACCGTCGGACCAGCGGCCTGGGTCGACGGGGCGCCCGCGCCCGCACCTTCTTCAGCCGGGGCCGCGCCCGCGTCGGCATCGACGGGAGCGGGTCCAGCGCCCGCATCGCCGTTCGCAGGCCGGCCGGCCGGTCCTGCGGGGTGCGCCGGGCCTGGGCCGTTCGTCGGTGGACGCGGCGCGCCGGCCTCGCCGAGACCTGCGTCATTGCCCTGCGCGTACGCATCGGACGGTGCCGCGAGCAGCGCGAGACACAGCGCGGCTGCGAACATCGCGATGACGAGCAAGAGCCCGCGCGCAAACCATCGGGCCTTCTCGAGGAAAAAGAGCATCGCCAGGAAGGAAAGCTGCGGGCCCCTCAGTACTCGACTACGGGCTCATCGGTCAACCGAGCGATTCTCCGGACAGCGCATTCAATTCCGCCGAGATCCTCGCGTGTTGAGCGGCGGGCGCTTCTCGAGACGAAACGAGCTGCGGCAAAGACTCGAGTTGCGCGGCGAAGTGCCTGCATTCGAAGCGTCGAGCAAGCCTGCGATCCGGCACCCGCCCCCGGGCCTCCGCACCTGCGCGCCGGGCTCCCGTCCCCGGTCCGGGCGGGACCGCGCGGCCGCGTCAGCCGGCCTTCGCCGCGCGCGGCCACCAGATCACCGCGCTCGCCGCGATCGCGAGGGGCAGCGTCATCATGGCGAGCTGGATGGGCAGGTGATCGGCGAGGAGGCCCACGAGCGGCGGGGACCAGAGGTCGCCGAAGACGTGGATCGAGAAGATGCTGAGGGCCATCGCGCTCGCGCGGAGCTCGGTCGGGACCGCCTGGAGGACGACGGCATTGATCGGCGAAGTATTGAGGAACAGGAAGACGATCGCGACGAACACGAGCGCGAAGAAGACGTTCGGGCTCGGAGAGAGGAAGCAGCCGACCGCGAGCGGCACCCCGACGGCGCTGCCTGTCGCGCAGATCCCGAGGAGCTTCCGGACGCGAACGCGCTCGGCCTCCCGCTCCCGCAGAGCGATCGCGGCCGGATCGTCGCGGTACGTCCTCGCGTCCTCGGCGGCGGCGACCAGGCCTTCCGCCTTGGTCGCGCGATCGGCCCAGCGCCCACCGACGATCGTGCCGATCGCGCCGGCAACGACGGTGATGAGGCCGAACTTGAAGTTCGCCGTTGCGAGCGGCAGCCCGTAGCGGGCGTAGAGGAACTTCGGCGCCCAGTACGAAAACGCGCCGATCGCCGCGGTGTAGGCGCAGTAGCCGAGGACGCCTTTCCGATAGAGGTCCACCTGGGCGAGCTTTTTGACGTCGCGGATGATGTCGGCCTTCTCGGCGGAGAGCTTTCGTGTCGGCTCGGCGATGAGCAGGCAGACGAGCGCGAGCGCGATGCCGGGACCGCCCGCGACGAAGAATGCGCTTCTCCAGCCCCAGTGCTTTTCGACGAAGCCGCCGACGAGGTAACCGAGGGCGGCACCGACGGGCGTTGCGATGTAGAAGACCGCGAGCGCGCGTCCCTTGCGATGGGCCGGCGTGACGTCGTCGATGATCGTCGGCGCGAGCGTCGCGTAGCTCGCCTCTCCGACGCCGACGAGCGCGCGTGCGAGGAGGAGAGACCAGAGCCCTCCGGCGGCGCCGGAGAGCATCGTCGCGGCGCTCCACACGAGGACACCGGCGGCGATGAGGCCCTTGCGCGCGAAGCGGTCGCCGAGCGAGCCGAAGATCGGCGACGTCAGGAAGTAGCCGACGAGGAAGACCGTCGCGAGCAGACCGCCCTGGAAGTTCGAGAGCGCGAGCTCCTCCTGCACCTTCGGCAGGACCGCCGACACGACGAGCCGATCCAGGTAGTTGAGGAGATTGAGCCCCGTCAGCAGCGCGAGGATGGCCCCGGGTCGGCGGATCACGCCGGCACGCTACCAGGAAAGTGCGCCCGCTGGCTGCCGCTCGAGATCGTTCGAACGCGAAGGATTCTCACCCCCGCACGCGGCGCATTCCGACCCTGGGTGGGTATATCCGTCGTGCGCGAAGCGATCTGGCCCGGTCAGAGCGCGACGACGGCGGCGAGCGCCTGGCCATACTCGTCGATGAGAGGATGGGCCGGGAGCCGGGATGCCCGCGCTGCGAGCTCTTCGAAGCGCGCGATCTGGACGTCGCGGCCGCGCTTGAACATCTTCCAGGGATCGCCGAACGACCGCGCGCAGACCACGATCGACTCGAGGTTGTCGATCTTGTCGGCGAGCGTGATCGCCTGCGCTTCCCACGACTTGTTCGAGAAGTGCTCGAGGTAGAGGCGCTTGCGGTCCTCCCACGAGAGCGACTTGTCCTGCTCGCTGACGTCGCGAACGAGGTCGGCGACGCGCTCCCCGAACTTCTTCACGAGATCGGCATGCGCGACCCCGCAGTCTTCGATGACGTCGTGGAGAGCTCCGGCGGCGACGACCTCCTCGGCGAATCCGTGACGGGAGAGGATGGCGGCGACGCCCGCGACATGGCTCACGTACGGCACGAGCGCGACCGGGTACTTCCGGTACTGGTTCTTGTGCCAGACCGCAGCCCAGTCGAAGGCCGACTTCAGCAGCGGGAGCCTCGGCGGATCGGACGTGCTCACGACATCACTATAGAGCCACCGGCGCGTCGGGACGTGACGCGACCCTCTTTCAGCGGATCTTCTGGAAGACGTCCTCGTTCGGGTCGATGCGCGGGCGGCGCTGCGTCGCGATCGCATCCGCGTCGTCGACCTCGCTCGGCGCCGGAATGCTCGAGGCGCGCTTCCGCTGCTCGACCATCGCGCCGAGGACGGCGACCGCGCCGACCTCGTCGAGGCTGCGCGACGAGCCGCGGTCCTCCGCGACGGCCGCCGACCGGTCGAGATCCGAAGAAGGAAGAGTCGCGTCCACGGTGGGAGGCATGATGGCGTGCCAACAAAGTAACCGCGACAGCGCGGTGCGCCATGACGTTGACGCGCGGAAACCCAATGGAGACGCAAACTTCCGCAGCGGCTGCGCCGCAAAATTGCGCTCGAGCTAGAACGTCGGCGGCCTCGAGCGCGGCCGAAGAGAAGTTCGCGCGAAACTTGACGTTCGTACAGTGACCTGGTGAGTTCCCGCAGGGTTACACCCAGGTTCACCGGTGGCAGCAAAGAAGACCAACACCAAGGGCAACGCGGCGAGCAACGGGGCGAACGGCGCGGAGAACGGCGCGCCGGCGACGCGGGCGGGGAAGAAGCGGGGGAAGAGCGACGCGATCGATCTCTTCCAGCCGTCGCCCGAAGAGCAGGTCTCGCTCCACGACCTCGCGCAGACGCGCTACCTCAACTACGCGCTCTCGGTCATCACGAGCCGCGCGCTTCCGGACGTCCGTGACGGCCTGAAACCCGTCCAGCGCCGCATCCTCTACACGATGTGGCAGCAGCGGCTGTTCGCGGATGCGAAGTTTCGCAAGTGCGCGACGGTCGTCGGCGACGTTATGGGGCGCTACCACCCGCACGGTGACGCCTCCATCTACGATGCGCTCGTCCGTCAGTCGCAGTGGTTTGCGATGCGGATCCCGCTCGTCGACGGCTCCGGCAACTTCGGCTCGCTCGACGGCGATCCGCCGGCCGCCTACCGCTACACGGAGTGCCGGCTCGCAGCGATGGCGAACGACCTGCTCGACGGGCTCGCCGAGCAGACGGTCCACTTCCGCCCGAACTACGACGGGACGAAGTCCGAGCCGGTCGTTCTCCCGGCGAAGCTGCCGAACCTCCTCATCAACGGTGCGAGCGGAATCGCCGTCGGCATGGCGACGAACATCCCGCCGCACAACCCGGAAGAGGTGTGCACCGCGGCGGTCCGCCTGCTCGACGCGCTCCTCGAAGGCAAGCAGCTCTCTTCGCGAGAGTTGATGCGCACGATCAAGGGCCCGGACTTTCCGACGGGCGGCCAGATCGTCTCGACTCCGGAGGAGATCAAGCAGGTCTACGAGACCGGCCAGGGCAGCATCAAGCTCCGCGCCACGTGGGAGCTCGGTAAAGAAGGCCGAACGACCAAGACGATCTTCATCACGAGCATCCCGTACGCGACGAACAAGGCGACGCTCGTCGAGCGCATCGCAGACGTCGTGCTCCAGCGGAAGATGCCGCTCCTCCTCGACGTGAAGGACGTCTCGACCGAGGACGTCCGCATCGAGCTCGAGCTGAAGAAGGAGGCCGACGAGCAGAAGGTGCTCGCGTACCTCTTCAAGAACACGCCGCTCCAGACGAACTTCGCCGTCAACCTGACGTGCCTCGTACCGACCGAGAACCCCGACGTCGGCCGACCGGAGCGCCTCGACCTGAAGTCGATGCTCTGGCACTACCTCCACTTCCGTCTCGAGGTGGTGACGAAGCGCCTGCAGCACGAGCTCGCCGAGCTCGGGCGGCGGATGCACATCCTCGAAGGCTTCGCGACCGTCTTCGACGCGCTCGATCAGATCATCAAGATCATCCGCTCGTCCGACGGCAAGGCCGACGCTGCGAAGAAGATCATGGCGCGGTTCAAGCTCGATGAAGAGCAGACCGACGCGATCCTCGAGCTTCGCCTCTATCGGCTCGCGCGCCTCGAAATCCTCGTCATCCAGGACGAGCTCAAGAACAAGAAGAAGCGCGCCGGCGAGATCAAGAAGCTGCTCGCCGAGGCAGGCTCGAAGGGCATCTGGGGCCTCGTCCGCGGTGAGCTCGATGGCCTGCAGGCAGGCTTCGGCAAGCTCGGAAAGCGCCGGACGATCATCGAGGCCGTCGGCGAGGAGCGGATGTTCTCCGAAGAGGAGCTCATCGTCGCCGAGGACAACCACGTCCTCCTCACGCGCGACGGATGGGTGAAGCGGCAACGCGAGATCAAGGATCCCGCCGCGACGCGCCTCCGCGAAGGCGATCAAGTCCTCTCCGTCATCGCCGGATCGACGAAGTCGACGGTCGTCTTCTTCTCGAGCTTCGGAACGGCGTACACGTGTCGCATCGCGGAGGTGCCCGCGACGACCGGCTACGGCGAGCCGATCCAGAAGCTGTTCAAGATGAAGGACGGCGAGGCGATCATCGCGATGGCATCGCTCGACCCGCGGCTCCTCGGCAGCCTTGCCGGCGACGAGGAGCACTTCCCCGAGACGTTCGCGTTCGCGGCGAGCTCCGATGGCTCCGGGCTGACGTTCAGCCTCGAGAGCTTCGTCGAGCCGAGCACGCGAAGCGGCCGCAAGTTCGCGCGCCTGTCCGAGGGCGCGTCGATCATCGGCGTCGAGATCGTGACGGGCGACGAGACCGTCATCGCGGTCTCGAAGAAGCGGCGCGCGCTCCTCTGCGACGTCACCGAGGTGAAGTTCCTCGCGTCGGCGGGCAAGGGCGTGCAGCTGATGAAGCTC
>JAEXCN010000029.1 GCA_023402175.1 Pseudomonadota bacterium | reverse complement strand
CGCCGCGCCCTAACGTCGGTATGTCCGCCGCCGCGCCCGCCGTCGCCGCGGCCTCGCCGGGGCGCCGTGGGCGAGCAGAGGAAGCGGCCGCTCACTTCTTCGCGGCAGGCTTCTTGGGTGCGGGCTTCTTCGCCGGCTTCACGCGCGGGGGTGGGGAAGCGAGCTTTCTCGTAGCAGCGCTGTGCGCAGCGCTTTTGGCAGTCGTGCCCTTCTTAGAGGTCGCGCCCTTCTTGGCGGTCGCGCCCTTCTTGGCGGTCGCGCCTTTCTTGGTGGCCGCGCTTTTGGCGGTGGCGCCGCTGCTCGCAGTCGCGGCTGTACGGTCGATCTCGCCTGGCGCGCGGAGCTTCTGCGCGATGCGGAGGATCCTCGTCAACGCGCCGAGGTCGATGTCCGACAGTCGCTTGAACCGAATGCACGACTTGCCGACGTCGGCCTTGCCGAGACGATCGCGCCATTGCTCGGCGAGCCAGCCGTTGTCGTCGACGCACGTGACGTAGACGCTGATCCCGCTCTTGTTCCCTGCGAGCCCGACGCGGCAGGAGACGCCCTCTCGTCCGCTCTCGTAGCGGTAGTGGTACCTGCCATAGCCGATCATCGTCCCGGCCATGAAAGGCTCGAAGGCGGGAACCGTGCGGCGGATGAGCGCGTCGAGCTCTGCGAGCTCCATGCGCTTCGGTTCGGGCGTCGCAGCGATGTACTCAGCCGGAGTCACGGGGCGTCACGCTACCAGATCGGCGCGCGCCGCGACTCCGGTTCGTACACCGCGAGGATACTCGGCGAGGACACACCGCGAGGGTGCACCGCGAGGAGACACCGCGAGGAGACACCGCGAGGAGAGGAGCGGCTGACCGCGCCTACGGGAACGCGATGCCTTATCAGACGTCGGTGTTCGCTGTCGTCCCGTCGCGTTCGATGTCCTCGCCCGCGCCGCGCTCACGGCCGGGACGAGGTTCGGTATCGAGCTCCGCCAGCGCCCGAAGGATGCGGGCGCGCCATTGCTCTCGCTCGGTGGTCTTCGTCGTGGAGGAAGTCATCGGCGGGGCCTCGCTGCAGGTTTGGTGCCGCTGCGTCGCGCGCGGTGGCGGAAGCGGTACAGCCGCTGCAGCCGACGTCGGCATGAACCGGCGCCTCCGCATTGGCCGCATCTTCGGCGTCGAGGTTTGCGTGGATTGGAGCTGGATTCTCACGTTCGTCCTCGCTGCCTGGACCCTCGTGTCGCTCAACCGACGCCTCCTGCCGGAGCTCGATACACCGCTGCTCGCGATCGTGTCCGCTCTCGCCGCGGCGGGGCTCTTCGCCTCGCTCGGAGCGCACGAGCTCGTCCGAGTGATCGCATCCCGCGCATGCGGCGTCCCCGTCCGGCGGCTGACGATGTTCGTCCTCGGCGGCGTCACGAACGTCGAGCGCGCGCCGCTGTCGCCGCGTACGGAAGCGCTCGGCGCCATCGCTGCACCCGCGGCGAGCATTGCGATCGCGCTGGTGCTTGCCTGTGGAGTGGCGCTCGCGAGCGCGCCGCTCCCGCGGGAGTGGGGAGACTTCGACCGCCTCGGCGCTCCCGGCATCGTGCTGCTCGAGCTCGCTGCAGCGAATCTCGTGGTGGCCGCGGTGAACCTGCTGCCCGCATATCCACTCGACGGAGGGCGGGTGCTGCGCGCGGCGATCTGGCGAGCGACGAACGACGTCGACCGCGCGACGCGCCTCTCGGCGTGGGCGGGCCAGGGGGTCGGGTGGACGCTGGTCCTCGTCGGGATCGCCCTCTCACTCCTCAGCGGGCGAGGTCCGGGCCTCGGAATCGCGATCTGGACGGCGTTCGTGGGTTGGTTCGTAGCTTCTGCAGCGGCGCAGGGCTACGAAGGCGTCATCGCGCAGCGGCGCGTGTGAGGCGCAGACTCAGAGGAGAGGGACTCAGAGGAGAGGACTCAGAGGCGCAGACTCAGAGGAGAGGGAACGTGATCACGACGGCCGCGCCGTGGACGCCGCGTCGGCCGACCGGGAGCCTGCTCGTCTCGACGTGGAGCTCGCCGCCGTGGGCTGCGAGGACGTCCTTCGCAATCGAAAGCGACAGGCCGAGCCCGCGCGTCGTCGAGCGCGGCGTGAAGCGCTGGCCCAAGGTCGAGAGCGCTTCGGGCGCGAATCCCGGGCCGTCGTCGTTGACGCGCACGACGACCCTCGAGTCCGCGCGCTCGACCTCGACGGAGACGCGCGAGGTCGCGAGGCGGAGCGCGTTGCCGATCACTTCCCGGAGGACGGAGCTGACGAGCCGCCGATCGACGTCGACGGCGAGCTTCTCGTCAGGGACGTCGCAGGACGTGGTGATGTCGCGTCGGCCGTCGATCGCGATCGCCTGCTCGAGAGCGTCCTTCGCAAGCGTACGGAGGTCTTCCGGCGTCGTGTCCGGAGCGAGAGCGCCGGCCTCGAGATCGGCCGTCAGCGCGAGCTGCTCGGAGAGGCGGAGCAACCGCCGCAGGCCCCGGCGCGCCATCGCGACGAGCTCCGGACGCCGGCTCTCGCTCGCGAGCTCCTCGAGCACTGTCATCGTGACGCCTGCCGGCGAAGCGATGTCATGCGCGACCCGGCGAAGGAACTGCGTGCGGAGGTGGCGAGAGCCTTCCGTCATGGCTTCATCCGCGCGGTGCCCCGCACTGTCGACAGTGGAAGTGATCGAGGTGGTTCGTTCAAGAGCCTCGAAGAGGGGCTGGACGGTCATGCTGTCCTTGTCGGGGGCTTGAGTGCTGAAGAAAGGCTCGACCTTGCGAACGAGACGAACGAGGTCGGGCCGCGCGTGTCGCTCCACGAATGCCATGGCCGGGCGCGCGAGAGATCATCCGGCAAGCACAATCCAGTCCACGCGCCGAAGCGCGGCTCATTCCCTCGCGGCACCGCTTCGCGCGTAGCGGTCTGCACCACGTGAGGCGTCGCGGGACGACCGCGGAGCACGCACGGCCGCGATTCTCACGGCACGAGCGCTACCGCATGGATGGCACAGGATCGGCAGAGCCCCACTGCGACGCTGGCGTGTCTCGCTGAGCACACGTTCGAAGGAGGAGACCAGATGTCGAGAGCCAAGACTGTCTCCCAACGTGTTCGCCGAAAGCTTCGTGTCGCGCGTGGTCGATGGGTTCGAACGAAGGAGAAGAAGAACACACGAAGCGCGGCGCCCGCAGAGATGACCACTTCGAGCGCTCTTGGCAAGGCCGCTGAGATTGCTCTTTCGATTGCGACAGCATGCAACGCCGCTGCTGGCGGCTTCGATCTCTGCGCACGGCGCACGCAGGACGAGACGATCGCGGTAGCCGCGGAGAACGCCGCCACGTTCCTCCGCTCGCTGTCCGAAGCGACGGTTGCTGCGGCCGCTGCTTGGGGCGTCGACGCCCGGCCGCGAGCCCGCACCTGCGACCGCCTTCGCTGGGAGTGGCTCGCATCGACAGGCGCGGTCGTCGACGGATCGCCGGACGCGAGGCTGCTCTCCGAGTGCACGCGCATCCTCGCGAGCGTCGACGCGACGGCAGCGAGCGAGCTCGGTGCCGCCATCGCGGCCCGCTTCCGGTTCGCTTCGGCTGAGGCTTACTCGCTGGCCACGGCCGCGCAGCGACAGCACGCTACGGTCGCGCTCACTCTCGCGCCATCTTGAGACACTTCGGCGCGGGGTGTGGCGTTCTTGCTTTCGCGTTGTGACCTCGCGCCGCTGTTTCTGCGAGGTTCTCGACCGTAGGTCGCTCGAGCAGAGCGGTGTGGGGCTTGCATACGCACCGCGTTCCACTCCATACCGAGGACCCTCAAGTGGCGGATACCGAGGATCTTTCTTCTCGCGGACCACGCAGCAAGCGACGGATCAACCGGAACGGAGGCACCGCAAAGGACGCCCCCGCGCCGAGCCGCAGGACCGGCAATGGCAAGCACATGAGCGAGAGCGAGGCGGTCGTCGCCGCTCTCGAGGCGCTTCATCGCGGTGACTTCGGCCACCGCTTGCGGCCGCGCGATGGTGTCTCGCGAGAGGTGCAGGACGCCTTCAACACGCTCTCCGAACGCCTCGAGCACACGGCCCTCGAGCTCGCGCGCGTGAGCCGTGTCGTCGGGCGGGACGGCGAGATGGGCGAGCGACTCCGCATGGACGGTCTCCGTGGAGGCTGGGAGACGGTCGGAGACTCGTTCAACACGGTCATCGGTGACCTCGTTCGCCCGTCGACGGAGGTCGCGCGCGTCATCGTGCAGGTCGCCGAAGGTGACCTCTCGCAGAAGATGGCCCTCGAGATCGATGGCAAGCCGATTCGCGGTGAGTTCCTCCGCATCGGTATGACGGTCAATCGAATGGTCGACCAGCTCCGGTCGTTCGCGAGCGAGGTCACGCGCGTCGCGCGCGAAGTCGGTACGGAAGGCAAGCTCGGTGGACAGGCCAACGTGCCCGGCGTCGCCGGCACGTGGAAGGACCTCACCGACTCCGTCAACAGCATGGCGTCGAACCTCACGACGCAGGTGCGTGGCATCGCCGGCGTCGTCACCGCGGTCGCGAACGGCGACCTCTCGAAGAAGCTCGTCGTCGAGACGCAAGGCGAGATCCTCGAGCTGAAGAACACCGTCAACACGATGGTCGATCAGCTCTCGTCGTTCGCGCGCGAGGTCACCCGCGTCGCGAAGGAAGTCGGTACCGAAGGGAAGCTCGGAGGCCAGGCCACCGTCCGCGGCGTCAGCGGAACGTGGAAGGACCTCACCGACAGCGTCAACGGCCTCGCCGGCAACCTCACCGTGCAGCTCCGCGACGTCAGCAAGGTCGCGACTGCGATCGCCTCGGGCGACCTCGGTCAGAAGATCAGCGTCGAGGTCCAGGGCGAGATGCTCCAGATCAAGAACGTGATCAACGGCATGGTCGACTCGCTCTCGACCTTCGCCGCGGAGGTCACGCGCGTCGCGCGCGAAGTCGGAAGCGAAGGCAAGCTCGGCGGCCAGGCGAACGTGCCCGGCGTCGGCGGAACGTGGCGCGACCTCACCGACAGCGTGAACGGGATGGCGTCGAACCTGACGAACCAGGTCCGCAACATCGCGCTCGTCACGACCGCCGTCGCGAATGGCGATCTCACCCAGAAGATCACGGT
>JAEXCN010000328.1 GCA_023402175.1 Pseudomonadota bacterium | reverse complement strand
GTTCATGAACGCGCTCGTCCGCGGCTGGCGGATGGGGAAGACCGCTCGACCGCTGTTCGGCGTGCGGTGGGACGAGCTGTGGAGCACCCCGCTCGCCGAGGTGCAGCGCCAGCTCGACGTCGAGCCGGTCGACTCCGGTGCAGTTGACGTGACCGCGCTCGCGGCCTGATCGACGACGAGGTCAGAGCAGCCGATCGAGGCCGATCGTCACGTCGTCGCTCGGCCATGGGTGCTCGAGATCCGCGTCGTCGTTCGTCGGAATGTGCCCCAGCATCTCGAGCGCTCCGTCGAACGCGGCAGGCCACGCGCGAGCGAGCCGGAGAAGCGGGCGCTGCAGCCTACGGCGCCGCGCGATCGCGAGCAGTGCGGACGTGATCGCAAAGTAGCGACGCGTCACGTTGCGGTACCGAGCCTCGTAGGCGCTCGGATTGTCCTCGATGAGGCTCGTGACGGCAGCGCGCGCCGTCGCGAGCCCGAGCGCGACGCCTTCGCCCGTGAGCGGGTCGATGTAGCCCGCGGCGTCGCCGACGAGCAATACGTTGCCGACGACGCGTCGCTCGACACGTTTCTCGAAAGGGCCACCTCCGCGAACACGTGACGCGATCGGCGCTCCCGCAACACGCTGCGCGAGGAGCGGGAATCCTGCGAGCAGGTCGTCGAACCGGTACGACTCGAGCTGCCCGTCGTGCCGCGCCTCGAAGAGGAAGGCGACGCCGACGAGGTCGTTGTCGACCGGCGTGACGTAGGCTTCACCTTCGTCGCCGAAGTACACCTGGACGTGGTCGGACCACGGCCGCATCGCGTAGTGCCGGCGGATGCCGAGCCGGGCCGGCGCACGAGACCGTTGCTCGACACCGAGCAGGCGCCGCACGTCCGAACGCAGGCCGTCTGCGCCGATGAGCCAGCGCGCATGGAGCTCGCCGTCGACGAGGACACCGCCGCGCCGCTGCTCGAATGACGTCAGCCGCGCGGCGAGGAAACGCACGCCCGACATCTGCGCGCGGTGCTTCATCGCTGCGTGGAGCACGGTTCGACGGACACCGAGGCCCATCGCTCCATAGGGAAAACACCCCGTTGCCTGCAGGTCGGGATCCGAGCCGTCGAGGTATTCGACCCCGATGAACGGCACGCCGTGCGGGCGGATCCCGAGCTGTTCGAGCGCGATGACGCCGCCGGGCATGATCCCTTCGCCGCACGCCTTGTCGATGATCCCCTTACGAGGCTCCATGACGATGACGTCCGACCCAGCCTGCGCCGCCTGGATCGCGGCGGCGAGCCCTGCAGGACCGCCACCAGCGACGACGAGGTCGACGAACGTCTTCATGCGGGCCTCATCGCCGTGAGGGCGGCGTCCTCGGTACGGATGCGGACGGTCAGGAGCCACGCGTTCAAGAGCGTGAACACGAGCGCCGTGATCCACGCCGAGTGGACGAGCGGCAGCGCGATGCCTTCGGCGATCACCGCGGCATAGTTCGGGTGAGGGAACCAGCGGTACGGACCGGAGGCGATCCTCGGGGCTGCGGGTAGCACGATCACCCGCGTGCTCCAGTGCACGCCGAGCGTGCCGATCGCCCACCAGCGGAGGCTCTGTGCCGCGACTGCCACGACCAACATCGGGATCCCGAGCGCCGGGATGAATGGACGATGCGCGAGCAGGGGCTCGAGCGCGCAACCGAGGATGAACGCCGTGTGGAGGACGACCATCGGCGGGTAGTGACCGGCGCCGTGCTCCACCGCGCCGCGAGCGAGCAGAGCGCGCGCATGCCGCTCGGAGAGCACGAGCTCGACGCACCGCTCGACGACGACGGCTGCGATCAGAGCTTCGTAGGCGAGGAGCGACGTTTCCATGTTCACCACACGAGGAGGACGAGCTCCGCGCAGAACCCCGGGCCCATCGCCATCAGGACGCCGATGTCGCCAGGAACGGCGCGGTGCTGCGTCTTCCCGAGGACGTGAAGCACCGAGGCGCTCGACAGATTGCCGACGGACGCGAGCGACTCACGCGTTATCGCGAGAGCGTTCTCGGGAAGCTCGAGCGACTCTTCGATCGCGTTGATGACCTTCGGGCCGCCCGGGTGACAGATCCAGTGCCGGACGTCGCTCCGCGTCAGCCTGTTGTCCTCGAGGAACGCGTCGACTTCGGCGGGGAGATGCCGCTTGACGATCTCGGGGACGTCCGCCGACAGCACGACCTTGAACCCGGACGCGCCGACGTCCCAGCCCATCACGCGCTCGGTGTCCGGGAAGAACGCGCTCCGCGTATCGACGACGCGCGCGCGCGTCCTACTGCGGATCGACGGGGGCCCGCTCGAAGCGCGCGTGCCGCCGCGCGAGCTTCGGGGTGCGATCGCCTCGCTTCCGGTGAGGACGAGAGCGGCGGCGGCATCGCCGAAGAGGCCGGAGGCGACGACGTTCGCGATGGAGAAGTCGTCCTGGAGGGTGAGCGAGCAGAGCTCGACGGAGAGCAGCACGGCGACGTGATCGGGATGTCCACGGAGGTAGTCATTCGTCCTCGCGAGGCCAGCGGCGCCTCCGACGCAGCCGAGGCCGAACATCGGCGTACGGCGGATGTCGCGTCGGAGTCCGAGCACGTTCACGAGCCGCGCGTCGATCGTCGGGACGGCGAGGCCGGTGACGGTGGTGTAGAAGATCGCGTCGACGTCCCCGAGATCGAGGCCGGCGCGCTCGACGGCGGCGCTGACGGCGCGCGCGGCGAGCTCGGTCCCGACGCGGATGAAGGCGTCGTTCGCGGCGCCGAAGTCGCTCAGCTGGTCGTACTCCTCGAGTGGAAGCGCGAGACACCGGCGCTCGACCTGCACCGCCGAATGAAGGCGGTCGACGAGGTTCATCACCTTCGGGCGATCCTTCCAGCGGCGCTTCAGGGTCTCCATCATCGCGTTCTGGTCGTATTCGTGATCCGGGAGCGCGACCTCGACCTGGCCGACGCTCGGAGCTCGTGCATCGGCACCAAGGCGGTCACTCCAGCTGGGGCTGCGCCCAACCTCCTTCGATCCGAGGAAGCGGGGGTGTCCCGCGTGCCGTCCCTCACCGGTGGGCTCCGTCCGGTTCGGGGCGCGTGTGCGCGCGATAGGGAAGCGTGCTTGGGTCATCTTGGCTCCCGCGGCGTTTCGAATCCGGGCCGCAGCGGGCGTGGTGCAGGCGACGTACCGCTCGGGTCCGGCCGCGATGGAGAGACGAGCAGGGCAGGGCGTTTGCCGACCGCGAGCGCGAGGCGAGAACGAAGCTGTCTCGTGTGACGGAAGCGTCTGCGCGCTCGACGGACTTGGCCGGAGGAGCTCGAGGCGCTCGCGGTTCGCGTCACGAACGCTTCGGCTTGCGTCCGATCTGGAGCACGGTCCCAGGCATCTCGAGGATGCGCCGGACCGGGAGCGCGACGAGCCCTGCCGCCCTTTGCCACGCTCGCATCGTCGTGACCGGCCACGTCCCCGACGTGCTCGTGAGCGCGAAGTAGAGGTCCATCGTGCCGCCGATCGCTCCGCCTGCGCCGGGCGATTTCGTCTTCTCGAAGTCGGCGATCACGAAGACACCGGAAGGACGGAGCGCGCGGGCGACCCGCCGTGCGAGCGCTTCGTTCTGTTCGCTCGAGAAGTGATGTACGAGGTTCGATACGAGCACGACGTCGTAGACGTTCGCGCCGAGATCTTCGCGGAGCGCATCGCCGGTACGATGGCGGACGCGGTCGCCGAGGCCTTCACGCTCGAGGATCTCGCGCGAGCTCGGGATCGCGTCGGGGAGCTCCAGGATCTCCGACGTGAGCCGTGGATTCCGGCGGCACAGCGCCACGGAATGAAGACCGTGCGATCCGCCGATGTCGAGCATCCGGGCTGCTCCGCGCGGAACCGGGATCCGTCGTGCGATCGCGGGCGCGGTATTCGCCGCGAGCGCGCGCATCGCGTCCTGGTAGAGACGCCATCCCTCCTCGTCGAGCGAGGCGTGGAGATCGAGGCCCGTTCCGGTTCGTACGAAGTCTTCGAGCCTCGAGAGGAAGGTCCACTCGATGCGCTGGAAGAGGAGCTTGTCGCGCACGGAGCGCGGCGCATCGACGAGGAGCCACTTCTTGACGTGCTTCGCGTTGTCGTAACGACCGGCCGCGGTGAAGCGCAGGTAGCCGAGCGAGACGAGACAATCGAGGAGCGATCGCGTCGCGCGTGTGTCGGTCCGGCAGGCCGATGCGATCTCCGCGTCCGAGCGAGCGCCGTTTGCGATCGCATCGAAGATCCCGAGAGAGGTGCCCGCCATGATCGCGCGCGCCGCGGTGAACGCGACGTGGGTATCGGCGATCGGCGTCGGAGCGAGGTCGAGCTTCTGCGCGATCCACTCGAGCGCGTTTTCGGGCCGAGCGCCGACCTTCATGCCGATCGGCCTCGCAAGAGCAATGCCTCGATGGGCTCGCGCGACGGCTAATGGCGGCGGAGACCGAGGCGCTGCGCCGCGAGCGTCTTGCCGAGCAGCGCGAGGAACGTCGAGTTCGTGACGAGGTATCGCTTCCAGAGCTTCTTCGGCTCCATCGCGAGACGCCAGGCCCATTCGAGGCCGGCCTCCTGCATCAGCCGCGGCGCACGCGGGACGAAGCCCGCCATCACGTCGAAGGCGCCTCCGACGCCGAGGATCACCGGCGTGGCGAGCTCCTCGCGGTGCTCCTCGCACCAGATCTCCTTGAACGGGGCGGGCATTCCGACGAGGAGGAGATCGGCCTTCGCTTCGCGGATCTGCTTCGTCACGGCGGCGTAGTCGGGCGCTTTGAAGTAGCCGTTGCGCGTTCCAGCGATCACGACGTTCGGATACTTCGCTCGGATGACGCGCTCGAGGACATCGAGCCGCTCCTGCGTCGTGCCGAGCAGGAACACCGAGAGGCCGCGCTCGTTCCCGGCGTCGAGCAAGCGCCGCATCAGATCGACGCCGGAGACCTTCTCCGGAACGGGCGCGCCGAGCCAGCGCGACGTCCACACGAGCGGCTTGCCGTCGACGACGACGAGATCGGCATTCTCGATTGCGTTCGCGAGCCGCATGTCGTCGCGGGCCATCATGAGGATGGCGACGTTGACCGTGATGATGTGATGGCTCTTGCGCTCAGGGGCGTTCTTCCACTCGAAGACGAGATCGACCGTCTCCTTCTCGGTGATCGAATCGAATGGGCACCCGAGCAGATCGATTCGTTCGTTCATGTGAGGTCCACGAGCCTCGGATCGCGAGAGGGCCTCCTCCACCCATGCTTCGGACGACTGCGGCATTCGTCCATCATATGGCATTCAGGATTTCGACGATCCGCTCGTTCGCCTTGCCGTCGCCATAGGGATTGTGGGCTCGGCTCATGGAGCGGTAGTGCGCCTCATCATCGAGGAGACGCAGCGACTCCGTGACGATGCGTTCACGGTGCGTTCCGATGAGCTTTGCCGTGCCCGCCTCGATGGCCTCGGGGCGCTCGGTGTCGTTGCGCGTCACGAGGCACGGCTTGGCCAGCGACGGTGCCTCTTCCTGCACGCCGCCGGAGTCGGTGACGATGAAGCGACAGCGCTTCATCAAGTAGACGAACGGCAGGTACTCGATCGGCTCGATCAGGTGGATGCGCCCGCGGAGCTCGTCGTTCGCGCATCCCGCGAGGATCGCCTTCACCGGCGCCTGCACGTTCGGGTTGAGATGCACCGGATACACGATCTCGACGTCCGGTCGCGCGCGGACGATGTCGACGAACGCGTTGCACATGTCCTCGAACGGCTTCCCGAAGCTCTCTCTGCGGTGTCCGGTGATCAGGATGAGACGTCGCTTCGGGTCGAGGAAGGAGAAGCGTTCGTCGAGCTGTCGCCGCGTCGCGTGATCCTCGTCGAGCTTCTTCGAGACCCAGAGCAGAGCGTCGACGACCGTGTTGCCGGTGACGTGGATGCGGCTTTCCGGGACGTTCTCCGCGAGCAGCGCCTTCTTTGCGCGCTCGGTCGGCGGCAGATGCAGGTCCGCGAGGCGGCCGACGAGCTGGCGGTTCAACTCCTCCGGCCAGGGCGAGTACTTGAGGCCGGTCCGAAGGCCTGCCTCGACGTGGCCGATCGAGACCTTCTCGTAGAACGCCGCGAGCGCGGCGACGAATGCCGTCGTCGTATCGCCCTGGACGAGCAGCCAGTCCGGCCGCCATTCACGCAGGACCGCGGTCGTGCCCGTGAGGATCCGGGCCGTGATGTCTGCGAGCCCCTGGTTCTCCTTCATCAGATCGAGATCGAAGCGGGGCTTCACGTCGAAGATCGGGAGCACTTGATCGAGCATCGTCCGGTGCTGTGCAGTGACGCAGACCTCGACCTCGAAGTCGGGGTGCTCGCGCAGCGCCTTCGAGAGGAGCGCCATCTTGATCGCCTCAGGACGCGTGCCGAACACGCAGAGGACGCGGCGCTTGTTTACTGCACGAAAATTCATGGATGACTCGATGGTACACGCCGACAGTTGGGTGGGCTACGTTGCCTCGCCATGCGCGTTGTCCACTTGACGACGGAATTTCCCTGGCCGGCGACGAGCGGCGGCCCCGTGCGCACGCTCTCGCAGCTGCGAATCATCGCCTCGCTGCCCGAGGTGGAGTCGGTCACACTTCTCTCCGTCACCGAGCAGACGATTCCCTCGAGCGACGTCCGCGCGCTCGAGGCCGCCGTGCCGAAGCTGCGTGTGGTGCCTCCGATCTTTCACCCGATCCACCTCTTCGATTTCAAGCGCTACGTCCCTCGCGTCGTTGCGCTCCGCGCGCTCGGCGTTCCGTACCTCGCCGGAAAGTGGGACTCGAGAAACCTCAGGCACGCGCTCCGCGGCGAGCTCGTCGCGACCCCGGTCGACGTCGTCTACATCGATCACCTCGGGATGGCCCGCTACCTTCCGGACATCAAGGCCGAGCGCCCGTTCTGCCGGACGGTGGTCGATCAGCACAACGTCGAGAGCGACTTCTTCAAGCAGTTCGCCCTCAGCCATGAGCACCAGAGGCTGGGCGCCAAGAAGCTCGTCGCGAGGGCCGAATACGCCGCGGCGCGGAGGTTCGAGGAGCGCGTTCTCCGCGAAGTCGACGCGGTGGTCGCGATCTCGAGCGAGGACGCGAAGCACTTCAAGTCACTGGCCGGCGTCGACGCCAAGGTCGTGCCGGTCGTGATGACGTTCGAGCGGAAGGCGCGTCCCCATCCCGGCAAGCCGCACTTCTGTTACGTCGGCAGCCTCCGCTGGAAGCCGAACGTCCTCGGGCTCGACTGGTTCTGCCAGAAGGTCTGGCCGCTCGTTCGCAAGCGCGTGCCGGACGCGACGTTCGAGATCGCCGGCGTAGGTCTCACGCCCGACGCATCCGGCAAGCTCCCCGTTCCCGAGGCGTGGAAGGTCCCCGGGGTCGAGACGGTCGGCTTTCTCGAGGACCTCGAGCCGCTCTACGCGCGATCGCTCGGGATGCTCGCGCCGATCACGGGCGGCTCAGGCGTCCGCATGAAGCTGCTCGAAGGCTTTCGCGCGGGCATGCCCGTCGTCACGACGCCCGACGGCGCGTTCGGGCTGCCGCTCGAGGACGGCAAGGAAGCGCTGATCTCGTCGGACCCCGAAGGATTCGCTGAACGCGTCGAGCGCCTCGTGAAGGACGAGGCACTCCGCGACCGCGTCCGCGAGGGGGGTTATGCCTACCTCGAAGCGCACCATTCGCTCGCCGTCGCGCAGGGGGTCATGCGCGCGGCGCTCGGGATCGCGTGATCACGCGCACGCTCGATCAAGGCTTCCAGCTGTAGACCATCACCTCGGCTCCAGATCCGACGCCGAGCACCCCCGCGCGGACGCCGACGGCGATGGGCACTTCCACGGTGGTGCCGTTCTCGTTGAGCTTGATCGTCGGCGTCATCGCGACGTACGGACCGGCAACGCCAGCGATAGAGGCGTGCACCTCGAGCCGCGGGACGGCGCACGAGATGGTTGCGGAGAATTTCGCTTCGACGCTCGGCGTGGCCGTGAAGCTCCCGTTCGCCGTCGCGGGCCAGCGGCCTTCGTGGACCCACTCGGACACCGCCACGCCCCGCTTCGGAGACACGCGAAGAGATGCAGCGAGCCGAGCGCTTGCTTCGATCTCGACGCCGACCTCCGCGGGACCGACGCCTGCGGCGCTGCACGCGATCCATGCCTTGCCCTGGAGCGAGACCGGGACCGGGACGGGACCGATCGGGACGAACCCGTGGATGGGTGGTCCTTCGAGCGTCTTCGATCGGAAGAACTCGCCGGACAGCGTGCCGCGGACGGCGGCCTTCGACTTCCACGCGAGCTCCGTCTTCAAGCCGAGCTCGAGTCCGCCCTCGCGCGACCAGTCGATCAGGGCTTCTGGATCGAGCGACGCTTTCTCGATCGTGTGCGTGAACGAGATCCCTGGCCGCGGCATGCTCGGCGAGCCGAGCTCCTCTGCCGACCCGAAGCCGAGGCCGCTCGCGCCGCGTCCGCTGCCGCTCGTGCCGCTGCCGAGCGGGCGAAGTAGCGTCGCTGGGGACAAGATGATCTCGGGCTCGCGCTCGTTCGTGTTCGCGGCGCTTCGACGATCGATGTAGATGCGAACGACCTCGTCTTCGGTGATGTCGCTCATCTCCTCGAGCGTGAGCGGTCGCGCATCGATGACGTACGTGGCACCTTCGATCCGCACGTCGAGCGCCCGGGCGTAGACACCCTCGTCGACTTTCCGCACGACGGGATGGATGAGGATCGCCTTTCCGCGGAGTGAGCTCTGATCGAACGGGAAGACGACGTCGCGGACTTTCTTCGCGAGGACGATGCGTTCGGACGTCGCCGAGACGACGAAGCGGTCGCCGTTCTCGACGGTGAAAGCGGACGCGCTGGCGGAGCCCTCGTCCGCGCCATCGCCGGAGCAGCCCGTGCTGCCCGCTCCGAGGACGGCGAGCCCGAGGACGACGAGGAGAGTGGACGACCGCGCGAGCACGTCCGGCCATGTGGCACATGGTGTTCCATCGCAAATCGCCGTCAATTCCGGCGCA
>JAEXCN010000326.1 GCA_023402175.1 Pseudomonadota bacterium | reverse complement strand
CATCCCTCCAGCGCTCGCTTCGCCCCCTCTCTCCTCGTTCTCGTCGGCGTCCTTCTCCATGCCCACGCCGCGGCGGCGGGTTGCTCGGTCGGCCGCGCGACGGATCGTCGGCCGGGCCCTTACCGCGCTTCTCGAGCTGCCACGCACGAATCCGCGGGAAGATGAACCAGAGGATCGCGAAGTACACGCCGAGCGCCGTCGCGAGGACCTTCGGGAGGACGTGCTCGCGTCCGAAGACCAGCATCGCGATGAGATCGAAGTCGAGGGCGATCGACACGAGCATCGGAGCCATCGCGATCGTCAGCGAGCGCGACGTGAGTCGGATGAAACGTCGCGACACCTGTCGCGGCTCGGCCTGACGTCCGTACGCCGACGGCAACATGACGATCCCGATCGCGATGGCACTGAGGGCGAGCGCGCCGAGATGGACCTGCCGTTCGAAGTCCGTGAGCTTCTTCTCGAACGTCTCGTTGAAGACGACGTTCAGCTGGAACCCGAACAGCGTCGTGATCGACGTGAGCACGACACGGCCCTCGAGCAGCGCGGTCTGCGTGGCGTCCTTCAGCGGCTCGGGCTGCTCACGGGTTTCACTCTGCGAGCCCGCTTGCTCCTCGTCCTTTGCCTCGTCCTTCTCCTCGTTGCCGCGTCGGTGATCCCCGGCCATGCGCATGAGCATGCATGCGGCGGACCTTCGCCGCGTGCGGCTCAGGGCACGAGTACGGTCGAGCCTGTCGTCTTCCGAGCTTCGAGATCCGCGTGCGCGCGGGCAGCGTCGCGGAGGGGATAGCTCTGCGCGACGCGGACCTTCAAGGTGCCGTCGGCGATCGCGCCGAACAGATCGCCTGCGCGCCTCACCAGCTCCTCGCGCTTGCGCGTGTAGTCGTGCAAGACCGGTCGCGTGAAAAACAAAGAGCCGTTTGCCGCGAGGAGACGCGGCTCGAACGGCGGGACCACTCCGGACGACTGCCCGTAGGAGACCATGATGCCGCGCGGCCGCAGCGAGGAGATCGAGTCGTGGAACGTGTCCTTGCCGACGGAGTCGTAGACCACGTCGACCTTCCGGTCCTGCGTGAGCTCGTGCACGCGCTGCGGGACGTTCTCCGTCCGGTAGAGGATCACGTGATCGCACCCGTGCTCGCGCGCGAGCTTCGCCTTCTCCTCGCTGCCGGCGGTCCCGATGACGGTCGCGCCGAGGTGCTTCGCCCACTGGCAGAGGAGGAGGCCGACCCCGCCGGCCGCTGCATGGACGAGCACGGTGGGCAGCTCCTCTCGCACGCGGCCGATGTCGAGGAGGTAATGCGCGGTCATGCCCTTGAGCATCGTCGCGGCCGCGATCTTCGCGTCGATCGCGGGCGGGATCTTCACGAGCACCGAGGCGACGATGTTCCGTGCCTCTGCGTAAGCGCCCATCGGGCCTGTTGCGTAGCCCACGCGATCGCCGACGGTGAAGTCCGTCACGCCTTCGCCGACCGCCTCGATGACGCCGGCGGCTTCGGAGCCGAGCACGGCCGGCAGCGGGACAGGATAGAGCCCGGTGCGATGGTACGTATCGATGAAGTTGAGGCCGATCGCCTCGTGCCGAACGCGCACCTCACCCGGACGGGGCGGAGACAGCTCGATCGGCTCCCAACGCAGGACCTGCGGACCGCCCGTCTCGTGGATTCGAATCGCGTGCACCTGGGTCATGTCGGCCCGACTTTCCGCCGCCCTCGAGCGGGCTGCAAGAGTGCGCCGAGTTGGGGCTCGATGCCTCCTTTGAGACGAGGCTCGATCCTACCCGCTCGTCGATGGCGCATCGACCGCTCAGCGCAACACTTCGATCTCATTGTCGACCGCCTCGACGCCCTTCACTTCGCGCACGCGCTGCTCGATCGCGACCTTGTCGGCGAGCGTCGGGACGAGCCCGCTCAAGGTCACGTGGCCGTCGACCGACACGATGCGCACTCGATCGAGCGCAACGTCCCGCAGCGCCTCGTCGGCTGCGAGCACCTTCTGGATGCGATCGCTCATCCTGCGGTCCGGATGGCGCCCGGAGATGTCGGGGTGTGCCGACGCCGTCATCGGACCCCGCTCCTTTTCGGCGACCGAGAGCGCTGCGCTCGTCGTCCGGGTCGTGCCGACGACGGTGGCCGGCGGATACACGGTCACCGTCGTCGTCTTGCTCGTACGATTCGTGTACGAGACGACATCGTTCGCGGGCCGCTGATCACTGCGTCCGCACGCGGTCACGGTCAGGAGGAAGAGCAGCGGAGCCGCGAGACGAAGGAGCTTCATCACACGCCTCCGTTCGGCGTGTGACTGAGCCGCGAGTGATGCCGATCGAGCGCTCGACCGACGGCGAGCCGTCCGTCGGGCAGCCGGCCGTCGGCGACGTTCTTCGCCACGCGCTTCGCGATCTCCGTCGCGGCGAAGGTCATTACCGAGAGCGTGAGCTTCTCGAAGATCTGGCGCGACATCGAAGGCCGCGGCACGAGGTCGAGCCGCTGGATCGCCTGCGAGACGCGCTGCTTCAGCGAAACCCTTCGCCGCGCCTTCACCGCGAGGCTGAACGCGTAGACGCTCGCCCCGAAGAGCGCGGCAATCCCGATGAGCGAGAACGCGACTGGCTTCGCCAATTCCTTCGCGTGCTCGCCCATCTCCACTACGTGGTGACGGCGTGTATCGAGAGCGTCGACCGCGCGGAGGAGACGAGAGCGAATGACCCTCGCCCTCCTCTCCAAGCGCTTCATCCGCTCGTCGACCGGGATCTCTTCGTTCCGCGGGCTCATGCCATGTGCTCCTTCAGCTGAGTGACGTCGCTCTTCAGGCGATGTCGCGTCGTCTCGAGCGGCTTCTTGGGAAGCATCGAGTAGCCCGCGAACGCGGCAAGTCCGCCGACGACGAGGAGGCAGGCGGCTACGATGAGGGCCGCGACCGCGGTGCCGCCGATCGCGAGGACGAGCGCCACGGCGAGGAGGCACAGGACGAGGACGCCAGCGGCGAGCGCGACGCCGAATCCGACGGCGGCCTTCTTCGCCTGCGCGATCTCCTTCTCGACTTCGCTCTTGGCGATCTCGATCTCGATCCGAACGAGCTCCTTCGCCTCGTCGAGCGCCTCACGAACGAGATCCGCGGTCGATGCCTCCTCGAGCGCGAGGCGTTCGGGGGGCGGATTCATGTTGCTCATGGTCGTGATCTCCTTGTGCTGGACGTTCTGTTCCTTTGCCCGGCTGCCGTTCGCCTCTGCGGCGACCCTGGCAATCCCGTCTTCGACATCGTCGAGCGGCATCACCTGCTCTCCGTTCGTCTGCTCGAGGACGATGCGGCGCTCGACACGGCGCGCGATCGACTCGAGCATCACCCACTCGTCGAAGGGCAGCTCCGACTCGTTCATCCGTTTCCAGATCTCCGCGAGCCGGCGCGACGCCATCGCGCCGACGTGGAGGCCCTCCCGTTCGTGCTCGCGGATGACGTCGAGCAGCCTTCCGAGCTCGTCCTGCATCTTCTGCGCAGGCTCGGAGGAGACGAGATACGCGTCCGCGTCGATGTCCGTCCGCGCCATCATCGCTCGAACGCGCGCGACGTTCTTCGCCTCGCCGCGCATGAGCAGGTCGGACGGATAGAGGATGATCTGCAAGCCGTCGGCTCGCACGCTGAGGAGCTCCTCGGCGACGATCGGGCTGACGGCGCTCTTCGCGAGGACGCGGAGCACGTGGGTGGCGATCATCATGGTCCGCGGCGGCGGCGCGATCTCCGGCATCAGCCCCGCGCGCGCGACCGCCTCGGCGATCTCTCGGACGACGTCCTGGTACTGCCCCACCCTCGGCTGCACGTACACGTGCGTGTCCGACCACTGGCGGAAGAACGACACGATCTTCACGATCGGTACGGTGACGGCGGTGACGACGAACGAGACGAAGAAGCCGATCGCCAGCGGATAGCCGGTGACCGCCGAGCGCACCGCGGTTCCCTTCGGATTCGGTGACGCCCAGCGAACGAGCAGGCCCGTCACCGGCGGTGCGATCACGGCCAGCATCGCCCACGCGATGCGCAATGGAAGCTTCCCGAACCAGCTCTCGAGCGGCAGAAAAGCGAGCGCCCATCCGGCCACGGCGGGGAAGAACAACCCGATCACGAAGAGTGGCCACGCGATCGAGAGCACCAGCGCGACTGTGACGGCGAGCTGCTTCTTCGTCGGCAACTTGCCGAAGAGAGCGGTGATGGACCATCCGAAGATCGCCTGGATGATGCTCCCAATCTTTCGACCGATGAAGCTGAGCAGGAGCGAGATGACTGCCACGTGTCACGGTGCTGCATCCTCCATACCGATCGATCGCGGCCGGAAGCCCGAGCCCATCCACGCGCGCTCGCGCGATCTGCGAGCGCGCGCATCGCTGGATCGACGAGTCCCGATGCCGTTCGGTTACGACGCTCGCTCCGCCGCGACCTTCAGCCGGCTCGCCCAGTAACGCAGCGTCGATGCTTCGAACTGCTTACGCGCCGGCCCTCGGATAGGATCGGAGAGGGCATGCTCGGAGGCGCGCTAGTACGGTCGTCGAAACGCTGGTTCAGCGCGAGCCTCGGTCCGATCTTCGGTCTTGCCACGTGGGGCGCTTTCGGGCGGACGGCCTCCGGTCAGCCGTCGAACGACGGAGCGAGCGACCCCGCCTTGTCGATCGAGGAGGCTGGTCGCTGCCTGAACGCTCGCGCGGTGACCACAGGCCTTCGTGCGTGGCGCGGTGATCGCCGGATCGACGAACGGCTGAGGTTCGCCATCTTCGAGCGCGGAGATTCGGTCGCTATCGTCGTTTACCGCGACGGCGAGAAAGCAGGCGCTCGAGACTTCGCTGTCGGCGGGCGAACCTGCAGTGACGTCGTGAGGATGGTGAGCCTCTCGGTCGCCATCATGATCGATCAGGCTCTGCTCGACGCGCGAGCAGGTCCTCCACCTCAGGAGGACATGACGGCCCCAGAGGAGCCCACGCCCCCGCCACCGCCCTCGAGCCCCGCTACCTCTCCCGAGCGGAATCCTCCGCCGCTGCGCCAACGACCGCAAACTCCGGCGCCCCGCCCCCGAGCCCTTGCCTTCGGGCTGGACGCTCCGACTTCGGCCGTCTCCTTCGGAACGCTACCTTCTCACGCGTTCGGGGTGGGTAGCGCCGCCGTGGTTCGCCTCACGGAGCACTACGAGGGCGGCTTCTCTGTGACGGCTCTGCGATCGGCGCTCACGCCGTTCGGTCCAGGGAGGCTCGAAGGCCTGCTCGTCGCTGTCGGCCTCGACGTTTGCTTGCGCGAGCCAATCTGGCAACGAGGATTTCGCGCGCACGCGGCCGCTTGCGGCGGCATCACCGTCGGAGCGCTCGAAGCGCGACCGCGGGGGCTCCGGGACGCACATTCAGCAACGCTGCCCTACAGCGCGGCGTCCTTCGGGGTGAAGCTCGCCGTCGATCTCTCCGACGGCCCATCGTCTTGGCGCCGCTCGAATCCTTCGAGGAGCCGAATGGCTCTGTTCATCTCTTCCGTTCTGTGGGTCCCGTTCATGTCCCCACAGTTCGAGCTCCAATCGCGGACGGGTGTCGGGGGCTCGCTGCTGTGGGAGCCCGATGCCGTCGGCCTCGTGTTGCGGCTCGGACCCGAGTTTCACTTTTAAGGGGGGCATCGCGTAAGTTTTTGCCGTAGCCGGTCATCATCACGTCAGAGCGATGACCGAGCCTCGAACGCACCGGCAAGTGTCCCCATCGGCGCGGCGGAAGCACCCGGTCTTCGCGCATCTCGGAGACGCCCGCAGGACGCTCGCCGAGCTTCCGTGCGCGGACGTTGAATGAGCTCTAGTCTGGTCGATGGGCGCGGGGCCGTAGCGGCCGCAGGCGTCGTCACTGCCGAGATGGCCACCAACGTCATCGGTGTCGAGGAGCTTTTCCACGAGCACGCGGAGAAGACCGTTCGCTTCCTGCGTTGGATGGGACTGCGTGGGCCCGACGTCGACGACGCGCTTCAAGAGATCTTCCTCACGGCTCACAGGAGGGGTGGGTTCACGGTGGGCACAGCTCAGCCGTTCACATGGCTTACCCGCATCGCCGTGAATGTCGTTCGTAGCCGACGGCGGATTCGTCGCCGGCATCCGGAGGAGCCGAGCGAACAAATCGACTTCCAGATCGACGAACGCGATCCGGAGAAGCACTCCGAAACCATGCAGTCGCTTGCATTGGTCGAACAAGCGCTCGACGCGCTCGACTTCGACAAACGGAGCCTCGTCGTGCTCCTCGAGATCGAAGGCCGGAGCTACGAAGAGGTGGCCCGGACGCTCGACATCGACCTTCGAACACTCTACGTGCGCCTGCACCGCGCGAAGAAAGAATTCATCGCGGCGTTCGAGCGCCTCGAGTCCAACTCACCGAGGGCAGAGTGATGTCGCGACCTTCTCGCATCGTCGATGATCCGACCGTTTCAGATCGGATCCGCACTCACGTACGGCGAGCTCAGGATGCTCGAATCGGAGGCAGCTTCGGCCCGCAGCTGGCGCGCCTTCTTGTCGCCGTCCGAGAGGAGCCGTCGCCTGGACCTTCGACTCGCCGCCGCTGGCTAGCGTCCGGGATCGCAATCCCCGTCCTCGCCTGCGCCTTGTTCGGCCTGGTCTCGACCGTATCGAACGGTGGACCGAGCGAACGCGCAGACCAGCCGCCCCCTGTGGCTGCTCCGGGTGCGCCGCCTGAGCCGGCTGTGCCGCCGGAGGTGGCCGCGCCGCCGGAGGTGGCTGCGCCGGCGTCCGTCCCGAGCCAGGACGAAAAGACGTCACCGGAAATCGCTCCGCAGGAGCGGGCGCTCGATACGCGTTCGGTCGACGATCTCCCTTCCGTTCGGCAACGTCCGGTTCAACCGAAGGGTGGCGGCTCGATCACGCTCGAGGACGAGATCGCCCAGCTCGCAGAAGTGAGGACCCTGTCCGAAAACGATCCCGCACGGGCGCTCTCCGCTGCGGAAGCCGGACACCGCCGATTCCATTCAGGCGTCCTCTATCAAGAGCGCGAGGCCATCGCCATCGACTCGCTCAAACGACTCCATCGATTCGAAGAGGCGCGCCGGCGCGCGCAGCGCTTCATTCAAGCATATCCGGATAGTCCATTCGCCAAGCGGGTAGGTGCTGGCGCCGACGACCTGTAGCTCGGCCCGCATCACGCATCCGCATCGTCTCGCCGGACTTCATGGACGAGGAAGTTCAACATGAATCGACGACCTGGTTCGACCCTTGTCGTATCAGTCCTATCTATTCTCGCGTATAGCGCGTGCGGCTCTCCCCGCGCCTCGCTCGGGACATATTCCGACGAATCGGACGGAGGCGCGGCCCCCCGCTTCCAAGAAGCGACGGACGCAAGCGCGGACAGCGCACCCGCTGCCGCCGAAGCGTTGATGTGTACGAGCGATGAATGCGCCCCGCCGTACACCACGTGTCCGAGCTCGAAGCATCTCTGCGAAACGCGACTCGACGATGATCCGCTCAACTGCGGCTCGTGCGGGAACGCGTGCCCTGCCGGTACCTGGATGACCGGCGAGCTCAACGGCGCAAGCTGGAGTTGTCTCAGCGGGCGCTGCGAGATGACGTGCACGAACCTCAGATACGCCGATTGCAACGGATATGTGGAAGACGGTTGCGAGACGGCATTGGGCTCGAATTCAAATTGTCGATTCTGTGGCGAAGTGTGTCCTTCGGGCTACGAATGCCAGGTTACGCCGCAAGCTATCCTCGGCTGTGTCACGAAAACCTGCAATGCTCCATTTGTGATGTGCGGCGACACTTGCACGGACATCAATAAGGACAACCGGAACTGCGGCGAGTGTGGGTACGACTGCGGGGTGAGAGAACCGCTGCCGCCCAATACGGTCCGGTACCCGTATATGGTATATACGTGTGTTGCTGGCAGGTGCAACGTACTGAAATGCCAGCAGAATTATGCGAATTGCAACCAAGTTCTCGACGACGGATGCGAGGTTGATCTTCGGAACGATCCCCTGAATTGCGGGGCATGCAATGTCGTGTGTGGCGCGGGCGAGATGTGCCTGAATGGGGCCTGCGTGTGCCAGGACCCGTGCTCGTGCGGTGGCAACGACTATGACAGCAATCCAAATCAATGCGGTTCGTGCAATCACGTGTGCCCTGGCATGGACACCGTGATGCCCGGCAAAAAGCCGCCCAGGGGGCATCGTACGTGCCGGGGTGGCCAATGTGGATATGCCTGCGACGAGGGCTGGGCCAACTGCAACGGTGACGTGCTCGACGGATGTGAGATCGACGTTCGCTCGGATCCGCGAAACTGCGGATCATGCGGGCATTCGTGTCTCTCGAATCAGGCCTGCGCGAACGGTGTTTGCGCGACGAAGCCGTGCTCTTCGGGAGGAGCTCCGCAATGAGCGTCCGTCCTCTCCGCCTCATGGTGATCCCGAGCGGGATCATCGGGGGCTTGGTGTGGGGGTGCGCCGCCAGCTCGGGGGCACCTTCCAGCGAGCAGCACGGGAACGCAACGGGAGACGCCTCGGAGATTCCCGCCATTGCGGCGGTGGACGCCTCCGACGCGCGACCGGATGGCGATGGTACCTGCAGCGACGACGGCTGGTGCATCGTCGACTATCCTCTGGACGGCGACGTGACGTTGGCGAGCCTGTGGGGGAGCAGCGAACGCGATGTCTGGGCCGTGGGATCGCGGGGAGCCATCCTCCACTGGGACGGATCGGCTTGGCAGCGATCGAAGAGCGGCGTCGACTACGCGATCCGAAGAGTCTGGGGTAGCGGTCCGGGGGACGTATGGGCCTTCAGCACCCTCAACGGCATTCTGCATAGTTCGGGCTGGGTCGATGGCCAGGCCTCCTGGGCGACAGTCTCCTTTACGACAGACGACGCCTATTGGCTGAGCGAGTTCCAGCAGCAGACGACGCCCATCGTGAGCGTCTGGGGTGCCAGCGCGACCGATATTTACGTCGGCACCCTCGAGGTTCCTGGCGGGAGCGTGTGGCATATGAACGGATGGGACGACGGCAAAGCGCGTTGGCAGCCTGTTCTCCAATACCTGGACTATCACGGCCCCGTCTTCGGGACCGCGGCCACCGACATCTGGGCCGCGGGTCAGAATGGAAAGGTGGCGAACTCGAAAGGGTATAGGAGCGGTATTGTCGACTGGACAATCCTTGATACTGGTACGCGCGCAAACTTGAGAGGTTTGTGGGGCACGACGCACGACGACGTTTGGGTTGTTGGGGACTCTGGCACGATTCGTCATTGGACCTACGACGGCGACGGTGAGCTGCGTTGGTTGGTCTCCGAGTCGAACGCAACAAGACCCTTGAACGCGATCTGGGGCAGCCGCCCAGACGACATGTGGGTGGTTGGGGAAGGAAATACGGTTCTCCACGGCGATGGAGAAAACTGGTCGCGCTCGAGCATTCCATCCGTCATTTCTCCCGAGACGAGGCTGTTCGACGTCTGGGGAACTGCACCCGACAACGTATGGATCGTTGGCGACAACGTCCTTCTCAACCGGCGCCGTCCTTCGGAGAGGTCCCGATGACGAAGCACGTCCTTGTCGTTGCTCTGTTCGCCGTGAACGCCGTTCGACTCACGGCGTGCGCATCGTCGGAGGCCGAGGCGCCAGACGCCGACGCTGGTCCTTCCATCAATCCGCCTCCGCCGGAGGCTGAGCTCCCTCTGGACGCTGGCCCGAGCTCCGACGTCATCGATGCCTCCACGCCGGACGATGCGTCTTCGGAGTGCACCCAAGGCGGTTGGTGTCGAACGACCGTCCCACGAGGAAGCGACGGCGGTGCTCTGAGCCTCGCCGACGTCTGGGACCACGGCGGCGGTGATGTCTGGACGATTGCCGAGGAAGGACTCGTCCTGCACTGGGACAAAAGTGAATGGTCCGTCGCCTTCGATGCGGGGGTCACGCTTACCCAGCTTTGGGGGACGCAAGGGGGAGGTCTGTGGATCGCGGGCAAGAACGGCACGCTCCTCTATCATGCCCCAGGGACCGCCCCTTCTACCTGGGAAGTCGTACCCATCGGAACGACGGCCGACCTCATTTCCGTCTGCGAGGGGACGGCTCAGAGTCCTGCCTCGCGCAACGTCTGGGTGGCCTCGTCGGTTGGCACGACGAGTACAGTGTTTCATTGGGACGGCGCCACAGACGACGACGGCAAGCCAACATGGACATCGAGCGCGATGACGTTCGCCCAGGCGAGGACGATGCGATGTGTCGACAATCGCGTCTGGCTGGCGGGGCTGAGCTTGAGTCCCTATGGGTCGCTCATTCGCGTCAACGACGGCACTGGATGGAAGTCGCCAATAGCGCCGCCTGCATCGAATCAAGATGACGGGGTGAACTCACTCTGGATCGCAGGTGAATCGGACCTTTGGCTCTCCTCGGAGCGCGCGTTGTTTCATCGGACGGCGGGCGACGCAGGGGTTCCGGTCTGGGCTTCCTACCCCATCGATCAAGCGTTCTTCGCCCAACCCATGAAGTTCTGGGCCTCGAGCGCGAGCGATCTCTGGATCGCCGGCAGACATGGACGGATCTACCACTGGGATGGGACCGGCATGCAGCTCTCGCGGACGTCATTGAACAATGGCGCCTTTATCGATAGCCGGCTGAGGGGAATCTCCGGAAGTGCCGACGATGTTTGGGTCGTCGGGGACAACGTGGCTCTCCACCGCAAACGTTCGGAGTGACTTTCATGCGACGTATCCATTACTGGTCCGCCGCAGGCGCCGTGTCGTTCGTTTCATTGTCCGTCGGAGCCTGCTCGGCGGACCATGTCATCGGGTCCACCTTGACGCCGGACGCGAGCGTCGACCCAACCTCCGATGTATTCGATGGAGGGGACGCTGCACCGGTCGACGGCGGCGTCGACCTCGATGCGCTCGATCCCGTCGAATGTGGAGTGACTCCGTGTGTCACCGCACTTGCGGCTCGCGGCGGAGCCCACATATGCGCGCTTCTGTCCGACCAAACGGTGCGCTGTTGGGGAGCCAATACGGACGGGCAGCTCGGTCGCGAATCTCTCGACGACGCCGGCGGCGCTCTCTCCAGCAGCGGCAGGCCGCTCCCCGTCGTCGGGCTCGACAAGGTCACGCAGATCAGCGCGACGGGGCGCGAACGGACGGGGACGAGCTGCGCGCGTCGCGAGGACGGGACGGTGATGTGTTGGGGCGGCAATCGACATGGCGAGCTTGGACTGAGCGCCGACCGGCCAGCCGTCGATGCGAATCCACACCCGATACCATCTGCCGTTCAAGGACTCGTCCCGGTGCGCCGCGTCGACCTCGGCGGATCGTTCGCCTGCGCAATTTCGCCGCCCGACGATGTGTCCGCGGGAGAGCCGTCGTTCGCTGACTCCGGCGTCGAGGCAGGCGGAGGGAGAATGTATTGCTGGGGCTGGAACAACGCACTCCAGCTCGGGCGGGGTGAGCTTCAGCAAAAGCACGGCGTGGCTGGTGAGACGGGCCTCGACTTTCGACGCGTGCTCGTTGCTGCCGGCACACTCCGGAATGGCTTTGCAATCCGTGACAACGGCGAGCTCTTGTCCTGGGGCGGCGCCCTTTTGAGCAGGAGCGACAACGTCACCAGCACGGCGCTCGATGCACTGGGGCGTTCGTCGTCCTTCGACGCCGACGGACGACCTCTGCCTATTCCTCGCTTGTATGATGTTCGACGGATATCCGCCGGGGATACCTTCGCGTGTGCGGTGAGCGCCGGCAGCGCGTATTGCTGGGGCCGGAGCGAGGTCGGCGCGCTCGGTAACGGGACGAGCCAGGACGAAACGGTTCCGTTCTTGGTCCCGCTGTCGACGTCACCGCGCATCGTGGACATCGCGACGAGCAACGCGACGACCTGCGCGCGTACGATCGACCGGAACGTCTACTGTTGGGGCGACAACAGCAAGGGACAGCTCGGCGACGGTACCGCGCTGCGCCAGTTCTACCCGGTCCAGGTGAACGCTCTGTCGCGGGGCGAGGTCGTCCAGGTGGCCGCGATGGACACGGCGACCTGTGCCCTGCTCCGAGAGGGCTCGGTCCTGTGCTGGGGCAGCAACGTCGATGGGCAGCTCGGACTCGGTGGCGCGGACGATCAGCCACACTACGTTCCACAGCCTGTCGTCTTTTGACGTGAGAGAGCGATTTTGGGTGTTCACCCGCAGCGAGGGACCATGATGTCGTCACGGTCAGCTTTTCAATCTGCCCTTCGGGCTGTCCGGCGGCTCTCGTCCGGATTTCGGGGTCATTCGGTGAAGGGACGCGCTCACCTCTGGCCGATCTTCGTCCTCGCAGGGGCGCTCGGGTTCTTCGGGAGCTCGAGCGCATGCAGCGCGCGTTCACGCAACTTCGAGGCCGACGAGGTCGACGCCGGTGGAGTCGCCGTGGACTTCGCATCGGATGCGTCACCCTCCTCCTCCTGTAGCAGCGACCTGCGTCGCTGCTCGCGAGATCTGCACTCCCTCGTGGACGACTGTACGGGGGCCGTCGTGATGGAGTGCCCATCCGACCAAGGGTGTGCGAACGGAAAATGCGTTCCCGCTTGCGAGAGCGCGGAGCAGAACTCGGGCACGATCGGTTGTTCCTTCTGGACGACGCCGCCGGCCGGTGAGCGATTCGAGGAGAGCCGAGGCGGTTGCTTCGCCATGTTTGTGGCCAACTCGTGGAATAGCCCCGTTCAGCTTCACGTCAGCTATGGGGACGAGGCCATCGACTTCTCGGAGGCCACGTACTTGCCTCGCGCGAATGGTGGTGAGCTCGAGTACGAGCCGTTGAACGGACCGCTTCCCCCAGGCGAGATCGCCGTCATCTTCCTCTCTCACGATATGAACCAGAGCGATGCAGTGTCCTTCGTTGGATGTCCGCGCGCGCCCGGGCGCAAGGCGATGTCCTTGCCCATGCGCTCGGACAAGACGAAGGCGTTCCAATTGACGACGGATCGCCCGGTCAGCGCGTACTCCATGTTCCCTTACGGTGGGGCCAAGAGTTACGTTCCTACTGCCACGCTCCTCATTCCGACTCCGGCGTGGGGGAATAATTATCTCGTCATCGATGCCTGGCCCGGTCCGGAAAGGGTGAGAATCGGCACGACACGGGCCGCGCTTCAGATCTTGGCTTCGGATGACGACACTCATGTCCGGATCGGGACCGAACTGAACCTCCCCCCTGGAGTCGCGTCGTCCGTGCTGCAGGATCGCACGGAGGTTACGCTCTCGAAGGGCGAGCTCCTGCACGTCATACAACCGAAGGAGCTTACGGGGACCCCGATCGAGGCCGACAAGCCGATCGCCGTGTTCGGCGGGGCTGAATGTCTCAATATCCCCGAGTACAAGGGGGCGTGCGATAGCGCTCAGCAGCAGATTCCTCCGATTCGTGCATGGGGAATGGAATATGCGGGCGTCCGATATCCCAACCGCCTCGCGGTTTACGATCCGGGGATGTCGAATGTCACGGAGGAGCTCGTCCCATGGCGCATCGTCGGGGCGGCCGACGGCACCGTGCTCAAGTACGACCCTGCTCCGCCTGCAGGCGCGCCAGAGAGGTTGTCCCAAGGGCAGGATGCGATGTTCTGGTCCAACACACCCTTCGTCGTGAAGAGTCAGGACGCTGAACATCCTTTCTACCTGGCTGGTTACATGACCGGCTGCGAGTCCATTCCGGAGTTGACAGTTCGCGATTTTCCGGGAGATCCGGAGTTTGTCAATGTCATTCCGGCGGAGCAGTATCTCGACAAGTACGTGTTC
>JAEXCN010000277.1 GCA_023402175.1 Pseudomonadota bacterium | reverse complement strand
CACCCGGCGAGCGCGCACCCGTGCCCGTCGGCAGCCTGGATTCCCTCCAAGCCTTCGCATGCGCTTCGGGGGCGACGAGCGCCTCACGAACGTACTCGGACCTGGTCGCCGCCACTTCGCGCATCGCCGCGCTGTCCGGCGGGCTTGCGTCAAACAAGCGCGGCGCGCGGTTCTCCGGGGGACGAGCGCGGCGCGCCGTTCTGCGGGCTTGTTTCCTCGTTGAGTGAACTGGGAAACAAGCCCGGGGGCGGGTCAGGCCCGCTTGTCCATCGCCGCGATGAAGCGGTCGAACAGATAGAGCGCGTCGTGCGGGCCGGCGGCGGCCTCGGGATGGTACTGGACGCTGAACGCGTCGAGGTCCTTCACCGCGAGACCTTCACTCGTGCCGTCGTTCAGGTGCACGTGCGTGCTCACGGCATTGCTCGGCAGCGACGCGAGGTCGACGCAGAAGCCGTGGTTCTGGGTCGTGATCTCGATCCGGCCGGTCTCGAGGTCCTTCACTGGCTGGTTCGCGCCGCGATGACCGAACTTCAGCTTGTACGTCTTGCCGCCGAGCGCGAGCGCGAGCAGCTGGTGCCCGAGGCAGATGCCGAAGAGCGGCTTCTTGCCGAGCAGCCCCTTGATCATCTCGACGCCGTAGCTCACCGCCGCCGGATCGCCGGGGCCGTTCGAGAGGAAGACGCCGTCCGGCGACATCGCGAGGATCTCGGCGGCGGTCGTCGTCGCCGGCACGACGGTGACCTTGCACCCGGCGTCGACGAGACAGCGAAGGATGTTCTTCTTCACGCCGAAGTCGACCGCGACGACGTGGTGCTTCGGCTTCGGTGCTTCGCCGAGCCCGACGCGCCAGGCGCCACGGCCCTCCGTGAATGCGTAGGGCTCGCGCGGCGTGACCATCTTCACGAGGTCGAGGCCGGACATGTCCGGAGCCTCGCGCGCCTTCCGGAGGAGCACCTCGATCGGCTCGGGGCCGACCGCGGCGTTCTGCGAGCCGTGATCGCGGAGGTGACGCGTCAGCCTGCGCGTGTCGACGCCCGAGATGGCGACGATGCCGTTCTGCGCGAGGTACGCATCGAGCGTCTGCTCCGAGCGCCAGTTCGAGGCGACCGGGCTCGCGTCGCGGAGGACGAACCCTGCGACGTGCGGGCGTCCGTCGACCGACTCGACGTCGAGCGCGTTCACGCCGACGTTGCCGATCTCGGGAGCGGTCATCGTGACGATCTGGCCCTTGTAGGAAGGATCCGTGAGGACCTCCTGGTAGCCGGTCATCGTCGTCGTGAAGACGGCCTCGCCGACCGTGGTGCCGCGCGCGCCATAGGGCTCGCCCGCGAACGCGGTTCCGTCAGCGAGCACGAGGTGGATTCTTTCGGTCTTCGTCGGGTCCATCTTCTTCAGCGTCCGCCTGTCTTCATCCCCATGTCTCCATGGGACCCATTTTCCGAGGCATCGAATGCGAGCGAGCCAGAGACGATCGTGGCGAGCACCATGCCCTTCATGGTGTGTCCCATGAAGGGCGTGTTCTTGCTCTTCGTCCGCAAGCGTTCGGGCGCGACCTTCCACTCACGGTTCGGGTCGACGAGCGTGAGGTTCGCCGGCGCTCCCTCGGCGATCGTCGGCGCGCCGAGCCCGACGATGCGGGCGGGCGCGCGCGTCAGCGCGTCCACCATGCGGGCCATCGGGAGGATGCCTTTTTCGACGAGCCCGAGCATGAGCGGAAGGCAGAGCTCGAGGCCGATCATCCCCGGCGCTGCCTCGGACAGCTCGCAGTCCTTCTCGAGCGGCGAGTGCGGAGCGTGGTCCGTCGCGATGCAGTCGATCGTTCCGTCGGCGAGCGCCTCGCGTAGCGCGAGGAGGTCTTCGGTCTCGCGGAGCGGCGGGTTGACCTTGCACGCCGTGTCGTAGCCGATGAGCTTCTGATCCGTGAGCAGCAGGTGATGCGGGGTCACCTCCGCCGTCACCGCGATGCCGCGCGACTTCGCCTCGCGGAGGATGCGCACCGAGCCCATCGTCGACACGTGGGCGACGTGGTACTTCGCCTTCACGTACTCGGCGAGGAGCACGTCGCGCGCGACGATGACGTCCTCGGCGATGCGCGGCCAGCCGCGGAGACCGAGCCGCGTCGAGACGCCACCTTCGTGCATCTCGGCGCCGGCCGTGAGCGCATGGTCCTCGGCGTGCTGGATGATCGGCAGATCGAACGTGCTCGCGTACTCGAGCGCGCGGCGCATCACGTCGCTGCGCGTGACGCAGCGCCCGTCGTCGCTCACCGCGACGGCGCCGCCGTCCTTCAGATCGGCCATCTCCGTGAGCGTGTCGCCCTTCTGCCCGACGGTGATCGCCGCGATCGGGTGGAGGCGCGTTCCGCCGATCGCGCGCGCCTTGTGGACGAGGAGCTCCGTCACCGCGCGCGTGTCGTTCACGGGGCGCGTGTTCGGCATCGCGCAGACGTCGGTGAAGCCGCCGGCCGCGGCCGCAGCGAGGCCGCTCGCGATGTCCTCCTTGTATTCCTGCCCAGGCTCGCGCAGGTGCGCGTGCATATCGACGAGGCCGGGAAGGAGGATGGCGCCCGGCACCTCGAAGACGCGGATCCGGTCCTTCGGAATGCTCGCGTCGGCGAGGAGGCTGTCGGCGGCACGCGGGCCCGCGCGAGTGATGAGCTTCTTCTCGACGACGACGTCGATCTCGGCGTCGAGCTGGCGCGACGGATCGACGGCGCGAACGCGGCGGAAGACGAGGACGTCCTGCATCGCCGCGCGCAGTTAGCACGCGGACCAGTCCGGCGGAAGCGTGCGCCTGAGTGTGCGCGACGCAAGCAGCTCGAGCGTTCGACCCACCCGCGAAGAAGCGTCGACGCGATCGGTGGAAGAGCTCTGCCGTGATAGCCTCGACCCGATGTCGGAGCGGCCGAAGGTCTACAGTGTCGCGATCGAGGTCACGGCGCACTGCCAGCAGAAATGCGCCTACTGCTACAACGCCTGGCGCGAGGACAACGGCGCCGGGATGGAAGCGGGGAGCGCGAAGAAGCTCCTCGCGCGCGTCGACAAGCTCCTCTCTGCGATCGACGTCGACCACGTCACGATCACGGGCGGCGAGCCGTTCGCGCGCCGGGATCTCTTCGAGCTGCTCGATCTCGTGAAAGCGAAGGGCGTCGGGATCCAGATCATCTCGAACGGGGGCCTCGTCGACGATGCGCTCGCCGAGCGGCTCGCGCCGTACCGCGTCTCGTACGTGCAGGTCACGCTCGACGGCCCGACGGCGGAGCTTCACGACGAGCACGTCGGTGGGGAAGGGCACTTCGACAGGACGATCCGCGGGATCGCGGCGCTTCGGCGGGCGGGCGTAGCGGTGGTCGGGTGCATCGTGGTGACGCGGAAGAACGCGGCGCTCGTCGCGGAGATCCTCTCGCTGTTCCAGTCGCTCGGCATCGAGCAGATCGCGCTCTCCCGCTTCAGCCCGGCGGGCTACGCCGCGCGCCATGCCGCGGAGCTCTTGCCGTCGCGCGACGATCTCCTCGTCGCGTTCCGGCATGCGATTCCGTTCGCTCGAGGCGAGCGTGGGAAGAAGATGCGCATCACGTGCACGATGCCGGTGCCGCCATGCGCGGTCGAGGTCGAGGAGCTGGCGCCGCTCGAGTTCGGCGTGTGCGCGATCGGCACGTCGATGCAGGAGTTCGCTCTCGGCCCCGACGGCAGGCTCCGCCATTGCACGCTCCACGGCACCGGCCTCGGCGGCGCGAAGGACATCCTCGACGGCGATGTCGATCCCGCGCTCGTCGTCAGCGGCGCAGAGGTGAAGGAGTACAAGCGGACGCTCCCGGACTTCTGCGAGGGCTGCAGCCACGCCTCGACGTGCGGCGGCGGATGTGGAGCCGCATCCGAGTGGGTCCTCGGATCGAGGAGGATGCCCGATCCGCTCGTTTGGCAGCACGTGGACGACGATTTCGGCGCGAGGCTCGCGAGCGAGCGTGAGGCCTTGCGCGCACGAAGGCGCCTCGAGGTGATCGCATGACGAAGAAAGACGACGAGGCCCGGAAGAAGATCCTCGCTCGACGCGCGACGTTCGTCGCGGCGGCGCTCGCGGGGGTGAGCACCGCGTGCGGGAAGGAGCCGAGCGCAACGCCGCAGCCGTGCCTGTCCCAGCCACTCGTGCGCGACGACGGAGCCGGTCCGCAGCCGTGCCTCGAGCCGATGCCGGCGAAGCCCGACGCGGGCGAACCGGTGCCGTGCCTGACGATCGTGGCGCCGCCCACGCAGGCGGAGGACGGGGGCAAACCTCCTCCGAGGCCGTGTCTCTCGCCCGTGCGCCCTCCGATCCCTCCTCCGCCGCAGCCGGAGGAGGGAGGCGGTCCGAAGCCTCCGCCGCAGCCATGCCTGAAGATCGTCCCGCCGAAGGCGCAATGAGATCCGCGACGCGCGAGGTCCGGCCTTCGGCGCCGCCGCGTCCGTGTCTGCTCATGCCCATTCTCCCGGAGCGAAAGCGGTGAGCACGCCCGTCCGGCGAGATCGCCCGCGTGCGCTCCTCGTCTGGCCCGGCGGCCTCTTCGCGGGAGGCGCGAACTTCGGCGTCCCGCAGCTCCTCGCGATCGCGAGCGCGATGCGTGCCGCGGCGGACGTGGACGTCGACGTCGTCGACCTCGACGTCGAGCGCGCGCTCGGGCCTATCGTGCTCTCGGCGATCCTCGCGCGTGGCGGCGGCCGTTACGATCTCGTCGGCATCGCCTGCTATTCGTCGTACGACTACCTGAAGGTCCTCGAGCTCGGCAGGCGAATGCGCTCGCTCTTGCCGAAGACGTGGCTCGTCACGGGCGGCTATCACGCGAGCGCTCGGCCGGGCGACTTCACCGGACCGACGCCGGACGGTGACCCGTCGCCGTTCGACTTCGTCGTCGTCGGCGACGGGGAAGGGCCGATGAGCCGCCTCGCGAGCGCGCTCGTGACGGGGAAGCGTCCGCTCTTGCCCGTGCTCGGTCCGGAAGCGGTCGCCGATCCCGGCAAGATGCCGCCCGTCGACTGGGAGCTCCTCGCGCGCTACCGCCCCGTCGCGCGGCGGGTCGCTTCGCAGGCCGAGATCTACCTCTCGCGCGGCTGTCCGTACGATTGTGCATTCTGCATGGAACGCGCGAAGCGCGATACGTCGTGGCGCGCGCTCGAGCCCGAACAGGCGATCGAGGAGATGCACCGCCTCGACGCGTTCCTCGATCTGTCGACGTGGACGCTCTTCATCGCGGACGCACTCTTCGGGATGAAGACGTCGTGGCGGCGCCAGTTTCTCGAGGCGCTCGCGAAGCGCCCCGTGCGCGCGCGCAAGGTGTGGCTCCTCGTCCGCATCGACCTGCTCGAGCGCGAGGACATCGCGCTCATGAAGCGCGCGAACGTCGCGCCCGGGTTCGGGCTCGAGTCCGGCGATCCGGATCAGGTGCGCCGCATCCGCAAGGTCGGACGACTCTCCGATTACCTCGATCAGATGATGCGCGTCGCCGGATGGGCCCGCGAGCTCGGCGTGCCGTGGGG
>JAEXCN010000175.1 GCA_023402175.1 Pseudomonadota bacterium | reverse complement strand
CGTGAGGCCAATCGGCGTCGGGCCGCATCGCGAGGCATCTCGCGCGGTCTTGCGGTGAGCCGGAGCGCGCGCGGTGCCGGTCGTTGCCCCATTCCGCCGCGACGTCGCACGCGTGCCCGCTCGGGCTTTCGGCCGTCCTTCCCATCGATGGCGCCTCCGATAAGCTCCGCAATTCAAGCGACACAGAACGCCGACATAGAACGGCGACGCAGAGCAGAAGGGGAGGCGGAGAGATATGGACGCCATCGCGCAGTTCAAGGAAGGGCAGAAGCAGGCGTGGGCCGGGTTTGCCGCGCTCGAGATGGTCACGGGCACGGCCGCGCCACATCTCGTCCGGTTCGCCGGCGTGCAGCGAGGAGCAAAGGTGCTCGACGTCGCGTGCGGGACCGGCGTCGTCGCGCTCACGGCTGCGCGCGCAGGGGCGACGGTGACGGGGCTCGATCTCACGCCCGAGCTGATCGCGCGGGCGAGAGAGAACACCGCGACGACCGGGCTCGACGTCGCTTGGCACCAGGGAGATGCAGAGGCGCTTCCGTTCGGAGGCGGCGCCTTCGACATCGTCGTCAGCCAGTTCGGTCACATGTTCGCGCCGAGGCCGGACGTTGCCATCGGGGAGATGTTGCGCGTCCTCCGCCCCGGCGGAACGATCGCGTTCGCGACGTGGCCGCCGGAGCTCTGCGTCGGTCGGACCTTCGCCGTCGTCGCGAAGCACTCGCCGACGCCGCCACCCGCCGACATTCCTCCGCCTGGGCTCTGGGGCGAGCCGGCGATCGTTCGCGAGCGCCTCGGCGCTGCAGTGAAGGATCTCGTATTCGACCGCGCGATGATGCGTTTCCCCGCGCTGTCACCGCAGCACTTCCGCGCCTTCCTCGAGCAGAACGTCGGCGCGTTCACGCGCGTCGCGAAGGCGCTCGAGAGCAGTCCTCCGAAGCTCGAGGCCTTCCGCCTTGAGCTCGACGCCGTCGTGGCGCTCTACTTCGAGGGCAACGTCGTGCGCCAGGACTTCCTCCTCTCGCGCGCCGTGAAGGTCTGAGGGCGGGCGGGCGAAGCGGCAAGACCAAGTCCGCCGAAAGTGGCGAAGTAGGTCCGCCGAAGGCGGCGAAGGAGGCTTCACCGGAAGAGCGCGAACGACGTCGCGCTCACGTCCGGTGCTCGATCTCCGGCGCCACCTTGAAGAACGCGTTGCGCTCGGGGTCGTTGTAGCTCTTCCAGTCCGGCACCCACGGGACGATGCGTGCGCTTGCGCCGTCGTGCGTGATCGTCAGCGCCATCGGCGTCACGTCCCGGTACGTGCTCTCCGGCGGAAGGTCGTTGTTGTCCTTTCCGCCTGCGGAGAAGACGGTGGCGAGACGCGCGACGTCGTCAGGGTAGGCCTCGGCGAAGCCGGCCACGACCTTCTCGTGCCCGCGGACCATCGTGTTCGTGCCGAGACGCTGCATGAACGCGCGGAACTGCATCCGTCCGAACGCGAAGCGCGCCGCCTGATCCTGCAAGTCGGCAGGGATGACGTCGGCAGTGCTCGGATCGCTCCACATCATCTGGAAGCGAATGTCCGGATCGTTGAGCGACGAGAGGTCCTTCCAGCGCTCCTTGACGAGACGGTCCTTCGGGATGCCGCCGTGGACGAACATGAAGCGATCGAACAGGAGCACGTTCGGCATCTGCTCGAAGAGCGTCCGGTAGTGACGGAAGACGTCCACGGGCAAGAGCGGCTTCAGCGTGTTGATCGCTTCGGCCGGCTTCACGCCGCCGTACATCGTTCCGTTCACCTCGACGTAGTACTCGTGGTTGCCTCGCAGCATCACCACGTGGTCGGGAGCCGTGACGAACAGCTGCAAGACCGTGCGGAGCACGCCGTTGAGACTGAAGCGACCGCGATCGATGTAGTCGCCGAGCAAGACGAGCAGCGGGTAGGGGACGTTCGCCGGATCCCTTCGATACGCATCGACACGCTCGAAGAAGCGGCTCTGGAGCACCGTCGCCTTCAGGATGCTGTAGCAGCCATGGAGATCGCCGAGGACGGTGAGCTCTGTCCGCTTCCCCGGTCGAGGCATGCGGACGTACGTGTGCCCGTCGAGGAAGGGCTCGGTGCCGGCGAGATCGGCGACCGTCTTCTTCCCGGTGAGTCGACCGTTGCCGAACTGGCGCTGCGTCTCGAGGACGGCGAGCGCACGATCGATGAGCGCGCGATCGGCGCTGACCTGCCGCGACAGCGCGCTCGGATCGCGCGAGAAATGGAACTCGAACGGCTTGAAGAACGGATGGTCGACGGTCGACCGACCGGGCTCGACGGGCTTCGCCACGGCCACGCGCGTGCTGTCGGCGGGTGCGCTCACGGCGTCGGCGAGCTCGATCTCGACATCGGCCTCGAGCAGCTGGGCGAGCTCGCTCCGGAACTGCACCTCGGCGGGATGGGCGACGCCGTCCGCCATGAGCAGCGTGTCGATGAGCCTCATCAGCTCTTGCTGCCCCCGGCGGTCGAAGCTGTGGAAGATCTCGAAGCACCGGACCTTCAGCTTCGAATGAACGAAGGCCTTCGGATCCTCGCTCTCGGAGACGCTCTCCGTGAAGAGCTCTTTGACGTTCTGGTCGATCCCTTCGAAGACCTCGTGGAAGTGCTTCGTGTACTTTGCAACGACTTCGGCTCGGACCGCCTCTGCGGCGTCCGGCATCGCGACCTGCGCCCGATGCGCGATCAGCTTGCGGATGATTTCGCGAACGAAGCTCTTCTCCGTCGCGTCGAAATCCCCGTCGATGTACCCGAACGTCACGAGGTAGAAGATGACGGCGTGCATCTCGTGCTCGGCACGCGTCGGGTCGGTGCTGAAGGTGATCATCGACTCCGAGGGTAACAGCCGCTCGGAGACCGGCGAAAGTCGATGATCGGGCCCGCCGCGATCAGAGCGGGTGGGATCCGATGCACTGACCGAACGGCCCCGTGGTCGCGTCGCCGCCGCGATACCAGCCGCCGTCCATGCACTGGAACCAGATGCCGTTCGACTTCGACTGGACGCACGTGCGGGCGTCGACCATGTCCTGCAGCGTCGACGACCAGCAGCCGCCCTCGGCGCTCTCGAGCGGCTCTTCACCCGAGCTCGTCGACGACGCCGAATCGCTCGCATTCCCGCTGCCGTTCGCGTCCTGGAGCACGTCGTCCTGGGCAGGCGCGACGTTCGCGCTGCGCGGCGCCGGATAGCTGTCGCATTCGGACTTGTGCTTCCGGTAGCCGTACCAGGCGCGGTTGCCCTGGGCATTGAAGATGGCGAGCGCGCACTTGGCGTTCGTCGTCGGGTTGTAGAGCGCTTCGGCGTTTCCGCGTGAGGGACAGCCGCGCATCGATCCGAGATGAATGCTGTTCACCTGGAAGAGACCGCGGTCGGTGCTCCCGTTGCGGTTCCTGTTCGAGGCGCGCTCGTAGAAGCTCGACTCGTACTTCGCGGTGCACACCATCCGGCCGATCTGGTTCTCGGGGAATCCGGCGGCGCGGAGATGACCGGCGATCTCCGACGGAGTGAGCCGGCGTCCGGCGAGGAGGCGATCTTCCGATTCACCCATCTCCTCTTCGTCCGCCTCCGCGGCGCATCCCGCGAGGGCGATCGAGACGATGCTGGTGAGCGCGAATACTCCGAGCAGTTTGGCTGCAGGCAAAGGTCACCTCGAAGGCAGTGGTCCGCGAGGACCGAGCTCCGGGACGATGCTGCAGCAAGCGTCGGACCATGCCCTACATGGCCACACCAGTGCGAAAAATTGAATGGTTTCGCGCGCCAGTGCGACGCGCGTCAGCCCTGATCGAACTTTTCGTTGTGGGACGAACGATCCAGCAGGCGGATGCCCGTCAGGCCCAGACGCCGTCGCTGCGCGACGCGCGCTCCGGAACGTGGCTCATCGCGTGCTCGGCCATCGCCGTGATCGTCAGGCTCGGGTTCACGCCGAGGTTCGCGGGGATCACGGAGCCGTCGACGACGTACAGGTCCTCGTAGCCGAACGCGCGGCTCTTCGGATCGACGACGCCCTCGTCGCGATCGAGGCCCATCGGGCAGCCCCCGAGGATGTGCGCGGTCGATGCTTTTCCGAGGAGCACTTCGAGAAGCCCGCTCTGCGGTGTTCCGTCCATCTTCTTCGCGAGCTTCTTGGCGACGAGGTTGGCGATCGGGATGTACGTCGGCGCGGGCTCACCGGCACCCGGAGCGCTGTCGAGCTTCTTCGAGAAGGGCCAGTACCAGCGGCGGCGCAGCTCGTAGCGAAGGTGATTGTCGACGGGCTGCATGACGAGGAGGATGGCCGTCTTCTGCGCCCACCCGAACGGGATCACGCTCCGAAGGAACTGGAGCGGGTGCCGTAGGATCGTGCCGAGCCATCGAAGCGGCCGCGGGAGCCAGCCGCCGCCGTCCGTGAGCACCGTCGCGAGCGGTGCGAGCGCGTCGGAGCCCTTCGGGTAGCGAACGACCTCGATGTGCGTCTTGTCGTCGACGAAGACGCCGCTCGTGATCGCGATCCCGCGCGAGTAGTCGACCTCCGGTTTGTTCGAGCGCACGCCGAGGAGCGCCTCGCTGTTGGTGCGGAGGTACGTCCCGAGCTTGTCGGACAGCTTCGCCAGCGAGCCGCGCTCCTTGCAGCGCATGAGGAGATCGACCGTGCCGTACGAGCCTGCGGAGACGACGATGCCACGCGCCCGGAGCGTGCGCCGCTCCCGGGAGAAGAGCCCCGTCGATCGCTCGATCGTGAGCTCGTAGCCGCCCTCGGGCAGCGGCTTCACGTCGACGACGCGCGACTCCGGCTGCACGACGACGCCCTTCTTCTCCGCGAACCACAGATAGTTCTGGTCGAGCGAGTTCTTCGCGCCGACACGGCATCCGACCATGCAGCCGCCGCAGAGCGTGCATCCGGTACGATCCGGACCTTCACCGTCGAAGTACGGATCGGTGACGGTCTTGCCGGGGTCGCCGAAGTAGATGGCGACGTCGGCCTTCTTCCACGTGTGGCCGCGGCCCATCTCCTCCGCGACCTCCTTCAGCATGCGATCGGTCTCGACGATCACCTTGCTCTCGGTCACGCCGAGCATCCTCTTCGCGGTCGCGTAATGCGGAACGAGCGCCGCTTTCCAGTCCTGCCCGACCCACTTCGGATCGGCAAACGCCTCGTCGGGCGGGACGAGGAGCGTGTTCGCATAGACGAGGCTGCCTCCGCCGACGCCCGCGCCGTGGAGGAAGAAGGCGTCCTTCACGAGCGTCATCTGGAGGATGCCGTACATCCCGAGCCAGGGGCGCCATAGGTACTTCCGGACGTCCCAAGTCGTGTGCGGGAAATCGTCCTTCGTCCAGCGCTTGCCCATCTCGAGGACGGCGACGCTGTAGCCCTTCTCCGCGAGACGGAGCGCAGAGACGCTGCCGCCGAATCCGGAGCCGATGATCGCGAAGTCGAAGTCGAAGGCCATCGCTCGAGCGGTCCGCTGGTACTTGGCGTATCACTCCAGACAAAGGGGAGCGAGCGCAAGGGATACGGAAGAGGTCTCCACGTTATCGTGGTCCTCGACGTGCGACGAACAACGTTGACGACGAGGGTAACGGAGCAAGCCGTCGGCTGCCGCTCTGGTCTCATGGCGTCAAAGACCGTCCACGATTCTGGAAGCATCCGCGTCAAGGGGGGACGTCCACGTCAAGGTCCACGACCACGTCATTTCGTCCTCGCGGTGGCTCCGCGTCGAAGGGGCGTGTAAGGATGCGCGTTCGATGAGTCGTCCTTCCATGCCGACGATTCCCGAGGGAACGGTGCTCGGGGGGAAGTACGTGCTCGGAGCGAAGCTCGGGAGCGGCGGGATGGGCGCCGTGTTCGAGGCGACCGACGAGCGCGGGAACCTCGTCGCGATCAAGACGCTCCTCGTCGGACCGCATGCGCCCGCGGCCGCGGCGGAGACTCGCGCTCGGTTCGCTCGCGAGATCGACGCGACCGCTCGCCTCGTCCACAAGAACGTCCTCTCGCTGCTCGATCACGGCGTCGACGACGCGACCGGCGCTCCCTACCTCGTGATGCCGCGCATGCGCGGCGAGGACCTGGACCAGCTCCTCGCGCGCGTGAAGGTGCTCGAGCCGAGCGTCGCGATCCCGCTGGTCATCCAGGCATGCCGCGCGATCGCCGCGGGGCACGCGGCCGGGATCATCCATCGCGACATCAAGCCTTCGAACCTCTTCCTCGAAGAAGAGGACGGGGTCATCGTCGTGAAGGTCTCGGACTTCGGGCTCGCGAAGGTGCAGGACGCAGGGATCGAGTCCCTCACGTCCTCGGGCGCGCTCCTCGGGACGCCGCACTACATGTCCCCGGAGCAGGCGGAAAACGCCAAACGCGTCGATGCGCGGACCGACGTGTTCAGCCTCGGGATGGTGCTCTATCACGCGCTCACCGGGAACGTGGCGTTCACGCGTTCGGGATCGTTCATGGCGTTCCTCGTTGGGCAGGCCCATGTCCCGCACCTGCAGCAGGCCGCGCCCTGGGTCTCGCCGGCGATCGCGCGCGCGGTCCATGCTGCGCTCCTCCGCTCTGCGGATGCGCGCTGGCCGAACGTCGGCGAGCTCGAGCTCGGACTGACGATGGCCGCGGGCTTCGAGGTGGCGCATGCGCCGCTCTACAAGGCTTCGCTCGCGCCGGTCTCCCGCGCGACGCGCGCCGATGCGGCCCCCCGAGCGGTGGTTCCACAACACTGGGAAGAGCTGCTGCGCGGGTGAGACGCCTCGTTCAGACGGACGCCATCGGGCGGGTCCGCCTCGCCGGCGCGCTGACCTGGCGGCGAGACCTGAGGACGACACGAGACCCGGAAGACGCGTTCGAGCGCCGCATCGACGCGATGCTCGAGACGTTCCTTTGCTCCGCCGAGGGGCCTTCGCGACGACCCCGCGTGGCCGCAGGGGTTGGAAGGGCGAAAGGCTCGCGGTATGGTTGGCTCCGGCCGGCACGGAGCCGGTTCTCGGCCCCTTAGCTCAGCTGGATAGAGCAAGTTATTTCTAATGACTCGGTCGCTGGTTCGAATCCAGCAGGGGCTACCTCGAAACGACTCCTCCGTGAGCACCGCTCGCGCGCCATGGTAAACGTCCTCCTCGCATGAAAAAAGCAGAGGGCCTGCGGAGCGCGGAGCTCACCGCCGCTCTCGAGCGCGCGATCGAAGGAAAGCCTGCGGACCTGTATCGGCAGCTCGAGCTGCAGTCGGGACTGCCTGGCCCGCGTGTGAACATGAACCTCGGCATCGCCTTCGCGCAGGAGTGCGCGCGGATCGGGCCGAAGGTGGACGAGCTCACGTATGCGATGGCGAACCTGCCGCCGGACGAGGCGCGCGGCGCATCCGGCAAGGAGTTCCTCAGCGTCTGCGGCGTGCTCGGGATAGGTGCCCGCGCGACGGCGGCGAAGGAGAATGCGGTCCGCGACCGTGCGCTCGTTCTGCTCGAGGAGAAGGCGGACGATCCGCGCTTCCGTGTTCGCGACGCGGTGCCTCTCGCGCTCGCGATGATTGGCAGCAAGATGAAGGACGAGCTCGGGGAGCGCCTCGAGCCGTGGATGGACCGCTACTTCCACGCGGCCGCGGTGATCCGAGCGCTCGCCGAGCCCTCATGGCTCGAGACGTTCGGCCACGACGACTACTACCAGCCGATCAACTTGCTCCACGCAGCGTTCGTGCTCGCGCACGAAGCGCCGCGCTCCGCGTTCCGGTATCCGGGCCACAAGGCGCTCGTCGAGGCTCTCGGCTGGGGGCCGAAGTCGGTCGCGCGGCGGTTCTCGCAGCAGATGTTCGATCGGTACGGGATCTGGGCCGAATACGTGAAGGTCCCGGAGCTCCGCGAGGCGATCCTCACGAACATCGACGACACGCAGATGAAGAAGCCGTTTCGCGACGAGATCAAACGCATCAAGGAGCTGATCGAAGTCGGCAAGGGGCCGCCGCGCGATCCGACGATCATCCGGCACGGCACCCGCGGGCGGGGGAAGAAGCGAGATCGGCGGTGACTTCGCATCAGGAGCTCGCGCGTTGACGTTCGAGCCCCCTCCGTCTCCGCCCTCCGGCAAGAGAGGCGCTTCGCTCTCGGCAATCGAGCCGCTCCCCCCTTCGTCACGTTCCGGGGCAGCGTCGCGTGGCGGTGCGCTCAAGGTCTTTCTCCAGCTGCTCGCCGGGATCGCGACGATCGCGGTCGGTGTCACCGCGATCCTCCTCGTGACGGGTGGAGAGCGCGCCGCCGTGAAGTCGTACGTCACGCTCCTTCGCGAACAGAAGAGCTCCGAGGCCTACGCGATGCTCGCAAGCGCGCGGAAGGGCGAGTTCTCCGCGGACCTGCTCCCCGAGAAGCTGCATTCGCCGCTGCTCGCGACCTCGACAGGCATCGACATCACTTCGTCGAGCAGGAGCGGCGTCGGCAAGGGCTGCGTCACCGCTTCGATCGAAGCGCCGAGCGGCAAGCACACGGTCCACTTCTACGTCGTCGAGGAGAACGGCGGGAAAGCGATTCACTCGGTTTTCACGAGCGACGACATCGGCGCAGGCAGCCTCGCGTCGATCGAGCCCTGGCACTGCGACTGATCGCGAGCCATCGAAAAACCGTCGCGACCGGCGCCCGACGCGAGGCGAACCAACGAAACGCCAGCGCTGGCCCAGTCAGCGCGCCTGGTCAGCGCGCCCGGTCAGCGCGGGCCTGTCGGCGGAATCGAATTGCGGGGCGCGCGAAGCGACGGGGGAACGTCGTCCGTCCCCGCGCCTGCACGGAGGTTCCGCGGCTGCAGCGAGGGCGGCACGCGCTCGTTCAGCTCCGCGGCGGCATCGACGATCTTCGTCGCAGCCGCAGCGCGCGCCGACTTTTCGGTCAACGTCGCGTGGTCGACGACGGCGTGACCTTCGAGCAAGTCGAGGTACTCGAGATCCAGCTCGCCGCCGCTCGGCAAGATGAACACGCCGAACAGATGCGCCTGTCGACGTACTTCCTGCACGAGCTGCCGCGGCACGTGCAGCGCAGCGTGCGTGATGAGATGCACGACGGGATCACGCTGATCGCGTGCGCGAAGGAGCGCGAGCTCCGTCGCGAGCTGCGCGAAGACACGCGCCGGATTGCGCCCGCGCTCTCCCTTGAAGCCGAGGATGTACGCGGCGGGTAGCTGTCCTGCACGCGATCGCTGCACGTCGTAGAGGCGTGAGTCGAAGAAGCGCATCCACACCTCCTCGCCTGCGAGCTGCAGCTTCTTCCCGAGCGCGATCGACAGGCCGCGCGCGAACACCTGTCGGTCACCGCGCATCGATGCGGATGCGTCGATGAGCAGGTAATGGAGCCGGCGCGCCTCGTCGGGTGCCTGCTCGCGCGTGTAGAACAGGACCTCGTTTTCGATCATCCGGCGCGCAAACTCGCTGTCGTCCCAGGCGAGCTCCGTCAGGACGAGCGAATCGAGCGAGCCTTTGTTGCCGATGCCGGCGTAGCCGTGCACCGCGTGGGTTCCGGTCGCTTTCGCGCGATGCGTCTCCAGCACGCTCGGCAGAAGCTCGAGGGAGAAGTTGACGATGTCGTTGGCGGCCGGGCTCGAGATCGCTGCGAGTAGATCGACGTGCGCGAGCGCGCCGGCGGCGGTGGACTCCGGCCCGAGCATGCCGAGCAGGCGAAGCGTGTCGAGATCGAGCGCGTCCGCGAGGGTGAGAATGTGCAGCCGCGATCGCGCGAGACTGTCGAGCGCGGCCATCTCGAACGTCCGCGGAAGCGCAGCGAACAGCGACGCGAGCTGCGGGTCGAGATCACGCACCATCTCGGGATCGAGCGGGAGCGTCGCCGGGTAGGGAGGCTTGACGTTCGTACGCTGCACCAGCGAGCCGAGCACGCGGGCGAGCACGACGACGATGAGGTCATCGCTCAGGCGCATGCTCCGCGCGCGGGCGCTCGCTTCGCTCGAGGCGATCTCGCCGAGGATCGAACGGTACGAGGCGAGCAGCTCGGCGGATCGCGGGAGGCGGGCGGCGACGTTGTCGAGCCCGGGCCGCGGCCCGATCTCGAGCTGTTCCTTCGGGGCCGCATAGAGGAGCCCGAAGTCGTGCACGAGGAAGAAGGGAAGATGCAGGCCGAGGCGCGCCAGATCCCGGTACCACCGGACCGCGCGCACGATCATCATCGGCGTCGCCGCGCGCACGGCCGACAGCGCGAGCCCACCCAGAGGCCCCGCAACGACCGGATCTTTCGCGTGTGCAACCGAGACCGGCATCGGGCCGCGAGCAGCATAACCCGAATGCTCGGAGGTCACGAACCGGGCTGCGGCAGGATGCGGTGTGCCTTGTTGCCCGCGGCCCTGTGCCTCGATACGCTCGCGCTAGAGGGTGGCATGAACTTCAAGGCTGCGTGGGTTGCTTCGGGAGTCATCGTGTTTGGCGCGCTCATCGCGTCGATGAACAGCGGGTGCGGGGACGATGATCCGACCGCGGCAGTGCCGTCGCGGCTGGCACGGAAAGGGGAAGCCTGCCAGACGACGAACGACTGCGCCGCCGGCCTCGCATGCCTGCCGAGCGCCGCGGCGAACACGGGCGTGTGCGTGCTCGGCGTCTTCAACGTCTCGCAGACGGCCAAGGAGTGCGCGATCATCGAGTGCCAGCAGGCGAGCGACTGCTGCGAAACCCCGCCTTCCGGTTGCGAGAGCCTCAGGCAGAGCTGTGATTCGCTGCGCGATGCGGGCTCGCCCGAGCCGATCTCGTCCTGCACGCAGTACGAGCAGCTGTGCGTCTGCGATCCGTCCAAGCGGGACTGCGAGAACGGCAAGTGCGTGGTCAAGTGCGTCAACGACTCGACGTGCTCGATCAACGGTAGCGGCGGCAAGTGCCTCGGCGGCAAGTGCGCGCAGTGCGCGAGCGACGACGACTGCGGAGGCGCGGGCAGCGACCTCATCTGCGTGAGTGGAAAGTGCCAGGCGTCGTGCCAGAGCGACGGCGACTGCCCTGGCTTCGATCGCTGCCTGCAGGGCAAGTGCATCGAGGGAGGCTGCACGACGGATCGCGAGTGCGTTGCGGCCACCCGCAATGTCGAAGCAACGTGCGGGATCGACGGCCGTTGCATCGTCCCGTGCCAGACCGATCTCGAGTGCGGGAACCCGAAGAACTACTCGTTCTTCTCGTGTATCGGCGGGCAGTGCCTGTACATGGGCTGCGAGTCCGACAAGGACTGTCGCCTTCTCCTCGGAAGCGCCGGCTCGAGCGGGTCGAGCGGTACGAGCGGTACGAGCGGTACCAGCGGATCGGGCGGGTTGCTCAGCTCGAAGCAGCACGTCGTGTGCAGGGACAAGCAGGTCCCGAACGCGACGACGAAGCCCGCGCAATAAGGAGTAAAGCGCGCGCGCGTGAGGTGCGGAGGACGGCAGTCACATGGTCATGTGATTGCGTCCTCGACGCGCCGACAGCGATGCTTCGTGGTTACTGCGTCGCGTCCGGATCCGGACCGACGAGTGGGGAGGAACCATGCATCGCGATTGGAACAACGCGGGCCGGCCACGGCTGGCCTGGCTCTGGCTCGTCGTCATTGCGCTGTTCATAGCCGGCATGCCGGGATGCGGGGTCGACGTCCCGCCGCCGCCGGCGCCGCCTCCGCCGGCCACACAGAACCCACCGCCGGCTGCGCCGAAGGACGTCGATCGCACGACGGTGAGCAAGTCCATCGGTGCCGAAGGCGGCACGGTCGAGCATCCGACCGGAGCGAGGCTCCTCATCCCGGCGGGCGCGCTCGCGACCGCGACGACGATGAGCGTCACCGGAATCGAGGCACCGTCGGCGACCGCGCTCGGCGGTCCGGCGCTCGGCCAGGGCTTCCAGATGGAGCCCGACGGCCTCGCGTTCCAGAAGCCCATCACCGTCGTCCTCCCGTTCGACGCAACGCTGCTCCCGGCAGGATCGACCGTCGCGCAAGCGCAGGTCCTCACCGCGCCGAACGGCTCGACCGAGTTCGCGGCCCTCGAGACGACCGTCGACTCGACCTCCGGTCGGCTCGAGGCGAAGACGCTGCACTTCTCGCAGTACGTGCCCGCCCAGAACGCGAACCCGGTGTTCGTCACGACGAAGTCGCCGCCGAGCGGAACGGTCGGCGCCGCATACACGGCGAAGCTCGAGGCGATCGGCGGCACGCCGACGTACACGTGGACGACGGCGCCCGGCGGCGCCGGTCTGCCGCCCGGCATCGTCCTCGGAAAAGACGGCGTCCTGAGCGGAACGCCGACGCAGCCCGGCACCTTCGACTTCAACGTGCTCGTCACGGACAGTGGCACGAGCCGTGTCCAGCGTGCCTTCTCGATCCTCGTGAACGCGGCCACGAATCCCGTGCCCGCGATCACCGGGCTCAGCCCGCGCAGCGTTCCGCAGGGAAGCAAGGACACGCTGGTGACGATCACCGGAAGCGGGTTCGTCCCGGGATCGGTGGCGACATGGAACGGCGCGAATCTCGAGACGTCGTACAAGAGTGCGACGCAGGTCGTGGCGCTCGTCCCGCAGACGAGCCTCGCCGCGGCGGGACAGACGCCGATCGGCGTGAAGAACCCTGCGCCCGGCGGCGGCTCGAGCAACACGATCGACTTCGTCGTCAACGCAGCCAATCCGAATCCCGCGCCCGTCCTTTCGTCGATCGCACCGACGAGCGCCCTCGTCGGCGCAGCGGACACGCAGATCACGCTGACGGGCGCGAGCTTCATCGTCTCGACCAAAGCGGTCATCGGTGCGCAGGAGCTCTCGACGAGCTTCGTGTCCTCGACGCAGCTCGAGGCGATCATCCCGGCGTCGTATCTGACGTCGGCGAAGTCGCTGAGCGTCGCGGTGAGCACTCCAGCCCCGGGCGGCGGTACGAGCGCGGCGCAGACGTTCATCGTCGGATCGGTCAATCCGGTTCCGACGATCACGGCGATGAGCCCGACGCAAGCGGCCCAGGGCGGGCCGGCGTTCACGCTCTCGTTCGAGGGCACGGGCTTCGTCACGGGCGCGCAAGCCTTCTTCGCCGGGACTGCGCTCACGACGACCGTCAACAGTGCGACGAGCGCGTCGGCGAGTGTCCCAGCCTCGCTGCTCGTCACGGCCGGGAACTACGGCATCACGCTGAACAATCCCGCGCCGGGCGGAGGAGCTAGCGCGATGCAGATCTTCTCGGTCGTTGCGGGCAATCCTGTTCCGACGTTGACCTCGATCTCGCCCAACCAGGCGAGCGCCGGCTCTGCGGATACGACGATCACGCTCACCGGGACGGGCTTCGTCTCCGGTGCGAAGGTGTACTTCGGCGCGACCGCGATCGCGCCCACGGTCGTGAACGCGACCACGGCGACCGCGACGATCCCGGCCGTGCTCCTCGCTTCGGTGGGAACCGAGCAGGTGAAGATCGGGAACCCAGGTCCGGGAGGCGGCGACAGCAACACGCAGACGTTCACGATCGTCGCTGCAGCGGATCCGCCGCCCGTGATCGCCCAGCTGACGCCCGCCGAGGCGCGGGTTGGAAGCAACACGCTTTCGATGAACGTCTGGTCGAACGCGCCGAGCTTCCTCGGTGGAGCAACGGTCTACGCGGACGGAACGCCGCTCGGAACGACGTGGGTGAATCCCTACTCGCTCGAGGCGGAGATCCCCGCGGGCATGTTGATCACCGCCGGGACGCTCTCGATCACGGTGAAGAACCCGGGCGCCGGGAGCTCGAATGCGCTCACGTTCACGACGAAGTCCTCGGGCAACGCGGTCCCGACGATCTCGTCGGTCTCGCCCTCGAGCGCCGCTCTCGGTGCGTCGACGCCGACGACGATCACGATCACCGGGACCGGCTTCATGAACGGCGGTCAGCAAGCGAACACCACCGCCGTCTACTGGCGCATGCCCGGCGAAGGCGCGGCGGGACACATCGGCCACATCAGCAACTACACGACGGTCGTCAACAGCGCGACACAGATCACGATCACGATTCCGCCCGGCGTCGTCTTCGACACGGCGGGCACGCACGGCGTCAGCGTTGCGAATCCGCCGAGCGGTGGCGGTCAGAGCAAAGAGTTCCTGTTCACCGTCACGGGCACGAACCCCGTGCCGGACATCGCGTCGATCGCGCCCGCGGGACCGTTCGGGACCGGAACGGGCGACGTCGCGCTCACGCTCACCGGCCCGGCGCCGGGACCGAGCTTCGTCTCGCGCACGGTCGTCACAGCGAGCGCGGCTGGGATCCCGACGAGCTTCCTCGGCCGCTGCGGCGTGCTTGGAAACACCTGCAAGGTGACGCTCCGGGCGGCGCTCATGACGAAGGCCGCCACGTTCACGATCACCGCGACGAGCCCCGCTCCCGGCGGCGGCGCGGGCACGACGGCCACGGTGACCGTGGTCACGGGCAACCCAACCCCGCAGCTCGCAGCGAACTACCCGGTGTTCCCTGATGCGCTCACGCAGAACAACCCCACCGCTCAGCGCGTGTACATCAGCGGTTCGGGCTTCACCGCCGCGACGACCGTGCGCGAGGTCGCGTCGAACACGACGCTGACCATCGTGAGCCGTACGAACACGACCCTGCAGGTGGACGTTCCGCCGTCGCTCCTCGACGGGACGCATGCGAACCTCCGGCTCGAGATCGCGAACCCGTCGCCTGGCGGCGGCTCGGTGACGACGGCGAACATCCCCGTGGTGCTCGCGCCGATCATCACGAGCGTCATGCCGAACCCGGTGCCCGTCGGGACCGCGTTCACGATGACGATCACAGGCACGAACCTGGACCTCGCCGGCACGGCATCGATTGGGTACGACGGCGTCAACGGCGGAAACTACGCGCCGACGACACGCACGGCGACGACGTGGACGATCAATCTGCCTGCGACTGCGTTCACGAATGCGGGCTTCCAGAACTTCTGGGTGGACATCGCGGGGCACCCGCGGTCGAACACCATCGAGCTCCAGTCCCAGTAGCCGTCACGCGCTGTCCCGGCGGCCGCTTTTTCCGCGGTCGCCGGGCTTGCGCGAGCTCAGAAGCCCGACGTGCTCATGCGGCGGATCGTGCCGTCCGAATGCGAGGTGTAGACGTAGCTGCTGTCCGCGGTCATGCCCGCGATGCCGGTCAGCCCGGTGCGGAACGGCTCCGTCGCGCCAGGGCCGGTCGTGCCGAAGTAGTACGCGTGGTAGATCGCCGTCGAGCTCGCGACCCAGAAGTACGACGAGCTGTTCTGGTCCGGGGCGAGGTGACGGAACAGCGTCGAGGGCGGAACGCCCGTGTCGTAACCCGTCGTCGGAACGATCTTGTTCGACGAGCCGTAGACGTGGCCGTCGGCCTCGAGCCAGAAGAAGCGCGAGCTGTTCGCCTCGAGGTTCGTCGGGCTGAAGCGGCCGCTCACGACCGTCGTTGGCGATGCCACCGAACCGTCCGCCCCCGAGATCGGCAGCGAGAGGATCGACGTCGAGCTCGAGTAGTAAAGCGATCCGAACGCCGACTCGACGAGCAGGTCGCTTCCGGCCGGCAGACCGGAGTAGAGGACCGTCGGCGCCGCGTAGCTCGGATACGTCCACTGCAGGATCGTGCTCGAGGTGCGGCAGTAGACGTTGTAGCTCGAGTCGACGGCGAGTGCGCTGCACGTCGGAATCGAGCCGCCCATCGATGTCGGCGACGTCAGGCCGTTGCGGATGACGCTGATCGTGCCCGAGTTGGTCTGGTAGACGACGCCGGACGGATCGACCTCGAACAGCATGATCGTCGTGGATGGGCTGACGATCACGCTCGCCGCTTGCTGGCCGAAACCGTCGGGGTTCGAGCCGAAGGCGATGCCGCTCAGGCCACCGGACGAGAAGTGCCAGTACAGGTAACCGCTTTGCGTGATGCCGAGCTCTCGCCCGACGGCTCCGGTGGACGGCGCGGCGTAGACGATCTCGGGCCCGCCGTCGCCGCCATCACCGCCGTCACCCCCGTCGATCGTCGACGGCGCATCGGTCTCGAACGTCGCCGTGATGTTGTAGACGACCGGCACCTTCGTGAACGTGCTGCACGGACCTTCCTGGCCTGCGGGCGCCGTGCCGGTGGTCTCGCCGTAGGGGAGATCGATCTCGGCTGCATTCTTGTCGACGCCGGGATCGGAGCCGGGGCGGAGCACTGGGTTGCAGCTCGCAGGGCCTCGTCCGCGCGAGGCGATCGGGTCGTTGCTGAACGACCACCCCTTGAACTTGCTACCCGGTGTCGGCGTCGCCTTGAGGGAGACCTTGCCGGCAGCCCCGTCGGCCGTCGCGCTCGCGAAGACGTATTTCGCGAAGCAGTCGGATGGGCAATCGAGCCCGGGCACGCTCGAGGTCACGCGACCACGTCCTTTGATCGTGAGCGTGATCTCGGCGCCGTGTGTTCCGCCTGGATCGACGTAGATGGGACCGGCCGCGTCGCCGGTTTCGTCATCCGCGCAGCCCGTCCACGCCAGCGCGATGACCGGCGTGAATCCCATCGCGGCTACGGCAGCGAGCCGCCGCGTGCGACGTGCTCGCCGCATCCACGCCCTCTCCGCCGCACTCGTTTGTCCCAAACCTCGACCCTGCGGTTCGCGAAGTCCGTCCAAGCGCCCCTCTCCTCGATCACCGAGTGTAACATGGTGCCAACCGGAGGAATCGAATGTCGCATGAGCTCGTCGTCACCGCCGTTGGGCCGGACCGGCCTGGGATCGCCTCCGACTTCACCGGTCAGGTGCATGCGGCTGGCGCCAACCTGGCCGACACGCGAATGGTCAACCTTCGCGGCAAGTTCGCCCTCATCGCCCTCGTCGAAGGCAGCGCGGAAGTCCTCGAGGACGTGAAGAAGCGCCTGACCGAGGCGGGCCCGCGGATCGGTCTCTCCATCGAGATCGCCGCGCCTGCGCCGAAGGAAGTTGCAGCTCCTCATCGTGAAGGCGTCCCGTTCCGCCTGAAGACCTACTCGATGGATCAGCCCGGCATCGTCCACCGGATCACGTCGTATCTCCGCGAGCACGGCGTCAACGTCGAAGAGCTCGTAACGCGACTCGAGTCGGCGGCGTTCATGGGTACGCCCGTCTTCACGATGGAGATCCTCATGCTCGTGCCGAAGAAGGTGAGCGTGAAGCAGCTTCGCCAATCGCTCGAGGAGCTCGGCGATCAGCTGAACTGCGACGTCGACATCGACCCGGCGTGATCGGCGCCCGGCGACGAGTCACTCGCTCGGGCTGGCGAACGCCTTCGCTTGCCCATGCACGTCGTCGAACGATGCGGTGAGCCCGGCTCCGTCGAGATTCCCGAGGACGACCGCTGACGCGGGCCCCGCCGACGCACTCGCGTAGCCAATCGTCGCGAACGTGGCTCCGGGGGCTCCGGCGAAGATCTCGATCGCGTTCTGGTCGCCGTTCAGGACACTCTTCACGCCGATCCGGAGTCGAGCATCGCGACTCAAGGTGCCGATTTGGAGGTTCGTGCCCGGCTCGACGACGGCCGTCAGCCCGAACGCGCCTGCTTCGCTCTGGGCGCGAACGGTCGCGATGGTGCCCCTCGTTCCAACGAGGCGAAAGAGGTCGCCGCCTCCTTCGGAGCCATCGATTCGAAGATAGAACGAGATGTAGACGTTGTTCTGCGGCGGGAAGCTCCGAGTGATCGTCGCGGGCGTCCCGATCTCCACGCTCGCAGACACCGCGCCGAAGAGCGGCGTGGCCGTGTTCGCCCCCGCGAGCGTCGGCTCGTTCGCGCCGAGCGCGCCGTAAATGCCATCCTCGAACGTCATCGAGAACGGAAAATCGTAGCCGGCGTCGAGAACACTGGTCTCGGCGACGTCCACGTCGGGGAGAGCAGCGTCCTCGAGCACGCCGCCGTCGCTCGTGGCCGAAGCGTCCTTCGTCGCATCCGGCTCGGCAGCGTCGACGAGCACCTCCCCGCATGCGAGAGGCAACGCCGCGAACACGACGAAGACGAGAGGCGCCGCGCGATGCACGCCGTCGAACTTATCGCGCGTCGCTCCGGAGCGGAACTGGCGGAGACCGAAAGCGGCCCTGACTACTTTCTCGTGAAGCGATGCGACTCCTGTCCGAGCGTGAGGACGAGCGCGCCGTCCTCGAGCGTCAGCGGGAGCCCTGCGACCGGCGGATCGAGGAGGAAGAGGCGCGGCGTGCCGTCGTCGGCCTTGTGATAGCCGACCCTGCTCGACCACTCGCCGACGTCCACGCGAAGACCGTCCTTGCTCGACGCGAACGTGAACGTCCCGAGCCGGTCGCTCTTCCACGTGCCCGTGACGCGTGAGATGACGTCGCTCGGCGTGGGCGCCGAGACCTGGTCGTGGAGCTTCGCCCACTGCTCGCGGTCTTGCTCGAGACCCTTCTCGAGGTCCTGCGCCGCCTGCGCCTTGCCCTCGAAGGCGACCTCGACGAGTCGCTGCGTGACGGCGTCGACGAAGGCCGCCCCCGCGCTCGTCGTGTTCGTCAGCATGACGACGCCGAGGTTCTTGTCGGGAAAGATCGCGATCCGCGCCACGAACCCGAACGTGCCGCCATCGTGCGTGACGACGGACAGTCCGCGAAGCGTGCTCGTCGCGAGCCCGAGGCCGTAGCCTCCGTGCGGCCCGACGCGGACGCGCGCCTTGCGACGCTCGAGGAGGTTCGCCTCGCCGAACGCCTGCTTCCCCTCCGGCGTCTTGCCCTTCGCGAGCTCGACGAGCGCGTACCGTGCCATGTCCTGCGCCGTCGAGAACACCGCGCCCGCGGGCGCGAGCGGCTCGACGAAGCGCTCGATCGTGAGCGGCAGGACCATCGGCTCGTCGCGAGGGCCGACGAGGTTGCCCGCGTGCGGGCTCGCGACCGCGCCCTTCTTGCCCTCGTCGAAGGACGCGGTCGTGTCGTTCATTCCCATCGGCGCGAAGACGCGCGCCTTCATCGCGGACGCGTACGCAACACCAAGCGGCTTCCCCGGCTCGGCGATGCGCGCCGCCAGGAAGCCGCCGAGCGCCGTCATCTGGTTCGAGTACTGGAACGTCTCGCCCATCGCGGTCGTCGGCTTCAGGCCGGCGAACGCCGTGAACGCGTCCTCGGGCTTGTGCGCGCCGTACTCGAAGACGAGATCGAGATCGCGCCGTGGCATGCCGGTGCATGCACAGAATGTTTGCTCGAGCGTCAGCTTGTCGGTGAACGCGGAGTCTGCCGTTGCGAACGTCGGCAGGAGCTCCTTCACGCGCGTGTCCCATTTGACCTTGCCGCCTTCGACCAAGCTCGCGATGAGCAGGGTCGAGAGCGACTTCGTTACGGACCCGATCATGAAGCGCGTGCGGTCCGTGACGGGATCTTTCTTCCCGCGTTCGCGAACGCCGAATCCCTTCGCGAGGACGATCTTGCCGTCCTGCACGACCGCGACCGCCGCGCCGGGGACGTGCGTCTTCTCGCGCGCGCTCTCGATGAACGTGACGAGCTGCGCGAGCCGATCGCCCTCGAGCGCCATCGCAGGCTTGTTGGAGAGATCTTCGTCGGTGACGCCCGGCACCTCGAGCCCTAAGACGATCTGCTGGATCTGCGCGCCGCGCCGCGAGAAGGCGGTGGTCTTGCCCTCGAGCAGCGTCGCCCACGTCTTCTTGTCCTTGCGCCGGAGATTGAGCGCGAAGATGCGCTGTTCCGACGGCGGCGTCTCCCAGACGGTCTCGGCGATTTCGTCCCAGCCTGCCTGATCCTTGTCGTGGATGTTCCGGGCGATCTTCGGCGGCGCGGTGCGTCCGACCTTCGCGAGCGCGATCTTCGCCGCCGCCTCCGTCGAGTCGGCATCGACCTCGAGGAGCGTGATCGTGAGCTCGCGGTCCGGATCCTGGAACGCGACGCCGCTCGCGACGTCGCGGAGCCACCATCCCGCCGGCACCTCGAGCTTCGCGCCGCTCTTCAGCGTCTTCGTCGTCGCGGCCTCGAGCGCTGCGAACTCGGTCTCCTGCACCTCGCCGCCGGCCTCACGCTTCGCGGGCGGGGCGACGTGCGGAGGCTGCGCAGGTGTCCCTCCTCCGCATGCGGAGCCGGCAAGCCCTGCTCCGAGGACGAGCGGCGCGATGCGTGACAGGCGTAGAGGGCGGAGGCGGGACTTGGCCATGGCGGGCGCAGGATATCGGATCGCCCGATCCCGCTCGGCCAAATCCTGCTCGCTACGTCACGTCGTCCGACGGTGCTCGCTCAGTTCAATTTCAAGCACTGGAACGCCGCCTGGCAGCTCTGCGCCTCCATGATGCAAGGCGCGATCTGATCGGCGAGCTGTTTCTGATCAGCGGTCAGCTGTTGGTAGTCGGCGTTCGAGTGCGAGCAGTCCTGCGTCTTGAAGCTCGGTTCGTTCGAGCAGACGTCGTTGATGTGCTCGCAAGCAATCTGTGGAGCGTTCGACTTCGCGGAGCTCGTGTCCCCGCTCGGTGTCGAGGACTTTTCCGAGCCGGGCGGACGCAGGCAATTGATCGCCGGCTCACAGCTCTTCGCGGCCATCATGCACGCGATGGCCGTGTCGGCCTGCGCCTTCTCGGTGGAGGCGAGTTTCTCGTATTCGGCCTTCGTCGCCGCGCAGTCCCGCGTCTGGTAGCCCTGCGTCTTCGCGCAGATGTCGTTGAGGTGCTCGCATGCGAGCTCCGAACGGCTCTTGTTCTCGTCGCCGGCGGAATCGTTCGAACATGCCGCGACGACCATCGTGAGAGCACCGACGAGCGACCCGAGAGCGAACTTCTCGAACAACATGATGAATCCCCGAGGAACTCATTTGAGGTCGCCCACAGCTCGGCACAATGCGGCGACTCGATCGAGCGGTCATTGTCGCGCATCCGTTGTCCATGCGCCCGCGACGCCGCGCAGAGCTTGGCAGGGCCTGGAAGCACCGCCGCGTGACTCGGGGGCACTCGAGCTCGAGCTCGATCCGAGACCGCCGTTTTCGCGACGCGCCGTCCGTCGGCGCCCGTACGGCTGCGCTAAAGACTAGATCACCGCTCCGCGGGGCAGTACGACGGTGACTGCGATGAACGTCCGGTCGCTGTTCCTCCGAAAACGAACCCACGATCCGATCGAGGGGGAAGCGTCGCTCCGGCGGTCGCTGTCGGCCGTCGATCTGACGTTGCTCGGGATCGGCGCCATCGTCGGCGCAGGCCTGTTCTCGAGCATTCGCGAGATGATCGTCGGTCGCTTCGACGCGGACGGGCACCTCGTGATGCACGGCGCCGGACCAGCGGTCATCCTCTCGTACGTGCTCACGGCGATCGCCTGTGGGCTCGCGGCGCTCTGCTACGCCGAGGTGGCGACGATGGTCCCTGCCTCCGGGAGCGCCTATTCGTACGCGTACGCCGCCTTCGGTGAGCTCGTCGCGTGGATCATCGGTTGGGACCTCATCATCGAGTACGCAATCGGCAACATCTATGTGGCCCAGAGCTGGGGCGACTATTTCCAGGCCTTCCTTCGTGGCCTCACAGGTGTGGAGCTCCCGATCTGGCTGACGAAGGACATACAGACGGCGACGGCGCTCGCCGCGGCTCCGGAGAATGCCGGGGTGGACTTCCCGCGCCTCTTCGGACACGTCGTCGCGTTCAACCTCCCCGCGTTCGCGGTCACCGTGCTCCTGACGGCGATCCTCCTCCTCGGCATCAAGGAGAGCGCGCGCGCGAACGCCGCGATGGTCGTGCTGAAGCTCGTCCTCATCGCGATCTTCATCGCGCTCGGCGCGCGCGCGATCATCTCGCGCGGGGAGAGCCACTGGACGCCGTTCGCTCCGAACGGCTTCAAAGGGATCTGGCAGGGCGCTGCCCTCGGCTTCTTCAGCTACATCGGGTTCGACGCCGTGTCGACCGCCGGCGAGGAGTGCAAACACCCGCAGCGAGACCTGCCGCGCGGCCTCATCTGGTCGCTCGTGATCTGCACGATCCTCTACATCCTGACCGCCGCCGCGCTCACCGGCGTGGTCCCTGTCTCCGACCTCACGTCGAACGACCCGCTTGCGAAGGCCATGGAGTACATGGGCTACCGGAACTTCGCGACGGTGTTCGGCTTCGGCGCCGTCGTGGCGATGACCGCCGTGTTGCTCGTCTTCCAGCTCGGTCAGACGCGCATCTTCATGGTGATGGCACGCGATGGCCTCCTTCCGACGACGTTCGCGAAGATCCATCCGCGCTTTCGAACGCCGCACGTGTCGACCTGCGTCACCGGCGCCGTGGTCGCGCTCGGTTGTTCCGTGCTCACGCCCGATCAGGCGATCGGGCTCACGAACATCGGGACGCTCTTCGCGTTCATCCTGGTCTCGCTCGGGGTCATCGTCCTCCGCGTGCGCGAGCCCGATGCGAAACGGCCCTTCCGTGTGCCGCTCTATCCGCTGACACCGATCCTCGCCGCGCTGTCATGCGCTGCGCTCATCGCCGGCCTCGAAGCGTCGAACTGGCTCCGTCTCTTCGTCTGGCTCGCCATCGGCCTCGTCGTCTACTTCTCGTACGGCTATCGCCACAGCGTCCTGCGCCGAGCGTCGTCGTAACCTGCCGACGCTCCTCATGTTGCTGCGAGGTCGTCGCCAGGCGAGATTCACAGGGTGACAGGGCGACAGGGAGCCGAGAGGGAGGAGGCCTCGCATCGTTCTCGACCTGGACCCTTGTCGCCTCTCACGAAACGCTAGCGCGTTTCGCTCGAAAATTTCGAGCCTCCCTCGCGACCGGGGGGCGCGATCCGCACAGGCACGGGCGTCCTTGCCGGCTGCAGGACTCGGACGGAGACGCTTGCGTAACGTCGCAGACGATCATCGACGCGAGCAGCAGATAGATCGTCCAGCCACTCTCCTCCTCCCGAAGGTCTCGGTCCGAAGCATGGAGAGCGCACCGTTTGGGGAATGAGGCTGGAGCTCGGAATTGAGGTCTTCCCTTCCGAACGAAACGTGAAGTGCTCGCGAAGCGAGCGCTTCACGTTTCGTGAGGGTCCGACGAGGGGCCAGGTGAAGAAAGAGACGAAGCCCCTCCCTCTGATCTCCCTGTCGCCATGTCACCCTGTGAATCTCTCCTCGAGTCATCACGGCCAGCAGTCGATAGAGACCAGAGAACAGCTGTCGCCCTGTCACCGTGTGTATCTCGCCGCGGACGACCGCCGGCACCAGGAGATGACACCAATAGTCAGGGATTGGCGCCTTGGCCGTTCATCACTCCGAGCGCCCAGTTCTGGCACGAGCGGCAATGCCGAGCCAGACCTCGAGGGCTCTGCTCAGGAGAAGCGGGCCCCCCCGTCATCCAAGCAAAAACGCCCGGCGCTGGGGGCACCGGGCGTTCGAGAAGAGAGTGGGGGAAGCCTTACTCCGCGGCCGCGTACTCTTCGATCGGCGGGCAGGAGCAGATCAGCTTCCGGTCGCCGAGCGCGTTGTTGAGGCGGGAGACCGACGGCCAGAACTTCCGGTCGCGCGTCCACGGTGCGGGGAAGCCGGCGATCTCACGCGAGTACGGATGCGTCCACTCGTCCGAGATGCACGCCTCGATCGTGTGCGGCGCGTGCTTGAGCGGGTTGTCCTCCCGCGGCCACTTGCCTTCCTCGATCTGACGGATCTCCTCGCGGATGGCGATCATCGCCTCGCAGAAGCGATCGATCTCGGCGAGCGACTCGCTCTCCGTCGGCTCGACCATCAGCGTGCCGGCGATCGGGAAGGACATCGTCGGCGCGTGGAAGCCGTAGTCCATCAGGCGCTTCGCGACGTCGTCGACCTCGATGCCGGCCGTGCGCTTGAACGGGCGGACGTCGAGGATGCACTCGTGCGCCACGCGGCCCTTCGAGCCGACGTAGACGACCGGGAAGTGCGGCCCGAGGCGATGCGCGATGTAGTTCGCGTTGAGGATGGCGATCTTCGTCGCCTGCGTGAGGCCCCAGCCGCCCATCATCTGGATGTACGCCCAGGAGATGAGGAGGATGCTCGCGCTGCTCCACGGTGCAGCTGCGATCGGGCCCACCGCTTCCGCCGGGCGCGGCTCGACCACCGGCTTCGCCGGGAGGTACTTGCCGAGGTGTGCCCCGACCGCGATCGGGCCCATGCCGGGTCCGCCACCGCCGTGCGGGATGCAGAACGTCTTGTGCAGGTTGATGTGCACGACGTCCGCGCCGATGTCGCCGGGGCGGCAGAGGCCGACCTGCGCGTTCATGTTGGCGCCGTCCATGTACACCTGGCCGCCGTGCTCGTGGACGATGGAGCAGATCTTCTTGATCTCCTCCTCGAACACGCCGTGCGTCGACGGGTAGGTGACCTGGATGGCCGCGAGGTTCTTCGAGTGCTCCTTCGCGCGCGCCTCGAGATCGGCGACGTCGATGTTGCCGTTCGCGTCCGTCTTCACGACGACGACCTGCATGCCCGCCATGACGGCCGACGCCGGGTTCGTGCCGTGCGCCGAGGCCGGGATGAGGCACACGTTGCGGTGGCCCTCGCCGCGCACCTCGTGATGCTTCTTGATGACGAGGAGACCCGCGTATTCGCCCTGCGCGCCGGCGTTCGGCTGGAGCGAGACGGCGGGCAGGCCCGTGATCTCGGCGAGCGCCTTCTCCATCTCGCTGAAGATCTGCGCGTAGCCCTTCGCCTGCGAGAGCGGCGCGAAGGGATGGATGCGGTTCCACCACGGATCGGTGATGGGCATCATCTCGGCGGTCGCGTTCAGCTTCATCGTGCAGGAGCCGAGCGGGATCATCGAGTGCGCGAGCGAGAGATCTCGTCCCTCGAGCTTGCGCATGTAGCGGAGCATCTCCGTCTCGGAGTGGTGCTCGTTGAATACCGGGTGCGTGAGATACGCCGACGTGCGCTCGAGCTCCTTCGGGATCGCGCGGCGGTACATCTCCGCGACGGTCTCGAACTCCTCGGCGCCCTTGCCGAGCGAGAAGACGTCCACGAGGTCGCCGATGTCGCGGAGGCCCGTCGTCTCGTCGATCGCGACGCACACGGTCGTCGGCGAGTAGCGGCGAAGGTTGATCTTCTTCTTCTCGGCCGCGGCGAGCCAGCCGTCGACGTCCTTCTCGGTGCCCTGGATGCAGAGCGTGTCGAAGAACGCGTCGTGCGTGATCTTCAGATCGAGCTTCGCGACGCCTTCGCGCAGCGTCGCCGCGAGCGCATGCACGCGCTCGGCGATCGCGCGGATGCCCTTCGGCCCGTGGTAGACGGCGTACATGCTCGCGACGACTGCGAGCAGCGCCTGCGCCGTGCAGATGTTGCTCGTCGCGCGCTCGCGGCGGATGTGCTGCTCGCGCGTCTGGAGCGCCATGCGGAGCGCCGACTTGTTCCGCGCATCCTGGCTGAGGCCGATGATGCGGCCCGGCAGCTTGCGGACGAACTCGTTCTTGCACGCGAAGTACGCGGCGTGCGGGCCGCCGTAGCCGAGCGGGACGCCGAAGCGCTGCGTCGTGCCGACGGCGACGTCCGCGCCCATCTCGCCCGGGGTCTCGAGGATCGCGAGCGCGAGGATGTCGGCGGCCATCACGAAGAGCGCGTCCGCCGCGTGGACCTTCTCGCCGAATGCGCGGTACGAGAGCACCGCGCCGTCCGTCGTCGGGTACTGCACGAGCGCGCCGAACACGCCCGAGAGATCCGCCGAAGCGTGATCGCCGACGCGCACCGTGAGCCCGAGTGCCTCTGCACGCGTGGTGACGACGTCGATCGTCTGCGGGTGGCACTTCTCGGAGACGAAGAAGACCTTCTTGTCGTCGCCGCCCTTGAACTCGTAGGCGAGGTGCATCGCCTCGGCAGCGGCGGTCGCTTCGTCGAGCAGCGAGGCGTTCGCGACCGGAAGCCCGGTCAGGTCGATCACCATCGTCTGGAAGTTGAGGAGCGCTTCGAGACGGCCCTGCGAGATCTCCGCCTGGTACGGCGTGTACTGCGTGTACCAGCCCGGGTTCTGCACGATATTGCGCAGGATCACCGGCGGCGTGATGCAGTCCGAGTAACCCATGCCGATGTACGATCGGTAGATCTCGTTCTTCTGACCGATGGAGCGGCATCGCTCGAGCATCGCCGCTTCGCTCAGCCCGGGGCCGAGGTCGAGAGCACGCTGGAGCCTGATCGATTTCGGCACCGTGTCCGCGACGAGCGTGTCGAGGGACGTCACGCCCATGGCCTTGAGCATGTGGGCCTGGTCGTCGGGGCTCGGTCCGATGTGGCGGCGAACGAACGTATCCGGATGCTCGAGGGGCATCGTCATGATGACCGCGCTCTTTAGCGTTTTCGCAGCCGCGCTACCACCGGCTTCTCTCGTCGTTGATTGCAACTTTTCAGTGCGGTCGTCGCGATGACGCGGCCGCTCCATGACGCATCGCTCCCGGGGGAGAAAACTCTTCCGCACGCTCCCGCGGCTATACCGACAAAACGAAAAAGGCCCTCCTCAGAGGGAAGGCCTTTTTTGCATCGACGCGCGCTACGGATCAGTTGCTGAGCTGGCCGGGCGTCACGCCTTCCGCGTCGCCGCCGATCGACTTCAGATCCGGGGGCATGCGGACCTGCTTCACGTTCTTCCAGCTGCTGCCGACCTCGGAGTCGTTCAGGCCGAACTCGCCGTCGAGCTCGCCGATGTTCTCCTTGTTGACCTTGTAGACGAAGTAGCCCTTGCCGTGCGTCGTCGACGCGGCGCCGACCATGCCGATCTTGTGCTCCTTCCACGTGTAGTGGAGGACGTTGCCGGTCGTCGTTCCACTCAGCTCGCCCCAGTGGCTGTGATCGGTCCGCTTCCAGCGAGCGACGACGTTCGCGCCTTCCTCCTGCATGTGGAGGTAGCCGAACACCGGGTGGAAGTAGACGCCGGTCCACGCCTCGCCTTCGGGCATCGGGCCGGACGCGACTTTCGCCGTCTTCGGGTCGTTGCCGCCTCCGCAGCCGACGATGCTGATCGCGGCGAACGCAGTGACGGTGGCGAGGAACATCGAGCGGAGGGGACGAGCAAGGCTCATGGCGTGCGGGAGCTTATCAAAGATTTGTGGTCGTCGTGCGCGACCTTCATCGATTCGAGATCAGGGCTGCATCGTGAAAGTGAACGTTTCCTTCGTGACGAGATTCGTGAAGGTGACCGATGTGTTGGCGACCGTATAGGTCACGTGCTCCTGGGTCGCGATCGGGCAGGCGAGCGTCATGGTCGCGTTCGAGTCGTTCGTCGTGAACGTGCCGCTGCTGCGCGTCTCGCTCGATGCTCCGCCTGAGGTCCGGAGCACGATGACGCGCTCGAATGCGTTCCCCGTGAAGCGGATCGCGCCCTGGAACGAGCTGCCCGTCAGACCCGGCAGGGTCGCTGCACCTTGGTGAAGGCGCGCGTCGGTGAGCTCGTAGACGCCGTCGACGATCGTGCCCCCGGCGCCGGCGACCGGATCGTCGCTGGTCCCGTTCTGGTCGATGATGCCGCCGCTCGGCTCGAGATCGGTGCATGCGGTGCTCGCGTCACCGGAATCGTCCTCGCTGCCGCCGTCGGTGCGCGTCCCGCCACCGTTGCTCACGTTCCCCATGCCGGGCGAGGCGGGATCATCGGCAGCGACCGGAGGCCGTTTCGGATCCTCTTTGCACGCGCTGCCGAGAAGCGCTGCCGCCGCGATCGCGAGGACAGCGAGGGTGGGCTTCGTCATGGGTCCGACGCTAGCGCGCCCGTCGCCGCTCGGCCAAGTTGGAGCATCCGAGCTCAGCGTTGCCCAGGATCGAGGTGCGGGCGTGGTATCGTCGGATGCCTTGAGCGCGGCGGCATCCTCACCTCCCGACCCGCTCCTCGTTGCCGAGGACGTCCGCGTCGATGTCGACGGTGTCCCCGCATGTGACGGCCTCACGTTCCGGACGAAAGGCGAGCACGTCCTCGTGCTCGGCGCTCCGCGGGCGCTCTTCGATGCGACGACGGGGCTGTCCCGCGTCGTCCGAGGAGGGCTCTCGATCCGGGGCGTCGCGGCGGCGGACGCCGTCGCGCGCGCCGTCGTCGCCGGTGCGGATTCCGATCCGCCGATGCCTCCGCGCTGGACGGTCAGCGAATACGTCTCCTGGAGCGCACGCCTCGCAGGTGTTCCTGCAGCTGCGGCGCGCGCGAGCACGGAGGCCGCGATCGCGAAGCTCTCGCTGTCCGCGATGGCGAAGAGCGAGCTCTCCCGCCTCGTACCGCATGCTCGCCGAGCGACGGTCGTCGCAGCAGCCCTCGCCACGTGCGCCGAGGTGATCGCGCTCGACGACCCTCTCGGCGGTTTGCCCGACGACGTCGCGCTCGCCTATGCGAAGGTGCTCGCGGATGCGCTCGACGATCGAGCATGGGTGATCTTCGCTCCGCGAATGCCGCTCGCGTTGCCGCTCGCGCACGCATCCGACGAGGCGATCGTCGCGACCGCGACGCGCGTCGATGCGCAAGGTCCTCCGGCCGAGCTTGCAGCGTCGCTTCGTCGCTTCGTCGCCCGAATGAGCGGACCCGTCGAGGCGCTCGCTCCGGCGCTGGCGGCGCGGGGAGCTCGCGTCGAGGCGCGCGGAGCGCACCTGCTCGTCGACCTCGGCAGCGAGCTCACGACGGGAGAGCTCATGGCGCTCTGCGATGCTGCACGCGTGGCCGTGATCGAGCTCGTGCCTGTCGCTCGCGCGCTCTCTTGAGGTTTGCGGTAACGTGGCGCCTCGATGACGAACGACAAGGGCGCCGCGACGGTGTCGGGCCTGGACGAAGGCGAGGGGATCACTTCCCGTCGAACCGAGGCGCTCGGCCGGCCGCAGTTCGGCGGCGCACGGCTAGGCACGTACACGATGCTCGGCGCGGCGTCGGGCGTCGTGCCGCTTCCGTGGATTCCGGACGCGATCGTGCGGCGCATCCGCGGCGCGCTCGTGCACGATCTCACGGCGCGCCATGGCTTGTCGCTCACGCCCGAGGCGCGCACCGTGCTCATCGATCCGGCGAGCGGTGACGGACCCAAGGGCTACGTCCAGCAAGGCGTCACGTTCGCCGTGACGCGCGTGCTCGGTCGCTTCGGACCGCTCGCGATGCTCGGACCGTTCCGCACCGCGCTCGGGACGTTCGTCCTCGGGCATCTGCTCGAGCGCTACCTCGACACGGCGCGGATGGCCCGCTCCGTGCGCATCGACGTCGAAGAGGCGCGCCGCGTCCGCCGCGCCATCGATCAGGCGCTCGTCTACGCGCTCACGACCGAAGGCCGAGGCTCGCGAGAGAACCCGCCGTTCGCGCCCGAAGACCTGCGTGATCCGACGACCCAGTTCGTCGACGGCGTCTTCATCTCGCTCGCGAGCGCGCCAGGCTGGCTCGTTCGCCGGCTCGAAGCGGCATTCGACGAGACGCTCGCCAGCGTCCGCGCATGAGCGATCCCCGCACGGCGGTACGGCGTGCGAAGCGCGTCGTCATCAAGATCGGCTCGAGCACCCTCGCGCGTGACGCGAGCGCGCACCAGCGCCTCGCCCGCGCGATCAAAGGACTACGCGACGACGGCAAGCTCGTCGTCCTCGTCTCGAGCGGAGCGATCGCGCTCGGGTGGCGCAAGCTCGGATACCGAGGGCGACCGAAGGAGATGGCGAAGCTGCAGGCCTCTGCGTCCGCCGGGCAGAGCCTCCTCATGCGCGCCTACGAGGAGGCGTTCGACCGCGAGGAGATCCCGGTCGCGCAGGTGCTCCTCACGCACGCGGACCTCGCCGACCGCGTCCGCGCGAACAACGCGCGCGCGGCGCTCTCGGCGCTGCTCGACGCCGGAGCGGTGCCGATCCTGAACGAGAACGACGCCGTCGCCGTCGAAGAGATCAAGTTCGGCGACAACGACGAGCTTTCGGCGATGGTGACGCCGCTCGTCGCCGCCGACGTGCTCGTCCTGCTCTCCGACGTTCCCGGGTTGCTCGACTCGTCCGGCGAGCGCGTCTCCATCGTGCGCGATGTCGCCTCCGAAGCATTGCCGCTCGTACGCGCGAAGAAGAGCGACGCAGGCACGGGCGGCATGGCGAGCAAGATCGAGGCGGCGCGGCGAGCGACGCTCGCCGGAGCGCACGTCGTCATCGCCGATGCCGGGAAGAAGGACGTGCTCGGACGCATCTTCGCCGGCGAGGATGAAGGGACGCTCTTCGTCGCGGCGACGCGCAGGCTTCCCGCGAAGAAGCACTGGATCGCGTTCACGCTGAGGCCGCGCGGCGATGTGTGGCTCGATGCCGGCGCTTCCGCCGCCGTGCGCAGCAAAGGCACGAGCATTCTCTCGGTCGGCGTTGCCGGCGTTCGCGGTGATTTCCGCGCGGGCGACTCGGTCCGTGTGCTCGCGCCCGACGGCACCGAGATCGGCCGCGGCCTCGCGCGCGTCTCGGCGACGGACGCGGTGCTCGTCGCGGGGAAGAAGGATCGCCTGGGCGCCTCCGGCGAGGAGCCCGGCATCCTCGTCCACCGCGACGATCTCGTCGTCTGGTGACGTGCTCACTCATCGACCGCCGCGCTCGCCGGAGGGCTTCCGGCGAGCGCATTTGGTCGTGAGCCATCGAGAGCTTCGAACGGCGCTCCTCTCGAACACTCGCGTCAGGGGTTCTGCTGCCCCTGTCCCTGGGGCTGCTGCTGACCCTGGGCGCCCGGCGTGCCTTGCTGGCCAGCCTGCTGCGGAGCGCCCTGCTCCGGCGTGCCCTGCTGGACGCCCGGAATGCCCTGCACGCCTCCAGGAACGCCCTGGAAGCCCGGAATGGCCGGCACGCCTCCGAAAATACCCGGCTGGAAGCCCGGGATGCCCTGCACGCCTCCAGGAATGCCGACGAAGCCCGGAATGCCCACGCCTCCGGGAACGCCGAGCATGAATCCGGGGCCGCCCTGCAGACCGGCGAAGATCTGCCTCATCATCATGAGCATCTGAACGCGCTGGCGAAGGATGTTCTCCTGGACCTGCGCTCGGATCGCCTCGTTCATCTGAGCGACGCCCTGAAAGATCGCGGCAGGATCGATGATTCCGGGCACGACGCCTCCCGGGATCACGGGTGCGCCGAAGCCGATTGGCCCTATCGGTGCGCCGGGGCCGCCGGGCTCACCGGGCTGACCGGGCTGCTGACCGGGCTGACCGGGCTGACCGGGCTGATTGGCCTGAGCGGGTTGATTGCCAGGCTGTCCTTGCGGGTCCGCCTGATCCGCCTGGTTGTTCGGCTGGATCCCGTCTGCAGAGCTGACCTCCGCGGTGTCTTCGACCGGGGCCGCGCATCCGAACGCTGCCACGGCGAATCCAGCTGCAATGTTCGCGAGAGCAAAGCGCTTGAGACTGCACATGATGGCTACCTCCTACGCGCGCGGCGCTGTGCACGCTCAGAGCCATCCGAGGCGGCGCCTCGGCTCGACTGGGAATCGATCCGCGGCGGCACGCGTTGACGGCCGGCGAGTGGAAGCTGATCGACCTCGCAGTCTCGGTGCAGAATCGTCGGGAGTCGCGATTGCGCGCAGCACGAACCGCACGAAGGCTGGGCATCGAACGTCCGCTCACGGTCGATCGTCGAACGTCGCGCCCTCCTCGTAGCGCTTTCGATCGGCGCAGAGTGCTTTCACCTCGTCCTTCGTGCGGACGGGATCCTTGAAGATCGGATCGCCGTCGCTCGAGCCGTCCAAAGCGGCTGCGTCTTCGAGATCGGACACGTCGTAGTACCAGTCCCAGACCTCGGAGCCGTCGTCGTTGTCCTTGTGGAGCTTGCATCCTGCAATGACGTTCGTGCGTGGACAGCGCCCCTCGCCGGTGCGCGCCGCGTGCTTCTCGCGACAATCATCGGAGACCTCGCTCACGGCGATCGTATCGATGACTTCCTGGCAGAACGCGGCCGGCTCCTTGGTCGCGTTCGTGACGAAGCGCCGGTCGCAGTAGACGTCACCGGTCTCGCCGATGATGTCGCCGAGGACGTTCGCAGCGCAACCGCCCACCTTGCAGCCGCTCGCGACGAGCAGCAGCACGATGGGCCCGAGCGCTCGCCGCCCGCGTGACGTCCACGCGCGAGCCGCGGGCGCGCTCATGGCGATGCCGGTGGGCCCGTCACGGCGCCACGCTGCGCCGGTGGCTTGTTCATGTCGTACGGCGGCTTGAACCGGGAGAGCGTGCTCGAGGCCTGCGTGACGAAGTCGGGCTGCAGCGCTGCATCCACGGCTCGCCCCGAGATTGAACCGTGGCATGGGCCGCAAAGGCCGCCGAAGAGGTTTTCGCGGAACGACTGATGCGCGTATTCGCCAGGCGAGAAGCTCATCGCCTCACGCTGCACGCGAGGCAGACCCTTCTCCCGCGAGAGCTTCGTCGGAGGCAGCTCGAGGACGATGGGAACGCCGCCGGGGACGGAGAACTTCGCCGACCCGTCGTCCTCCACCGCCGCCGCGCCGAGCAGCCTGCGTCGCACGTAGACGCGACCGAACGCATCGCTCGCGACGAACGAGCCGCCCTTGTCCATCGAGTCGACGTCGAGCGTCGGCGGCAGGTCCTCGTAGACGCTGAACGTCTTGACCTCGCGATCGACGAGCCGGCCCGTCGGCGTGTTCTGGAACAGGAGCGACGCGAGCACGGGGAAGTCGAGGACGTGGATCTCGGCTTCCGGTTTTCCGTCGAGGAGGACAACGTGCCCGTTCGGCTCGTCCAGGCGCGACTGGAAGATCGGGCGCGGCAGGCGCGCATACACGGCGACCGCTTCGACCTCTGCGCCGCTCGCGTCACCGAGGACCTTCGTCTTGGCGCCCGTGTTCGTGTCCATGACGTAGACGTCGTAGTCACCGCCTCCGCTCTCGAAGCTCACGAGCAGTTGCGTGCTCGGCAGCGCGGACGGCGATGTGTAGTGGCCGCTCGTCGGTTGACCTGGACGCGCGCTCGAAGCGCGATCGGGGAACCGAAGCGAGTGGAGGAAAAACGCCGGATCCGGCGTCTGGGGCTGCGCGGGATCGAGCACGCCCGGATCGATCGGGTAATCCGCAGGATCCGTGCTCTGGAAATCGATGCCGATGGATCGATTGAAGACGCCGAGGACGCCTCCGCCCGGTGTGCTCTCCGGCACGGAGAAGATCGTCGCGAAGTCCTTGTCCGAGAGCTCGACGACCTGTGTCGCCTCCGGATAGCCGATCGATCCGCGCTGTGCGTAGAGCGGGTGATAGTCACCCGTGTCGAGGTTCAGGCGCCGGAGCGAGAGCTGGTAGAACCCGGGCGCGCGCTTCTCTGCCGTGAAGATGAGCCTGCCGTCGTTCATGAACGTCGGCTGCCGTTCCAGGTTGAGAAGGAACGTGAGCTGGCGGACGCGCGTGCGCGGCGGCGCTGCCGGATCGGGCTCGAGGACGTAGAGGTTCGAGTTCGGCTTCGTCGGGTCGGCCGGCGTGCGCTGCGGGCCCGTGTAGTCGTACGCAGCATCCGAGAGATTGCCGCGCGTCGACGCGAAGACGATGCGCGAGGAACCTCCGTCCGTCGGCGCATAGGTCGGATCGAAGTTGTGGATGAGGAGCCCGTTGGCCGAGGGCGGCGTCGTGTTGATGTCCGGATGTTTCGCGCAGCTCGATCCGTCCGCGTTCATCTCGTAGATCGCGAGCGGCTCGCTCGCGCTCGAGCGTGCCGCGAACGCGACGCGGGTTCCGTCCCACGAGACTTGCGGCCGCCGGATGTCCGCCGTCGCCGGATCGAGCCCGCAGCCGGTCGTGAGCGATCGGTCGCTGCCTCCGGTGACCGTGAGCTCGCCGTTCGTGATCGCGGCGTCCGCGCGCCGGAGGTCGGCGCCCGGCGAATAGACGTCGAAGTCCTGCGCGCGCTTGAGGCTGTTAATCGGCCGCTTCACGTAGACGATTGCGCTGAGCGGCGCGAGCTTGTGGACGTCACGCTCGCGCTTCAGCCACTCGGACATCACGCAGTACGCCGGGATCTTGTCGAGGTCGCCGTTGTCGTAATCGTAGTTGCCGGCGGCGCATGCCGCGGGGCTCGCGCGCTCGGCGCCGAAGTCCTCGAGCAGCGGACCACCGCGATGGGCGAGGCCGACCGGTTTTTCACAACCGGCGACGCCGCAGACCTCGGGCCGGTACAGGTTCTTCCGCACCATCCGGCTCGCGTCGGGGTCTTCGCTCTCGACCGCCAGCTGAGTGAGCGACAGCTCGTAGTTCCGGCGCGTCGCCGACAACGAGAAGCTCCCGCCCGATCCGCCATGCAATCGGTAGTCGTGGAACATCGCTGCCGAGTGGCACTGGATCATCATGCAGCCCTTCTTCACGAGGATCGGCTGCACTTTGTGCGCGAAGAAGAGGAAGCCCGGATCGTTCCGCTCCGCGACGGCCGGGCCGTGCTGCCGCGCCCACTCGTCGAAGCGCCGATACGCCTCGTCGCTCGGAGAAGAGAAGATGGCGCCGCCTTCGTGGTACGCGCCGCCCTGCGCGGGCGCGAGCGGACGGCGGAGCAGCTCGCTCTGCTCGGGCGTCTGCGCGAGGTACTCCTGGGCCGCGAGGTAGTTCCACCGGATCTGCTCCGGCGTGGTCCCGCACGTGAGGTAGAGCGAGTTCGAGATGTTGCCGTGGCAGTTCGATGCTGCGCACGCGACCTTCTTCAGCGCTTCGTCGTCGATGTTGCCGGTGAGGACGCCGTTGACGCGATCGCGGAACGTCGCAAAGTCCGGCCGAGCGGGATCTTTCGTCAGATCGAAGTCGCCGCGGCCGGGGACGAACGTCGAGCACGGCAGTCGCTCGATGTTCTTCGGGGCGACGCCGGTGTTGTTCTCGGTGGCGCCGTTCTGGATCCAGCGGCGGAGCGTCTGGTAACCGGTACCCGTCGGATCGAGGATCGATCCGCCCGTGTGCTTGATGTCGGTCGTGACGACGGTCTTTGCGCCGTCGTAGCCGTGCACCTCGACCTGGAACGGCTCGACGTTCTTCACGAGGAATGCGGGCTGGCCGTACGGTCCGTAGTCGACGAGGAGGTCCTTGCGCTTCTGGACGCCCTCGAAGCTCGAGACGTCGAGGTTGCCGAGCGCGTTCCCGCGTGCGTCGGAGACGTGACATCCCGCGCCCGTGTTCGTGCGCACGCACGACGTCGTGAGGATGGGGCTGATCGTGCGCTCGAAGTACGTCGACTTCGTCGGCTCCTTGGTCGAGCACGCCGCGGCGACGGCAGCGATGCCGGCGGCGATCGCCGGCAGGCGGAGATGAAGCAAGCCCTTCACGCGATCAACGTTACTGATTCAACCGCCAAGGCGCCAAGGGCCTGATCATCGGTCTCATCTCCTGGTGCCGCGAGGTCGTCGCCGGCGAGATTCACACGGTGACAGGGCGACAGCTGTCCTCTGGTCTCTATCGACTGCTGCCCGGGATGACTCGAGGAGAGATTCACAGGGTGACAGGGCGACAGGGAGATCAGAGGGAGGGGC
>JAEXCN010000172.1 GCA_023402175.1 Pseudomonadota bacterium | reverse complement strand
TGCTCCTCGAAGTCCGCGCGCGCGCGCCAGGCAGAGAAGACTCATTTCAACGACTTCAAGCGTTACTCCTCTAAAGGGATCACGCATGCGCGAAGCGTTTCGTGAGAGGCGACGAGGGTCCAGGTCGAGATCGAAGAGACGCGCCCCTCCCTCTCGGCTCCCTATCCCACTGTCTCCTTGTGAATCTCGATCGTGCGCGAGCGCGAAGCTACCGGACCGACGGAGGCGGATTCCGAGTACGATGCCGAGCACCAGCAGGATGGATCGAGGATCACCGAGGCCAATCCGATCCGGAGCGGAGCTCTAGCCCATGTCCGTCGTCTACGAGCGTCCCGTTCGCTTCGAGGAGGTCGATGCTGCGGGCATCGCGTTCTTCGCGCGGTTCTTCAACTGGTGCCACGAGGCGATGGAGCGCTTCTTCGACGGCGTGCCCGGCGGCTACGTCGGACTCATCATCAAGCGACGCGTCGGCTTCCCCGCGGTGCACGTGAAGGCCGACTGGAAGGCGCCGCTCCGGTACGGCGACGTCGCGAAGATCGAGACGTCGATCGTGCACATCGGAATGACCTCGACGACGCTCCGCTACGTGCTCACCCGCATGTCCGACGGCGTCCACGTCGCGACGATCGAGCACGTCACCGTCGCGACCGACCTCGACACGATGGTGAAGCAGCCGATCCCGGACGACTGCCGGGCTCTGCTCGAGGCGCATCGCGCGCCTGCCTGATCACGAGCTCGGTGAGGTCGTCCACGGTGATTGCACGCGCCGGGTGACGAGCGCGAGCAGACTGTTTCGATCGATCGGCTTCTCGAGCGTCGGGTTCGAGACCCTCGCGAGGAAGTCGCGAGCGGCCTGCGTGAACGCTCCGCCGGTGAGGAAGACGACGCGCGGAGCATGCTCCGGGAACTCGTCGCAGATGCGCGCGTAAAGCTCCATTCCCGTGACCTGAGGCATCATCAGGTCGGAGAAGATCACGTCGAATTTCGCTCCCGAGCGGAGCTTCTCGAGAGCCTCGACGGCGCGGGTCGTCGTCACCACGTCGTGCTGCGACGAGAGCACGCGCCGGATCGCGGAACCGAGCAGGGGCTCGTCGTCGACGACGAGGATCCTCCCGCGTCGGAGCGAGGGCGGAGGTCGTGTCGCGCGCGAAGGCTGCGGCCGGGCGGCCGCGTCCACGGCCGGAGGGAGCACGACGCGAAAGGTCGTCCCCTTCCCGAGCTGGCTCTCGGCGTGGATCTCGCCGCCCATCTCCGTGACGATGCGCTGGCAGATCGCGAGGCCGAGCCCGGTACCGATGCCCGGCGGCTTCGTCGTGAAGAACGGCGCGAACACGTTCGCGAGCGTGTCCGGCGACATTCCCGCCCCGGTATCGGACACCTCGACGACCGCGTTTCCCTTGTCGTCGGTCCCCGTCACGACGCGGATCGTGTTCTCCGCGACGTGCCCCTCCGGGATTGCCTGCGCCGCGTTGATGATCAAGTTGAGGAACACCTGCCCGAGCCGCGCCTCCGAGCCGTCGACAATCGGAGCCGGCTGGTAGTCCTTCACGATGCGAGCGCGGTGCCGGACCTCGCTCCACGCCATCCGGACGCTCGAGTCGAGAGCCTTCCCGACATCGGCGCGCACCGCCGACGCGTCCTCGTGCCGCGAGAAGATCCGCAGGTCGGAGACGATCTCGCGGACGCGAGCGACGGCGGCGCGCGCATCGGCCATCGCCTCCTCGAGCTCGTGCTCGTCGCGCGTGTGTGGTGGCCCGCTCAAGATGTCGTGGACGATCTCCAGGTTGAGGAGCGCCGAGCCGAGCGGGTTGTTGATCTCGTGGGCGACGCCCGCGGCGAGCATGCCGACGGACGCCATGCGGTCGGAGATCATGAGCTGCTCCTGCGCGGCCTTCTCGTGACTCACGTCGCGGAACACGACCACGGCTCCCGTGATCGTTCCGTCCGCAGCTCGCAGCGGCCTGGCGCTCACGCTCAGCCAGATTCCGTTCGGCACGGCGGCGTTCCGGAGGAACCGCTCCACGCGATCGACCTCGATCCCGGCGAGGGCTTTGGTGAGGACGACGTCCGACGCCGGAACGAGCGTCGTGCGGTCCGCGCAGTAGATCCCGTAGTGCGCCGGCCACGCCGCCAGCGGGAGCGCCGCTGGCGGCATCCGGAGGATGGCGTCGACACCACCTCCCCAGATGATGATCCGCTCGTCGTTGTCGACCGCGACGACGCCGTCGGGCACCGCCTGGAGCACGCTCCGGTGCAGGCGCTCGGATCGCTCGGTCTCCGCCCGCTGCCGCTCGAGGTCGAGCTCGGCGTGGCGCTTTTTTCGGCGCGTCTCGGCATCGCGAAGCTCGCGATCGATCGCCGGTGCGAGCCGCGCGAAGCGTCCCTTGCTCACGAAGTCCTGCACCCCCGCACGAAGCGCCTCGACGGCGTTCTCTTCCGAGATCGTCCCCGAGACGATGATGAACGGGAGATCGGGATCGACGTTGCGGACGATCTCGAACGCATCGAGCCCGTTGAACGACGGGAGCGCCCAATCGGAGATGACGATGTCCCACGTCTGCCGCTCGAGCGCCGTACGGAGCGCTGCGCTTGTCGCGACGTGCTCCGCCTTCGGATCGAAGCTTCGGTTCAGCTCGCGGACGAGCAGCGCAGCATCATCGTCGTCATCTTCGACGATGAGCACGCGGAGCGCTCTTCTCCCGACTTCGGTGCTTTTCGCCACGCTCTCATCATACGGATAGTTCCGTGGGCGGTGGCAAGCCCCATCTCCGAGCTCCGAGCACACTCGGGCCGGTGCGATCGCTATGCGCGCTCGCCCTCAGTCTTGGACGCCCGCCTCGATGGGGACGTCCGGCGCGCGGAGCGGCAACTCTCGAGGGAGCGAGACGAGCTCCATCGGGTCTTTGCCCGTCTTCCGGAGCTTCATCACGCGCGAAACCATCACGAGGCCGAAGCCGAACAGAGCGACACAAGCCCACTGCGCCGGCGTGAGCGCGCCGTACCGCGGGTCGGCGTTCTCCATGTCGCGGACGCGCAAGAAGTCCATCGCGAACCGCACCGGAGCGTACGCGAGCGCGACGGCCGCGATGTACGAGCCGGTCGTCAGCTTGCGCCGCCAGGTCAGCGCGAAGAGCGCGGCGAGCACGACGGTGAACATCATCTCGAGCAGGCCGAGATCGAAATGCGGGCTGTTGCCGAAACGGAGCTCGATCGACCCGAGGTGAATCGTCCGCGTCGGATCGGGTTGGCCGAAAGCGACCGCGAGGAAGTGCCCCACCGGAGCCTTCATGCCCTGGTGGTCGTGCACGACCGAGCACCCGCTTCGACCGAAGATCCACGCGACCGGAAAGACGCTCAGGATCAGATCGCAGAACGGCATGATCGGCATCGCCAGGTCGCGACGCTTGAGCTTCGAGATCGTGAAGAACGGCGTTCGCCACACCGGGACCGCCTCGAAGTACTTCCACATCACGACGCCGATCAAGCCGCCGACGAAGCCGCCGAACGACGAGAGGCCTTCCCACAAGAGGAACAGCGACCACGGCCGCTTCACCACCTCGGCCGGGTGATAGAAGATCTGGTCGAGCATGTGGCCGCCGAGGAAGCCGGCGACGAGCATCCACGTGATGAAGGAGTTGAGCTTGTCGAGATCGAGGCCGCGCTGCTTCGCGCGCCTCGTCGCGAGCCACGTGCCGATGATGACGCCCGTGGCGACGAGCAACCCGAACGGATGAAGCGTCAGCGGGCCGAGCTTCAGATCGGGGACGTGAATGTAGGGGATCATCGAGGGTGGTCGCGTCTAGGGCCGAGCGGCTGAGTCCGTCGCTCTGGCAGGCGTCTTTCTATCACGTGGCGAGACGAGGATGATGGCGTCCTTGTCGCCGGCCTTGGCGCCCGGCACGACCGCCGCTTCCCAGCCGTTGCAGGCGCGGTGGTAGAGCTCCCGGTCCTTCTTGATGTCGGGACACGAAGCGGACGGAAATCTGCGCTCGAGCGCCCCTTCGAGGCGGCTCATCGCGTGGACCTGGGCCTGCGTGCGGTCCTCGGGGGCGGAAGCATCGAGTCGGACGATCTGGTCTGCTTCCGCCCAACGCACGAACATGTCGCTTCCTTCCACGACCGCCCCCGTCACGACGCCGCTCGTCTCCGTGACGGAGATCTCGAGCGTCAGGAGCCGCGACTCCCGCTCGGGGCGCGTCGGCAGGAGGAAGAAGTAGTCGTCCTCGTGGCGCCCGGGGACCGCTCCCCACGTCGGGGCGTCCTTGCCGACGAGCAGCCCCCGGAGCTTCGGCGGCGCTTCGGATCGGGGTGAGCCGTACACGTCATCGTCGAGCAGCACGCCGACCGCGGCGAGGATCGCCTCACCAACGGCGCGCCGCTGGACCGCCGCTGCCTCGAGCTTCGCGTCCTCGTACTGCACGTGTCGCGCGATATCGCGAAGCTCGGCGTCCTGCATGCTCGATCCGAACGCGATGAGGAGCGAGAGCGCCGCATCGGCGTGTGGACCGTCGGGCAGATCGGCGAGGTAGCGCCGGATGCCTTCGCGCGAGGCCTGCGCTTCTTCGAAGTACCTCGGCTCTTCCGCCTCGAACGCAGCGCGGACCTCGCGGATCCACGTTCCATTCGGGTGGAGATCGATGTAGCGCTTCGCGCGCGAGAGCCTCGTCCCTTCCGCCGCGGCGACGCGGAAGGCGCGGTAGTCCTCGAGGTCGCCAGTCGGCGCGACGATCGTGCGGAGCTCGGCGCATCCGGTCCCGAGCGTGGCGAGCGCGACGAACGCGATGTGCGCGAGCCGAAAGCGGATCACGGCGCACCGTCCGTCGTTGCAGCATCGACGACGAACCCCGGCCCTCGAGGTCCTTCGGGAACGACCTTGCAGAACTGGCACTCGCTCGGCGTGGAAGGCGCGAGCTCGTCGACGTAGGTGCGGTAAGCGTCGCAGGACGCGGCGTCGAGCGCTCGGATGCAGACCTCTCCGTCGTGCTGCAACGGCGAGCACGTGGACGGGATGCTCGTCTCGACGGGCTTGCTCGGATCGCACGCACGCTGGCAGCGCGGGGTGTCGATGCCACAGTCCTGGCATCGCGCGCAGTCCATGTCCTTGCGCGCGACCGCGAACGCGAGCGGATCGAGCGTCTTCACCTCCGTCCCGCATCCGCCGACGTCGCCGGCGGTCGGCGCCATGCTGAGCACGCCGAGCACGACGACGACGATCCGGATGGGTCCGATGCTGCTCGAAGGCCGTCTCACGGGAGCACCTCGTACGTTCCCATCAGGCCGATCTGGCCGCTCAGCACCGGGTACGTCGCGGTCGCGACCTCGCGCGTTCCGGTGCCGTAGAACAGGTCGCCGACGATCTCGGCGACGACGCCGATGCCCCCGAGGAAGAAGAACACTCCGCCCGCCGCGGCCTCCAGGCCGAACGTCGGATCGGGCGTGAGGACGACCGGGATCCCCGCGCGCCCGAACGCTGCGAACGCGCCCTTTCGGCGCCAGCCGAAGTACGACGGCGTCATCACGACCTGCCCCACGCCCTCCACGCCCACCGTCGTGCGCAGCGCTGCGCCGTGCTGGAAGCCGAGCGGGCTCCCGAGCGTCATCGCGACGCCGATGTCGACGTACGCGTTCGTTCGCGACACCGACTCCGCATCGCTGCCGAGCGGTGTCGACAACCGATACGGGTTGTTGAACCGCAGGCCCGTGCCGCCCATCATCGTCGCGAAGATCTGCGTGTACCCGGGCTTCGTCGCGAACGGCTCCTCCTTCTTCGGCGTCGGCGCAGGGGCCTCCGCCTCATCGGCGTGCGCGATGCCGGAGAAGCAGACGAGAGCGAGCAGAAGGAGCGCAATCCGCGGCGTGGAGTTCATCGAGCCTCGCGCCACGAGATTAAGAACAGCAAGGTCGGAAGCGCGGAAGAAAAATGAAAATGAATCTTTCCGCCCTTCCGGCCTTCCTGTGAAGTCTCTCGCATCGCTCTGATCGCCGAGGGCGCTAGCTGCGATTGACGCGGACCTTCGGCTTCGCCCCGAGCAGCGCGAGCTGACCGCACGCTGCGCTCACGTCGTCGCCGCGGCGACGGCGGATGAAGCACGAGTAGCCCGCGTCCACGAGGACCTTCTGGAACGCGAGGACGCCGGACAGATCCGGCGGACCGAGCGTCGAAGCCTCGATCGGGTTCATCGGGATCAGGTTGATCTTCACCGGAAGACCCGTGAGGAGCTTCGCGAGCTTCTTCGCTTCGTCCGCGGTGTCGTTTTTCCCCGCGACGAGCGTGTACTCGATCGTGATCCGCCGCCGTCGCGGGAGCGGATACGCGCGGAGCGCCTTCATCAGCTCGGGCAGCGGGTACTTCTTGTTGATCGGCATCAGACGCGAACGCGTCTCGTCGTCTGCGGCGTGGAGCGAGATCGCGAGCCCGATCTGCCCATTGAAGTCCTGACCGAGCCGCGCGATCTCGGGGACGAGACCGCTCGTCGAGACCGTCACCTTCCGCGACGAGAGATTGATCCCGTCCGGATGTGTGAGGAGACGCAGCGCGCGCACCGTCTGCTCGTAGTTGTGGAGCGGCTCGCCCATGCCCATGAGCACGACGTTGCGAATCTGCTCGCGCTCGTCGAGGCGGGACCGGCCGACGAGCACCTGCGAGACGATCTCGTCGGCGCGCATGTGCCGCTTCAGCCCCGCGACGCCGCTCGCGCAGAAGACGCAGCCCATCGCGCAGCCGACCTGCGTCGAGATGCACTGCGTGACCGGGATGGGGCCGTCATCGGCCAGCGGATCGTCCTCGTCCTCCACGGCCGCGGCCGCATCGGCGTCCTCTTCGAGCGGGGACGGCAGGTTCGACTTGCCGCCCGCGACCCGCGGGATGAGCACCGTCTCGACGTTCGCGCCGTCACCGAGCGAGACGAGGAGCTTCCGCGTGTCGTCGGTCGCCCGGCGCTCGCTGACGATGCCCATCACGCTGGCGAGGCCGCCTTCGGCGAGCTTCGTCCGGAGCGCCGCCGGCAGATCGCTCATCGATGCCGGATCGGTCACTCCGCGGGCCTGGATCCAGCGGAAGACCTGTTTGCCATGGAACGCACGCCCGCCGAGGCGGACGAGCTCCTCCGCCCATTCCTCGGGCGTCCGCGCGAGCGGCCTGGGGGCAACGTTGGCGTTCGAGAGAGCCACGGGCTGATCCTATCTTCCTTTCCCCGAGACCGCTTCGTCGTGCTCCGACGGCGTGCTCGTCGGAACGGTCTCTTCGGTGGTGACGCCCCCCGGCGTCGGCTTCGACCGAAGCGCTTTCGCCTCTTCCCAGTAGCGATCGAGCACCTCGAGCGGGAGGTTCGGCTGATCGCCGTTCGGGCCGCCCCACCCGCCGTGCTCGGCCTTCACCCGCGCCTCGACGTGGGCGAACCGGGAGGTGAACTTGTCGATCGTGCGCCGGAGCGCGCCTTCGGCGTCGACCTTCACGTGACGCGAGAGGTTCACGAGCGCGAAGAGGACATCGCCCATCTCCTCTTCGATCGCCGACGCGTCGCCGGACTCGATCGCGCGATCGAGCTCGCCGAGCTCCTCGCCGACCTTCTCGCGCGAGCCCGTCGCATCGGCCCAGTCGAAGCCGACGCGCCGGACTTTCTCGCCGATCGCCTGAGCACGCACGAGCGCCGGGAGGCTACGAGGCACGCCCGAGAGGAGGCCGCGGTTCTTCTTCTCGCGCGCTTTGATCTTCTCCCAGTTGCGAAGCACCTCGTCGGCCGTCTCGGCGTCGAGATCGCCGAAGACATGCGGGTGCCGCGACACGAGCTTGTCGACGATGCCTGCGATCGCGTCGTCGATCGCGAACGACCGCTCCTTGCGCGCGAGCTCGGACAGGAACACCACCTGGAGGATCAAGTCGCCGAGCTCCTCGCGGAGCGCGCTCTTGTCTCCGGAGTCGATCGCGTCGATGACCTCACACGCCTCCTCGAGCACGAACTTCCGCGTCGTCTCGAACGTCTGCTCGCGGTCCCACGGACAGCCGCCCGGGCCGAGAAGTCGACGCATGACCCCGACGAGGCGCGAGAGGGTGGCACCGTCCTGGAGCTCGAGCGGCGGCACGGGCCTCGGCTCGTGCTCGTCGAAGCGGGGCAGCTCGGAGGGCGCGGTCTCGGACATGCGCGGGGCTTACCACAAAGAGGGCCGGCCGGCTCAGGCTCAGCTTCGTCGAGAACGCATGTGAAGCTCGTCCTCGAGCCTGGAGCCCGGAGCCCGGAGCCTGTTACTCTCGAGTCGTGAGCGGCCTTGGCCAAGGAGGCCCCCGTGGCTGACGGCGGGTCAGTGACGAAGGAGCCCGGAACGAGCTTCCGCCGGAAGATGATCTTCCTCGCGGTCGTGCTCGTGCTCGGCCTCGCGTACGTGCTCCGGGGCGTCCTCGTCCCGCTCTTCCTCGCGTTCCTCCTCGCCTACGCCCTCGACCCGTTCGTCGATCGGCTCGAGGCGCTGCGCGTCCCGCGACCGCTCGGCGCGATCCTGGTCATGCTCGGGATCGCCGGCCTCTTCACCGTGGTGCTCATCTACGCGATCCCGCTGTTCGTCGACGAGGTCACGGACGCGAGCGCGACCTTGCCCGAGAAGCTGCGGCGGCTGCAGATGCGGGCGGAGCCGTGGTTCGCGGCGTCGCTCCACATCAAGCTGCCACACTCGATGAACGACCTCTCGAAGGTCCTCAACGAGCGCATGCAGTCGAGCGCCACGATGGAGACCGCGCGAACGGCGCTCTTCGGAACGCTCGGCTACGTCGGCGTCGCGCTCTCGGCGCTGATCGTCCCGGTCTTCGCGCTCTATCTGCTCATCGACTTCGATCGCATCGTGAACCGCGTCGAGCAGCTCATCCCGCGCCGCTGGTCGCCCGGGATATCGGCCGTCGCGCGCGACATCCACAAGACGCTCTCCGGTTACGTCCGCGGGCAGCTCACCGCGAACGTCGTCCTCGCTGCGCTCTACGCGACGGGGCTGCGCATCGTCGACATCCGGCTTGCCGTCCCGATCGGGGTGATGACCGGCATGCTCGCCTTCGTCCCATACGTCGGCTTCACGCTCGGACTCCTCATGGCGCTGTTCATGGCGGTCCTCGATTGGCAGGGCGTCGGCACCGTCGTCGGCGTCGTTGCCGTCATGGGCGGCGTGCAGATCATCGACGGCATGGTGATCACGCCCCGCATCGTCGGACGCTCGGTGGGCCTCGCCCCGCTCGAGGTCATCCTCACGATGATGGCGGCGGGCTCGCTCTTCGGATTCCTCGGCGTGCTCCTCGCCGTGCCGCTCGGTGCCGTCGGCAAGATCCTCATCCAGCGCGGCGTGAGGGCCTATCTCGCGTCGCCGTTCTACAACCGTCCGCCGGACGGGGCTCCGGGCTCGACGACGCGCTCGATCGTCACGGGCGTAGCCGACACCGCGGTCTCGGCGTCGCCCCCGTCGTCCGGAACGCCGGGCGGCTCCGGCCCTCCGCGCGTCGTCGTCGTGAAGGGCAAGACATGAGCTCTTCGCGCGTGAGGTCGTGCACGCGCTCGAAGGCGTGACGCCCAGGACGCAGAAGCGCGCGCCCGAGCTCGGCGGCGCCTAGGCTCGATCTCGCCACGCTCGCGTGAATGGGATGCACGCGGCTGGGCCGAACTTCGAACGCGGCTCGAGCGACGTCCGATCGCGATCGCCGAAACGACGCTGCAACGAGCGCACGGACCACGCGCGCCGGCGTGGACGACCTCGATCCGGAACAGCCGTTGCTCCTGCGTCGAGCGGCACGGCTCGAGCCACGTCTCTCATCGTGCACTCGAGCGCGCTCGCAAGTCCGACGGAGAACATCATGGCGACACGGATGAGTGGCTGGACGGGCGCCCTCGTCATCGCGACGGGGCTCGGGGTCTACGCCGGCAGCGCGGGATGCGGCGACGGGGCCGGCGCCTCGCAGTACCGTGTCTCGGGACGGTACGAGCAACCACCGGACGCGTTCCTGAACGACCCTGATCCATCGCCGCAGCCGCTGCTCCCGGCCGATCAGCACATCGACTTCCCGGAGTTGATGGAGCGACTGACGAGGGAACGGCCGGCCGTGATGAAGCGGCAAGAGCGACTGCTCGCGGCGCGCTACGACCTCTCGGACCGCCCGTCGAAGGAGACGATGTACCGCAAGAAGCCTTTGCAGGGCGGCGTACGCGCCCGCCTTCCCGAAGGCCTCACGTTCCAGGCGCTCGCGGGCATGACGCCGGAGCAGATCAAGTCGGAGGACCTCTTCCCCGCCGGCTTCTTCCCGCTACCGCATCCGCACCACGAGGTCGGCGGCATGGTCTTCCCGAAGAACGTCATCGACGAGACGAAGCGCCAGACAGGGCGCGATCTGACGCGGTTCGATCTCGACTTCGATCTGCCCGAGCACTTCCTACCCGAGTTTCCTCCACCCATCTTCCTGACCACGCGCGCCGACCTCGGGGATGTGTCGCAGGGCAAGCTCGTCACGACCGACAACTTCTACGAGATCTTCAAGGGCATCATCCACGTGAAGGACCTCGACGGCCTGCGCCTCCTCGTCAGTCCCTTTCCGCAGCAACAGTTCAACCTCACCGACGATCGTCGGTCGGAACGACCGAGCACCGGAGTGTCCTGCTTCGACTGCCACGCGAACGGCTCGACGAACGGCGCGACGCACGTCGTCCTCGATGGACGACCCGAAGCCTTCCGCAATCGGGTCGACACGCCGACGCTCCGGGGCGTCAACATCCAGCGGCTCTTCGGCTCGCAGCGTGCGCTCAAGACGGTCGAGGACTTCACCGAGTTCGAACAGCGCGGCGCCTACTTCGACGGCGACCTGATGAGCGCGGCCAAGAAAGGCGTCAACGTGCTCGAACGCGGAAGCCAGGTGGCGAACATGGCCGACTTCCAGAACCTCCTCGACTTCCCGCCTGCGCCGAAGCTCGATCCGATCACGGGAAAGCTCGATTCCGCGAAGGCCTCACCCGAGGAGCTCCGCGGACAGGACGTCTTCTTCGGGAAAGGCCAGTGCGGGACGTGTCACACGCCGCCTCACTACACGGACAACACGATGCACGACCTGAAGCTCGAGCGCTTCATGAAGGATCGCGACATCAACGGCATGCGCGTGAGCGCGGACGGTCCCGTGAAGACGTTCCCGCTGCGTGGCATCCGCGAGACTCCCCCGTACTTCCACGACGGCCGCCTCCTCACGCTCGAGGACACGATCGAGTTCTTCAACCTCGTCGTCCAGGCGAAGCTGACGGAAGACGAGAAGAAGGATCTCCTCGCGTTCCTCTTGGCGCTCTAGCTAAAAACGCGAGAGCGTTAGCCGAGCAAGTACCGTTCGCCGCTGTCGCAAAGGATCGTGACGACCGGTCCACCGATTTTGGCCGCGACCTCGCACGCCACATGGACGTTCGCGCCGGATGAGGGACCGACGAGGAGGCCTTCTTCGCGCGCGAGACGGCGCGCCATCCGGTCGGCCGCGACGTCGGTGACGGTGACGACCTCGTCGATGACGGAGCGATCGAGCACCGTCGGCACGAACCCCGCGCCGAGGCCCTGGATGGCATGGAGGCCGGGCTCGCCTCCGGAGAGGACCGCGCTCTTCGCAGGCTCCACGGCGACGATGCGGACGTTCGGCCGCTCGGCGCGGAGCACGCGACCGACGCCCGTGAGCGTGCCGCCGGTGCCGACCCCCGCAACGAAGGCGGCGAGGTCGGGCACGGCTTCGAGGATCTCGCGCGCCGTGGTGCGCTCGTGCACGTCCGGATTCGCCGCGTTGTCGAACTGACGGGGCACGAACGCGCGCTCCGTCCGCGCCACGATTCGCTCCGCCTCGGCGACGGCACCGGCCATGCCCTCGTCGGCGGAGGTGATGACGATCTCGGCGCCGTACGCGCGCAGGATGCGTCGGCGCTCGACGCTCATGTCCTCCGGCATCACGAGGACGCACCGGTAGCCCCGGACCGCGGCGATCATCGCGAGCGCGATCCCGGTGTTCCCGCTCGTCGCTTCGACGATGACGCTGCCCTCGCCGAGCCGGCCTTCTGCCTCGGCAGCTTCGACCATCGCGAGCGCCGGGCGGTCCTTCACGCTGCCGCTCGGGTTCTTCGCCTCGACCTTCGCGAGCACGGTGGTCCCCGGCGAAGGAATGCGTCGTAGCTCGACGATCGGCGTATCGCCGATCAGATCGAGGATCGAGCGGTGAACGGGCATTCTCGCGATCGTACTACGCGTCGCGTTCGCCGACGGCGCTCGACGCGAAATAACGCCGGAGCGCCTCGCCCGGCCCGAACCGGCCGAGGCCGATCATCAGCTTGGCAACGGCGGCCTCGACGGTCATGTCTTTCGCGGAGATCGCGCCGATCTCGGCGGCCATCACCCCGCCCTCGTAGACTCCGAGGTCGACGAAGCCGCGCAGGCACTGGGACACGACGACGACGGGGACGTTGCGCGCCCGCGCCTCCTCGAGCGCAGGGAGCAGGCTCCGAGGAACGTTGCCCGTTCCGTACCCCTCGAGCACGAGGCCTTTCACACCGGCGAAAAGAGCGCCGCGAAGGAACGACGGATCGAGCCCCGGGAAGACGCGGACCGCGAGCACACGCGGCTCGAGGCGGTCGTCGAACGGCGCGAGCTCGCCCGCAGGCCTCACGTGCGGAGCGATCTCGACGTCGAGCCCGAGCTCGACGAGCGGGGCGAGCTGCGGCGAGTCGAACGCGTCGAAGCCCCACGCATCCTTCTTCGTCGCGCGAGCACCCCGGAGCGCACGCGAGTGAAAGACGATCGACACCTCGGGCACGGCAAGCGTCGCGACGAGCGCCGCGTCAACGAGGTTCTGGCGCGCGTCGGTGCGGATGTCGACGAGCGGCTTCTGCGAGCCGGTGAAGACGACGGGCTTCGGGAGCGACCCGAGCAGGAGCGCGAGCGCGCTCGCCGTGTACGCCATCGTGTCCGTGCCGTGCACGACCACGATGCCGTCGTAGCGTGGGAGCTCGCGATGGACCTCACGCGCGAGCGTGAGCCAGTCGGACGGCTGCATGTTCGCCGAGTCCATCTGGAACAGCAGGCGCGTGTCGAGCTCGGCGAGTCGGCCGAGCGTCGGCACCTCCATCACCATGTCGCGGCTCGTGCGCTCGTTGAGCGCGATGCGTTTGTTGCTCTCACTCGGCTCGCCGTGATCGGCGGGCGTCATGAGAAGCGTTCCCCCCGTGAGCAAGAGGAGGAGGCGGGCCACGTCAGAACAGTCGCTGGTCGACCTTGATCGTGTCGCCCTGCTGGAGCTTGATGTCGGGTCGCGCGTTGTCGGTGATCGCGTCCACGCTGACGATCGCGTTCACGGTGCCATTCTGCGTCTGGCGGATGATCTGGACGTGATTCGTGTCCGCGAGCGGGGTGAACCAGCCGGCGGTGGAGATCGCCTGCACGAGCGTCATGCCGTCTTGATACTGCAGTGGGCCCTGTTTTGCGACCTGACCGATGACCTGGATCTTCTTCGAGTTGAACGTCTTGACCTTGACCTGCACCTGCGGGCTCACGAGGAACTTCGCTTCGATGAGGCTGTCGCGGAGCGACGCGGCGATCTGACGTGGCTCGAGGCCCGCGACCTTGATCGGCTCGATGTACGGGAAAGAGAGCGTTCCGTCGGCGCTCACCTCGTACTCGTGCGGCAGCTTCTCTTCGCCGACGACGTAGACCTCGAGGAGATCGCCCGGCCCGACCTGCTGGTTCACGATCGGCTCCGGCAGCTTCGCCGGCGGCGGATAGTGCCGACCGCATCCGGGCATGGCGAGCCCGAGGAACGCGACGAGCAGGACGGTGAGCAGCGAAAGGACGCGTGACAGAAGCATGACCCCAGGACTTCGGGGAGGGTTATCCCGCACCGCGGGAAGGTCAAGGCGGGCGCTCAGAAGAAGTAGCGCGCGCCGACGAAGGCCTGCAGCCGGCGATAGTTCAGGTCGAACACTTCTCCGGTCGCGGCCGGGGGCGCCCCGGGCGCACCTCCCGCCAGAGCCGCCACCGGCAGCTGCGTATCGCTGATCTGCTGGATGTAATCGATGGTCGTGTTGATGCCGAACGACGAGGTGAACCGGTACTCGGCGAAGAGGCCTCCACCGACTCGGAAATTGCTGAACTCGTTCACCTGCAGCGCCGGAACCCCGCCCGTGCTGTAGAAGACCGGCGGATAGTTGAGCTGCTCGCCGTACGCGTCGAGCCGGATGACGGTCCTCCCGCCGAACCAGTACTCGAGGCGGCCGTACACGCGGTTCGTGTTGTAGAAGTTGCCGAGCAGGCTGTTCTGGAAGTCACGGAGGAAGCCGAGCGACACCGTCGAGAGGAGCAGCGTCGCCTGGCCCGGCTCGTCCGCTCCGCCGCCCTGTCCGAGGTAGAACGTGCCTTCGACCTGGGCGTTGATGCTGTCGTACTGCGGTGACGAGACGGCCCGCGGGTTCTTGAAGAACGTCGCGCCGTATCCGGCCGCCAGGAGCGCGCCGAAGCGCTCGGTGAGAAGACCCGTGAGACCGAACCGCGTGCGGAGCGGCGTCGAGTCGTTGAGGTACATGACGGCACGGTCCGCGTTCGGGTAGTTGATGAAGCGGAGCGACGTGTCGCTGAAGAGCGCCGTGCGCGGTCGGAAGCGCCAGCGGTTCTTCACCATGATCTCGTGCGTGACGTTCGAGTACGGAACGCCGTTCGACTCCTCGAAGAGAGCCGCGTTGATCTGATAGCCGCCGCGGATGTCGAGCGTGCCGCCGCCGGGGAGCGCGACGAGCTCTGCGCCCGCGCGGAGGTCGTCACGGTTGAACGAGAGGTTCGGATCCGCGGCGACCTGCGGCTGGATCAGGCGGTTGTACCCGCCCCAGATCCCGACGCCGATGGGCCGGCCCTGGTTGATGTCGAGCCGGGCGTCCGAGGCGATGCTGATGTTCGCCTGCTTGCGAACGTCGGCGCTCCCGAGGAACGCGCGGCCCGTCGCCGAGATGCCTCCCCGGAACGCGATCGTCCGGGGCTCCGCGCGCGTCATCCCCGCTACGTCGGTGCGCTGCGCGCCGACCGTCGAGATGTAGAACGACGGCGTCAGACGGAAGACTGCAGCCTCGGCAGGCGGCAGCCGCGGCGGGCCGTTGACGATGTTCGGCCCTTCCTTGTGCGAGCGCAGGAACCAGTTCGAGTCGTAGCCGACCTCGCCGCCGATTCCCGGATGGAGCTCCAGATCACCGGTCCGGATGCCGGGGCCTTCGGCGTAGCGACGATCCGCGAGCCACCCCTGCGCCGACGCCGTGCTCGACCAGCCGAGAATGGCGACGGGCAGCGCGACGACCGCGCACGCACGGCCAAGGGCACCGAGAGGACGACGTGGAGCAAGCGACTTGGCGGAGCGTTTCGTCATCTCGTTCAGAAGAAGCAGAGCCAGCGCAATCGCGTCGCGGCAGCGGAAGAGCTACAGGGGCCGGGCATGAAGTGCAACATCGAATGACAGTCGAGTCGAGGAACCGATGAGGCTCTCGGCACTGCCATCCCCAACTGCTGACTGGCCACTGCCGCGCGAGACTACACAGGACTCCCGGGTTGGTATCCGGGCTTGCTGCGAGAATTCAACGAGCGCCGAAGGCGCCTTGGGACGTGAGCCCCACGTTCAGAGCGTACAGCTGGTGCATTGCGGCGGACCAATGACGAGCGTCGGGTCCGTCGGAGGGTACGGCGTTTCGTCCGGAGGGATCTGCGGGTCGATGTTCACCGTGGTCCGCGTGTCGCCGACGAAGGCAGACTCCTCGCCGATGCACTGGTTCGCCTCCGCAACGATCTGCTCGCTGCGCTGGCGAAGGACGGTCAGGATCGTGAACTCGTGGTTCGACAGCTCGACGTCGTTCCGGTTGACGGCCGCCTGGAGCTGACCGCGACGATCACGCGCGGAGCGGATCGCGACGTCGATCTGCGAGAGCTTGTCGTTCAGGCAGAGCGTCTTGACGACGTCACGCTGGCGACGCGCCTCTTCGAGCATCTTGCGAACGCCCGTGGCCGCGCCCTCCATCCGCACGACGTGCTTCTGCGCTTCGACGAGCTGCTCCTGCGGCGTCAGCGACGTCTTGCGCTGGAAGCCGACCTGAGCGTCCGTCGTCTGGCCGCCGGCAGGCGCTGCGGCTCCCCCGTTGGGCTGCTGTGCCCCAGCGGGTCCCGCGGCAAGCGCGAGGACGCCGAAGGCAAAGACCCACTTCACTGCCGTGCGCACGCGCATCCAGCCTCCTGACCTCGTGACGACTCTAATGTGTGTGGCATGGAGTGTCAACGCAAAAGCCGCGCTAAAACCTTAGCGATGTCGTGACTTTGCGCTATTTTGACGCATTGTTCGCATCGCGGGCCAGTATCGCAGACTCTCTTTTGGGTGCGCGATCCCTGGCCGGCGTTCGATGCGGACATGAAAACGATCGCGAGCACGCGCACAAAAGCGGAAGGGAGAGACAGCGCGTCTGCGTCCGCCTCTCCCTCGCTCTAACCGCGCACGCGCGTCGGCGCCGCTACTTGCCCTGCTGCACGAACGTGACCGGGATGTTGAGCGTCGAGCCGCCACCACCCGGCGGGTTGAACTGGGCGCGCTTGACGACGTTCGCGATGCACGAGGCCACGCTCTGCGAGAGGCCCGTGTTCTGCGAGACGTTCGCGTCCGAGACCTCGCCGTTCGGACCGACCTTGGCCGTGATCACGACCTTGCCGGACATGCTCGGATCGGAGTTGAGGCCGGTCTGGTAGCACTGGCGGAAGCGCGGGCGGAGACCGGCGATGACGCGGTCTGCATCCGAGATCGGCACCGTCGCCGTCGATCCACCGAGCTGCGCCTCGCCCTTCGGGCCTTCGACCTTGCGCTCCGTACCGGCGTTGCCGCCTTCGCCGGAGCTCTTCGTCCCACCACCGAGACCACCGAGGCCGGGGCCCTTGCCGCCGCCCTGCACCGCGCCGCCGCCGCCGCCGACCTTGAGGTCGCCGGTGCCGTGCGCGACGCCCGCGCCCGACGCGGCTGCGCCCGAGAGATCGACCGGCGGGATGTCCGATCGATTGAGCGCGCCCTGCACTGCCGATCCGCCGCCGAGCGCAGCGAGCATCTGCATCTGCATTTGATCCGCCTGCGCTGCGAGCGCCGCGGCCTGCTTGTCGCCGACGCTGCCCGCGCCCTTGCTCTGGCCCGCGCCTCCCGACTTGCCGCCGGCGCCTCCGCCCGACTTCGGCGCTGCCGCCGTCGCGGTCGCCGTCGAGGTCGCGTTGGCATTCGGATCCACGACCGGCTGCTCCGTGACGGGCGGCGGCGGGATGTTCTTCATCATGTCGACGAGGCCGGCGACGTTGAAGTCGTCACCGACGACCGGATCCATCCAGTCCGAGTACATCGCGCCGACGAGCCCGAAGTGGAGGAGGAAGCTGAACGCCGCGATGATTGTGAGCTGCCAGTCGATCTGCGCGGCGATGCCGCCCTTCACCGCGAGCGGCAGCTGCGGGCGCGGCTGCACCGGCGGCGGCGCGACGAACTGGAAGAGGAACGTGGTCTCGCCGACGACGACCTTGCCGCGCGCCTCTTCGGTGAGCTTGATCTGGTAGGCGTTGTTGACCTTCTTCGCCTGGGCCTTCAGCGCCTGGAGATCGGTGATGCCCGACGCAAGCGCCACGCGGCCGGTCATGCCGTCGAGGAAGTTCAGGTGGTAGTCGTTGCCGATCAGCTCGAAGAGCTTGAACATCGGCGGCACGGCCTGCGACGGGATGACGAACACCGCGCGCTCGTTCGAGCCGACCGTCACCGTCGTGCGCTGCTTGATGATGCGCTCCTCGACGACGCGCCCGCTCTGGACGAGGCCGATGCGAAGGACCTTCGGCCCCGTCTGCACGGACATCGCCCGCATCACGGCGGTCATCTGTCCCGGACGTGCTGCTCCTCCCGGTCCTGCTTGCGGGCCTGCTCCCGGTCCCATCATCGATCCATCCTCGTGTGCATTCGGGGGCGATGCGCCAAGTGCCTCTGCTTCAGACGAGATGTCGGGCGAAAAGTTCCGACGGAATTGACGCCCGCCGATCCTATCGAAGAATCCCGGCCTTAGCACACTTCATTTTCTGTTCTCTCCGCGCCCTCTGGCGTCGGACTCGGCCGCTTCGGCGTCGTCGATCTCGGTCTCTGCGACCGGCGGCGGATTCCGTGCCATCGAGGCCTCCCCTTCTACCGCGGGCTCCGGCGCGACGATCGACTCGAGCTTTTCGATCAGACGGTCCGCGGCCTCGACCCGGGCGCGTGTCATACGCCGTGCGTGCGCGTGGGCCGCGATGCAGAAGGCCGTGCCTGCGATCCCGTACGCGGCGACCGACATGGCGTCGCCGAGGACGTCGCGCACGAACAGCTCGCCGAGCTCACCCGAGAGATCGGGCGCATTCGCGAGACCGTTCCGCAGGACGAGCGTGCCGAGCAGGATCCCGAAGCTCGTCGAGAGGCTCGCGCACACGCGCGGGACACGCGCCCACGCTTGCATGCGAAGGTCGAGCTCCGTCAGCTGCTCGTTCACGAGCGCCGCGCGTGCGTCGGCGTTCGGCTGAGAGAGCGCGTCGAGCAGATCGCGCTCCCAGTCCGCATCGGGCACGTCGGCGATCGTCTCGCGGAGGCGCTCGAGCGAGCCGCGATCGGGCGATCGCCCGAGCCATGCGACGACGTCGTCCGGATGGAGCGCCGTCGGGCTCGCTGCGAGCCACATGCGTCGCGCGCTCGCGAGAACGCACATGACCGCGACGAGAATCGAAACCGCGACGATCACGTCGCCTCGCTGCGCGCGTCAGCCGTCAGAAGGGGTCTTTCCGTGCCGCTTCCTCGATGCGATCGAGGAACGGCTGGCGGAGCTCGGCGAGCGTGAGCTTCGGCTGGATCTTGCTCACGTCGACCGACGCGACGGGCTTCTGCACGCGACCGACGATCGTGACCTCGTTGATCGTGATCACGCCGCCGCCCTTCTGCTGCGCAGACGCGTCGTCGGAGAGGAGAGCCGCCGCGAGGGCGAGCGGGAGAGCAAGCAGGCTGGCGGTCTTCATCGCGCGAGATCCTTCCTGAGAGCTTACTTCTTCGTGGCGGGCGCGCCACCGGCGGGCTTGGCGCTCGCGGCCGGAGCCGCCGGGGCAGGAGCCGCTGCCGCTGGTGCGGGCGTCTGCTTCAGCTCGGCTTGCTTCGCCTTCGCGCGGGCGATGAGATCGTCGATGTCGTCCTGCACACCCGGCGGCGCCTTCGGTCCGCGCATCGTGCGGTACGTCTCGAGCTCCTTGATCGCGGACGAGACCTGGCCGTCGGCGCTGTAGCCCGGGATCGTCGGCGCGGTCAGGAACATGAGACCGAGATCGTAGTGCGCGGCGGCGAGGCTCGAGTCGCGCGAGAGCGCGAGGTCGAACTCCTTCTTCGCATCGGCATAACGTTGGAGGAGCCGGTAGCAGTCGCCGAGGTTGAGATGCGCAATCGCGTTGTTCGGAGCGAACCGCGTCGCGCTCTCGAGCACGGGCTGCGCCTCGGTTGCGTTGCCTGCTTCGAGCCGCATCGAGCCGAGGTTCACGAGCGCCTCGACGAGATCGGGCCGGCGCTTGACGGCCGCCTCGAAGTCCTGGAGCGCGACGGCGCGCGCGCCGCCTTCGCGGTAGATGAGGCCGCGGATGAGGCGCGCCTCGGCGTTGTCCTTGTCGCGCGCGGGGCTCGCCTCTCCGAAGCCTTCGAGGATCGCCTGCAGCGCGTACTTCGCGAGATCGAGCTTGCGCGCGCGGTAGTGATCGCGCGCGATCGTGACCATCGCGTCCTTGAAGTTGGGATCCATCCGCAGCGCGTCCTGCGCGAGCTGCTGCGCCGTTCCGTGATCCTTCGCGATGCTCTTCAGCTCCGCATGGCATGCGGTCAGCCGCGGGGACTCCGGCTTCTTGTTCCGCCTGTCCTGGATGAACGTGTCCGCCTCGCCCGGATGCCCCGCGTTCGCGAGCGAGAGCGCATGCGCGCACATCGAAAGCTCGTGGTTCGGGTTGTTCGTGAACGCGTTGCGGTACGCCTGCTGCGCGCCTGCCGTGTCGCCGAGTCGCTCGAGGACGACGCCGAGGGAATACGGCGGCGACGGCGACTTCGGATCTGCCTCCTGCGCCTCCTGGAACTTCTTCTTCGCGGTCTGGAGATCGCCGTTGAGCCACGCCTTCCAGCCGTCTTCGTAGCGGCTGCGCGCGGTGCCCGTGAGACCGGAGCCTCCGGCGCTGTCGACGACGCCGACCTCGCCGCCGCCCTGGGTCATGACCGGCGTCCCCGCACCGGCGTCGGCGGCAGGTGCGATGACCTTCTTGTCGCTACCACCACAGGCCGCGATGGCGAGTAGCAAGCTCGCTGCGAGCCCGGTGGCGAACGACTTCGTGAGGAAGCTTCTCATGGTGGAGCCTGGAGCCTGGAGCCTGGAGCCTGGATTCACGGTGCCGCCGGCAAGGGCTTCGAATCGCCCTGAGCGGCAGGGAGCGCCGTGAGGCCGGGCCGCGTCTGCACATACGTGTTCGGGGTGTACGGCAGCTTCGATGCGCCCTTCGTCGTCGGGTCCGGCGAGTTGGTCACGTACTGCTGCATCTTCGCGTCGCCGATGATGTCCGTGTAGTACGCGAGCCGGCCGATCGCCTTGGTGATCGCCTGGTTCTTCACGTTGTACTTGCGGGCATAGGCGACCGACGTCGCGTAGCGACGGACCATGATCTCGTCCGCGCCGTCGAGCTCCTGCTGCTTCTTCTGCTTCCAGAAGTCCTTTGCCGCGTCTTCGAGCTCGTCGGCTTTGTTCATGAGGTCGTCACGGCCGCTGTTGCGCATCGTGTTGAGCAGGCGCTCTTGCTCCGCGCTGAACAGCTTCACCTTGACGGTGTTGTAGAGGCCCGAGCGGAGCGTGTCGAAGATCGCTCCCTGCCGCGCGAACGCTGCGGGGACCCACTCGAGCGACTCGTACTTCTTGATGATCTCGTTCTCGAGACGGAGGTCCCACTTCTGGGCTTCCTCCGCGTTGAGCTGGTACTTGCCCTTCTTCCCCGTCTTCGGGTCGCCGAGGATCTCGGGCACCGTCGCCGGGTACTTGTGCTTGTCGGCCGCGTCGAACTTCGCCGTGATCTCCTCGTCGAGGAGCGTGAACGCGGCCTCGGCAGCGTAGTCGACGTACGGCGGCTTCTGCGCGTCCGCGCCGTTGCGCGCCTTGAGGCTGTCCCAGGCCGCGACGGTGCTCGTGAACCACGACTTCCAGTCGCCCTCGTTGCCCGCGCGCTTCATCTTCGCGAGGGAGTAGGCCGCCTCGACGACGAACTTCCCTGCCCCCGCGTTGTTGCGGTTCGCCTGGAAGTACTGGATGAGCGCGCCTTCACCCTGGATTCGCGCCTGGCGGTTCGAGCCGCTGTCGGCGCCCTTCGGGTCCCACTGCTTGTAGTCGAACGAAGCGACGCGGTAGTCGGCGTCCGCCTTGTCCTCGGCCGTGGGGTGAAGGCGCACGAGCGTGCGGTACTCGGCCGTCATCTTGTCGCGCTGACCCATGTTTGCGTACAGGATCATCGCGTTCTTCGCCGCATCACGGCGCTTCGCCTCGTCGAAGCGGTCGTTTGACGAGACCTTCTCGTAGGTCTCGGCCGCGCGCTGGTAGTTGAAGAACGAGTAGTACGTCGTGCCGAGCGCGTCGTACGCCTGCCCGAGATAATCGACCCGCTCCTGATAGAGCTTCGGATCCGGCGCGGTCTTCGTCTTCGGGTCGCCCTTCTGCAGCGCGGTCAGCTGCTGCTCGGAGCCGTACTCGGTGATGAACTTGTTGTAGAGCGCAATCGCCTTGTTGTACTCGCCGATCTGTTTGTACGCGAAGGCCGCGTTCATCGCGCCCTCGGGCGCATCACGCCGCGCCGGCGCCGCGGTGAGAGCTGCCTCGTAGAGCTCGCCGGCTTCCTTCCAGATCGGCCGCTTTTGCGGCGCGTCCGGGTTCTTGCACGGAGAGCCGACCTTCGCCTCGCACGCCTCCTCGAACTTCGCGCGGGCGCGCACGTAGGCGGCCTCCTGCGAGAGCGGCGCCTTGATCGACTCGGACTTCGCCGTCTGCTCCGAGTTGAACGGGCAGGAGTTCTCCTTCGAGAGGCGCAGCGACTCGTCGACGTTGCGCGTGACGGCCGCCATGGTGACGAGCCGCTCCCAGGCCTTGTAGGCGTACTCGTTCTTGCCGCAGTTCTCCTTCCACATCGCGTCGTAGCGCTGCCGCGAAGCGTCGAAGTCGCCGTAGAGGAAGTACGACTCCGCGACGTAGTACTGGTACTCGAGCCCGCGGTGCTGCGTGTCGAGGCTCGGCGGCACCGCGCGAACGTACTCGTCGCGCGCCGTCATGCTCTGCTGCACGACCGGCGGGATCGGATCCTTGATGACGTTGCGCGTGTTCGGGTCCGTGCCGTCGAACTTCACGTCATCGCGCTTCTCGATGCCGGCGGTGCCCTTCGTCTCGTTCCACCGCGCGTACGCGAGATCGCGATCGACGTCGCTGACGTCGACGGCGAAGAACGCCGCGTTGTCGAGGTACTTGTCGTCCTCGTTCGAGTCACGGACGTCGATCGCAGCGGCGAGCGCCTCGTCGATGTCCTTCTTGCTCGGCTCCGCGTACGTCTTCGGTGCGACCTCGTGGAGCTTCACCTGGATGCGCACGTAGTTGCGGCGCGCGTCGGCGTTCCAGTAGCGCGACTCGTACGCGTCGGGCGCGTTCTCGTCCTGCTTCAGGTAGCCCTGCCAGCCCGTCGCCGCGAGCTTGTACTCGGTCGCGGCGCGCGAGAGCAGCTCGATCTGCCGGCCCGGATCGTTCGTCTCCGTCGCCGCAACGAGCGCTGCCTTGCCGTTGTTCGTGTGCTGCGCCGCCGCCTGACGGAGACCACCACGAACGAGGCGCTCGGCGTTCTGGATCGCCGCGGGGTTGTCCTTGTTCGCGTCGACCCACGGCGTGTTGCCGATGTAGTTCGCGAGCTTGGTGCGCGCCTCGAGGGCCTTCTGCGCCGTCGCATCGTGCTCCGGCGTTCCAGGCCGCTTCGTGATGTTCATCTGGTCGTACGTCTCCGCGATCGCGTTCTGCGTCTCGGGAGCCGTCGGATCCATCGGCCACTTCTGCAGCATGGTCTCGTAGACCTCGACTGCATTCTTGAACTGATTGAGGCTCCGGAACTCGTAGCCGAGCGCGCGGTACACCTCGATCGTCCAGGGCTTGTCCTGCGGGATGAGCGTCGGATCCTTCACCCGGTCGATCGCGACGTGGAGCTTCTGCTCCGCCTTGTCGGGGTTCGGCTCGGTGTCGAGGATGTCGGGCCGCATGATGTACGGCTCCCATTCCTCCGGACCCTTGAAGTCGACGTTCGTGAGCGAGCCCGCGATGTACGTATAGGCCTCGCTCCGGAAGTCGGCGCCGCGGTCGCCCGTGATCTTCTCCTGCTCGTCGGTGTAGAGCAGGAGCTCGACGAACTTCTTCGTCGCGAGCTCGTAGCGCTGCTGCTTGAACAGCGTCCAGGCGTACTTGTAGAGCGCGACGCCGTAGAGCGGCGGCTTCTTGTACTGCATCGAGTGCAGGTACGCGCTCGCCGCGCGGTTGTAGCCCCACACCGCCGCGGGGTCTTCCTTCGTCACGCCGCTCGCGAAGTCGAGCTGATCGAACTCCCAGTTGCCGATCTGCCACCAGATCTCGGCGATGTACTTCGGGTCCTCGCCGGGCCTGAGCGAGGGCTGAGCCACGAACGTGCAGTCGTTCGGGTAGACCTCCTCGTAGACGGTCTCCTTGTTCCCGCGGTTCGGCGACTTCGGGTTGCTGTACTTCCGTCGCCACGCCGTCCAGTGCGCCTCGTCGGCGTCCTGGGGCATCGGCTCGACCGTGTCCTTCTCAGGATCCTTCGGATCGGGCTTCGTCGGGTACGGGTAGCGGTTGTGGCAGACGAGCGAGCGCCACACCTGCTGCGACTCGGGCACGCGGCCGGAGTCGTTCAGCGCGTGGCCGAGGAAGTAGTAGATGCCGGCGATCTCGCGGTACTTCGGGTACTCGTTGATGACGCGCTTGTAGAGGTGGATCGCGTCCTTCAGGCCCTCTTCGAGAGGCGCCGTCGCGTCCTCCGAGCGCGCGCGCTCCTCGTAGAGCGCCGCGAGGCGGTACATCGCGTCGGGGGTCGCCTCGGGATGCGAGCGCGGCCCGCTGTAGGTCGCGATGAACTCCTCGAGCCGGCGGATCGCGATCTCGCGCGCCTTCTTCAGCTCCGCCTTCTCGATCGCGATCTCGCGGTCGAGCCCGGAGAGGACTTCCTTCTTCTTCGACTCGTAGTGAAGCTTGATGATCGTCGTGACGGTGTCGCGATATTCCCTCGCGCCCTTCTCGTACGCGTCGACCTCCTGCTTCAGCGCCTCGAGCGCCGCGATCTGCTGCGGGGTCGGCGGGGGCGGCGGCGGATAGAGCTTCCGCTGCATCGCGGCCGCCGTCATGACGTTGCTCGTGCCCGCGTCGCCCGAGGCCGTCGCCGCGGTGGCGCTCGCATCACCGGTGCCGAGGTTCGGAAGGATTCCCGCGTCGCCGACGGTCGCCGTGACGGCGTTCGCAGGCGCGCCGCCGTCGTTCGTGGAGGCGGCCGCACCAGGCTTCGGCTGCTGCGCCTGGACGTCCGAGGAAGCGAGCGACATCCCGCCGAGCGCGAGCGCGCCGATGAGGACGGAAGCGAGCGCTCGTACGCGAGCACGTCCAGGGCCGAGCGCTCGTACGCGCGCGCGTCCAGGGCCGAACGCTCGCCGCGCCGGTCGCCCGGCGTCGACGCTGAGAGCGGCCTTCTTGGAATCCTTCTTCATCACGTCTCTCTCGGAAGAGGAGGAACGACTCACTGCTTCGGTCCTGGAGCGGCGGTATCGCCGGCGTCGTCGAGCACCTCGCGGAGCTCTTCGTCGAGGAGCTGCTCCTCGCGCGCACGCTCCGTCTGCAGGTTGTGCACGCGCTCGAGCTCCTCTTCGCGGACCTCCCACGCCTGCTCGGTGATCCCGACGTCGGCGCGGAGGACGATGCCGCGAATCTTGTCGCGGACGACGACGAAGTTGCGCTTGGCGACTTCACCGACCAGCGCGTGCGCCTCACGATCGAGCGCGCCGAGCTGCATGTTGTAGCCGTTGATCTTCAGGCGCTCGGCTTCGACCTTCGCCTGCACCTCGCCGAGACGCGCGGTGACCTGCTGCTCGAGCTGCGCGAACTGCTGGACCAGGCGATCCTCGACGACGCGCGACTGCTCGAGCGCGCGCTGCACCTTCGAGGCGTAGCGCTGCGCATCGCCTCCGGCCTGCCCCTGAGCGGCGAGCTGCACCTCGCGCTCGAGCGCATCACGGAACGTGACGCGCGCCTGGGCATCGTTCTGGTAGCGCGCGTCGCCGAGGCCGACCTGCGCGCGGCCGATCTCGATCTGCCGGCGAAGCTCGACGACCTCGTCCTGCTTCTGCTTCAGGAGGCGCTCGTTCTCGTCGAGCTCGTCGTTGAAGCGCTTCACCGACGCGGGATCGCGCGCGAGACCACGCTGCGCGTCTTCCTTCAGCATGCGCCGGAGGCCGTTGATCGTCGCGTTCAGGTAGTCGATCTCGACCCCGCGGCGCGTCAACTCCTGCGAGACCGTGTTCCACTGGCGCATGCCTTGGTAGTCGCGCTCGGCGAAGTCCGCGGTGTTGACCGGGAGCTGTCCCATCTGCGCTTGCACCGCTCGGCGCTGCGCGCGGACCTGCGCGATGTCACCGGAGAGCTCGCCCGGCTCCTCCTCGTCGAGGCCCTTGGCGATCGTCAGGCGCATCTTCGAGAGGCGGTTGATGAGCGAGAGCGCCTTCTCTTCGCCCGCTTGCAGCTCGGGGAACGCGCGCACGCGGTTCGCGGCGTTGAGGATGATGTTGAGCTTGTCGATGAGCAGGTAGCTCTGGCGAA
>JAEXCN010000212.1 GCA_023402175.1 Pseudomonadota bacterium | reverse complement strand
GCTGGCACGCGATCGAGCTGCCCGGCGGCGTCGGTCTTTCGACGGTCGAGGCTCCACCGGCGACGTCGGCGCGAGCGAGGCCGAGCGAGAGTAGGCTGCATCGCGATACGCGCGGCGGCGGGCTGCTCTCGTTCCAGCGCCTCGACGCCGACGGACATGCGAGCGGGCCGCCGGTCAAGGTGACGAACGAGCCCATCGTCAGCGGCGACGTCGAGGTCACGCGCGATGGCTCGCGCCTCGTGTTCGCGTGGACCGATCGCTCGACGGCGGAGCCTGCCGTGGCGATGGCGGCGCTCGACGACAAGAACGTGGTCGTTCCGCCGAAGAAGATCGCCGAGGCGCGCGGCGGAGCATCGCTGCTCGCGCTGACGAGCGGACCTGCGGGTGTCGCGGTGATGTTCGAAGCACCTGCCCGCCGCAAGAGCGATACTCGCCGCGTGCACGTCGCGCGTGTCGGCGCAGGCCACGTGCTCGAGCGCGGAGCGCTCTCGCTCGACGTCGTCGGGCGGGGTCAGCCCGAGCTCGCGGCGACCGCGACGGGCTTCGCAGTGATCGCGACGATTCCCAACTGCGAGCGCGACTCGCCGCAATGCGTGAACGCAGACGCGGTCGCGACGATCCTTCGCACGGACGACAAGATCGCGCTCGTGCAACGCGAGCCGCTCACGTTCCAGGCCGATCCGGCGACGCTCGGTTGGGGCATGAGCTGCGACGGCGACACGTGCTTCACGCTCGCTGCATCGCCCGGAGCGACGGGATTTCCGTCACGCGTTCGCACCGTGGCCGTCCGCGCGCGCGTCAACGCGCAGCCGAACGTTCCGAAGCCGCAAGGACCGCCGAAGGAAGGCCCGCGGATCATCGACATCACGGCGATCGCTTCGGGAGAGAGCGTCGTCGACATCGCGAGTACGCACTTCGGCCAGACGAACATGGTCGCCATGCTCAGCGCGAAGGCGACGGAAGGCGGCCGGAGGGGCCACTCGGACGAGGCGAAGACCGCTCCGGTCACCCTCTCGACACGCATCGTCGACGAGAACGGAACGGCATCTCCCCCCACGATCATCAGCACACGCGCGCTGCAGGTCGGAGGCGTCGCGATCGCCGGCGCCGAGAAGCCGGAGGACGGCGGCGCGATCGCCTGGGTTGCTCGCGAGAACGGCGACCCCGAGGTCCACGTCACGCGGATCGACAAGCGCGGCCGGCGCATGAATGACGTCCAGCTCACGACGACGAAAGGCGATGCCGGAGACGTCACGATCACCTGGGCAGGCAATGGCTGGATCGTCGCGTGGGTCGACTGGCGCGACGGCAACGGCGAGGTCTACGCCACGAAGGTCTCGCCCGAGCTGAAGCGCACCGCGCGCGAGGAGCGCATCACGAAGGCGCCTGGTGATGCGAGCGACCTCGTCGCCGTTCCGAACGGCGACGACGTCTGGCTCGCGTGGGCAGACTCGCGCGAGAGCCCGAAGGACGGCGTCGCCGACATTTTCGTGTCGGCCGTGAAGATGCGCGACGCGAAGCGCGTCCTCGACGAGCATCGTCTGCTTCCGACCGCGGCGCACTCGCGCACGCCACACCTCGCGACCGGCCCGGAAGGGATGCACGTCGCGTGGATCGAGGAGGCGCCGATGGGCGCGGAGACGCCAGGCTCGAGCGGCTACGGTGCGTTCTGGATGAAGCTCGATCCTTCCGGGAAGCCGATCGACAAGCCCGCGCGCATCCCGCTCGCAGGCGACGGAGCCGCAACCTCGGTCGCGATCGAGACGTCGTCGACGCTGCGCGCCGTCGTCGCGCGGAGCACGGCAGACGCGATCTCGCTCGACGCCGTCGACCTGTCCGCCTCTCCGCCGAAGGCCTCGTCACTGCTCGGGCTCGATGGCCCGCCGTCGCTCGACGTGGCCCTCGTCCTCGAAGGAGGCGTCCTCTACTTCAACGACGAAGGCCCGCAGGTCGCGGACCGACGCGCCCGACGCGCGCGGATCGCCTGGACGCAGCAGGGCCGGTGACCGTGATGCGGGGGGGCCATCTCGCGATCGTCAGCGCCGCTCTATCACTCCTGCTCGCGGCGTGCCCTTCGTCGAAGGGGCCCACCGATCCGAGCAAGCCCACCGCGAAGGCATCGGGGACTTGCACCGGCCTCGATGACCAGGAGTGCGGACGCGCGAAGAGCCTGCTTGCGGCGGCGAGCGCGTTCGGGAACGTGCGACACGAGTACTTGCTCGATCCTGCGAGCTCGATGGTCCCCGGGCGTGGCGTAGAGCGCGGCGAAGGCGGGACCTTCACCGTCCTGCCGACACGTTGCGCGACCGAGCGCGGCGCCGGCCGAGATGCGAACGCGAAGGTGGACGCGTCCACGATCGACTTTTCGTACATCGGCGTCGCGATCGATCACGCGCTCGTGTCGGCCGACGCGGACCTCGCGCCGTGGCTCTCGGCTGGAGCCGAGGCGACGGAGCATTCCATCAGCCTCGTCGCGGTCGCGTTCGTGCGCGATCTCGACCCGCAGTTCTTTGCGGCCTCGGACGAGGTCGCGTTCGGTGGTGAGGCGTGCACCTGCGGTCGCGCCACGCACTTCGTCGGGTCGGTGAAGATGGGCGGCCTCATCTCGTACGAGATGAGGGTGCGCGGCGCCGAGCTCCACGGTCGCGCGCTCGATTTCGTCCGTGCACGCGTCGCGGCGAGCGACGCGCGCATCACGCAGACCGTCGTCGGCGGCCTCGAGGTCGACGGGCTCGATGCTGCGGCCAGCGGCAACGCGAACCATCCGCTCGGATTCCGCGTGAAGACGCCGGTGCCGATCGCGTACGCGGTCTACCCGCTCGCCGACGTCTGCAAGTTCGCCTTCCCCGCGCCCGAGGTCTCGCCCGAGACGCTCGACTTCGGCGAGGTGCCCTACGACCGCGAGGAGACGCGGCTCGTGCACGTCGTGAACCGCGCAGGGATCGATCTGCGCGCCACGCTCGGCGAACGCACGTTCGCCGTCCCCGCGCTCGGGAGCGTCGACGTACCGCTCAGTTGGCGCCCTGCCGGACAGCTCTCCGGCTGTCAGTCCCTGACGCGCGAAGACACGTTGCAGTTCTATCCGCGCGACGGCAGCGCTCCCGTCACTCCGAAGACGCAGAGCGTTCGAATCGTCTCGCGCGTCCGTACGGGAAAGCCCGACTTCAAGCGCCACGAGCACGTCGACAGCGGCTCGGGACGAAAGCCGGACTACGCGTCGACCCGCCGCGAGTGGACCTGCCCGCCGGACTACGTCGTCGCCTCGTGCAGGACCGAGAAGACCCAGTGCGGCGACGACAAGTGCTCGACCGACGGGTACGCGGTCAACGCCGAGCCCGGGCCCAACGGCTGCCGCTTCGGTTGCAAGGGGCCGGAGAGCATCCTCCCCGGTTTGTCGTCGAATTTCTGCCGCTTCGACGCGGTGATGGAATGCCGCCTCCGCTGCGGCGCCTCGCCTTGATCGGGGGCATCTCGCTCCATCCCCGCTAGAAGACACGGGCACTTCCGCCTCCTCTCATTTTCTTCGCAACTCCTTCGCCGCCTGGCCGACCAGGGCTCTGCAAGACGAGCTGCTCGGATGGAGCGCCGTTCCTCGACCCACGGCACAAGGAGACACGACCATGGAGACCCGCACGATTTCCGCCCGCCCCGACGTTGCTGTCGCGAACACGTCGCCCCGCGTCACGCCCACCCCGCCCCGCGCATCCCGCTTCGGCGAGGTGCTCTCGAACACCGTCGTGCGGTCGGCCGAGTCCGCGATGCGCTCTCTTCCCGGCTCGCCGATGATGGCCGTCGCGGTCCGCGGCGCGGCCGGTCCCGGAGCGCTCGGCGTTCCGATGAGCACGATGTCGAGCCCGCAGGGTCCCGGGGTCGCGCCGGGCGCCCGCATCGCCGCTCCCGGCACGGGCCTGGGCGCGACCGTCGGCGCACAGAACGTGACGCCGTCCGCGGTCGGCGGCGCTGCAGGCGTGGGCGATGCCGGGGGCATCGAGGCCTCGCTCCAGCAGAGCGCGGACATGAACCTCTACTACCTGCAGGTGCAGGAGACGGTGAACGCACAGAACCGATCCTTCACGACGCTCTCGAACGTGCTGAAGGCCCAGCACGACACGGTGAAGACCGCGATCGGCAACATCCGCTGAGCCTGGCGGCGGGCAGAACGTCGTCGCAGAGCGTGCTCGAGCGAGCGCAAGAGAGAGACAGAGAACACCATCATCGGCCCGGGTTGCGCGTGTCGCGCTCCCGAGCCGACCTGCGGTAGAGTGAGGAGGTCCTCATGGGCATCGATCGCATCGGCAAGGGCGGCGCTCCGCCTGCGGCTCCTGAGCCGCAGGGCTCGGGATCGATCGAGAAGAAGGGCTCCGTCGAGAAGGCCTTCTCGGTCGAGCGGTCCGACGCGACCCGGCAGCCGTCGCAGATCGGAGCCGCGGACGCGGCGGAGGCCTCGTCCCCGCTCGCGCGGCTGCGCGCGGGCGAGATCGACGTGAACACGTACGTCGATCTCAAGGTCGACGAGGCCACCCAGGGGCTCCAAGGTCTTCCGCCGGCGGAGCTCGACGACATCAAGAAGGTGCTCCGCGATCAGCTGGCCACGGATCCTGGGCTGACCGATCTCGTTCGCACGGCGACGGGCAAGGTCCCCGACGTTCCCGAGGACTGACCATCGAGCGTGACGCGCACGGCGTGTTACCGTGCTCGCATCGTGATCGGGCGTCGATCGTTTCTCCTCGGTGTCTCGCTCGCAGGCTGTTCGCGCTGCGATCGCGATGCGAGCGGCTCGCCGTCCAGCGCAGCGGCGCCGAGCGCGACCGTGCTTCCGACAGTGGTTCCCGAGACGCCGGTGCTCCCCGAAGGCGGCGTCGGCGCACGCGGGCAAGTGAAGACCGAGACGTGGACGCTCCCCGGCGATGGCCGCGCCGTCGCGATCGTGCCTGCATGGACGAGGTCCGACGAGAAGCTGCCGATGCTGTTCGCGTTGCACGGACGCGGCGAGGCGAACAAGGGGCCCGCGCTCGGCGTGATGGGATGGCCGAAGGACTACGCGCTTCTCCGCGCGATCGAGCGCGTGTGCGCGCCGCCGCTCACGACGACGGACTTCGAAGGGATGGTCGACGCCAAGCGGCTCGTCGCCCACAACGAAGCGCTCGCAAAGCGTCCCTTCGCCGGGCTCGTCATCGTGTGCCCGTATTCGCCGGACGTCGACCTCCGCAAGCCGAGCCAGATCCGCGAGTACGAGACGTACTTCATGAAGACGGTGCTCCCTCGCGCGAAGAAGGAGCTTCCGGTCCTCGGGACGCCGGCGTCGATCGGGATCGACGGCGTCTCGCTCGGCGGCGCGCTCGCGCTGCGGATCGGCCTCGGCAACGCCGATGCGTTCGGCGCGGTGGGCTCGCTCCAGGCTGCGGTCGGCGAAGATCAGGTGCCGGACTTCACCGAGCTCGCGCGGTCGGCGCGGGCGAAGAACAAGAACGTCGAGCTACGGCTCCTCACGAGCGACAAGGACTACTTCCGCAACGCGCTCAGGAGCACGTCGAAGGCGTGGCAGGCCGCCGGGCTCACGCACCAGTTCGACGAAGTCCCGGGCGTCCACGACTACCCGTTCAACCGCGGCCCCGGCGCGATCGAAATGCTCCTCTGGCACGACCGCGTCCTCGCGAGGACGTAGACGTGGACGTGGACGTGGACATTGACGTGGACGGCAACGTGGACGTGGACGTCGTCCTTTGACGAAGTGCGCCGCGAGCTCGGTCGACGGATCGGATGTCTGAAGCGGCATGAGCGGTCGTGAGCCAGTCCGCTAGCATGCACTGCACTTGTTAGCCGCCGATCCGGATGTGTCTCGCGACCGGCGCCCTGACGGCAAATGTCCTGCGAGCTCACGGCCGGGTCCAGCGCCGGACTCACGCCGCAAGTCGTGCCCGCTCAGGTTCTCCTCGAGCGGATGGTTTCCCTCGTCAATGTTGTTCGTCGCACGTCCACGTTGCCGTCCACGTCAATGTCCACGAGAACGTCAACGTCAACGTCTACGAGAACGTCTCACGGCTGGGCGCGGTGCTGACAGACCTGCGGGACGGCCTGGAGCATGCGGGTGCAGCGTTGGTCGGTGCCCTTCTTGCCGCGACGCCGGCACTCGTCGGTGACCCAGCTGCTCGTCTTCATGATCTCGCTCGGCGCGGGGACGCCCTCGCAGAAGCCGGGGGTCGTCTCCGCGTGCTGGATGCACATCAACGTGAAGTTCTGCGCGTTCACCTCGCACATGAGGCCTCCGCACTTCTCGATCTTGCGCAGGCCCTCCTCGACGCACGCATTCTGATCGTGCGTCGCGGCGTATTCCTGTGCCTGCGAGACCGTCTCCTTGCTGTCGGCGACGATGCGGTCCTTGTTGGAGGCGACCCACCAGACGATCCCGCCGATGACGACGAGGCCGATGAGCGCGAACACACCGAAGATGATGAGGAGGACCGCCCACCACGGCATCTTCTTCTTCGGCGGAGCATGCATCATGAGCGCAGCATATGCCCGCACGGCCGTGCGGCGAAAGCGCTCGTACTCGAGCGCGTCGAGAGGAGGCTCGTACTCGAGCGCGTCGAGAGGAGGCTCGTACCCGAGCGCGTCGAGAGGAGCGCTCGGGTACGAGCGGCCGGTGACTTGCGCCGGGGCGCTCGGCCGGCGAACCTTGACGGGTGACGCGCGCGCGCATCGTCTCCGGTCTCGGCGCGACGGCCCTCGTCGTCTTCGTGGTCGCCGCGCCGCTCGAGACCGAGGCCCTCGCACGGCGGGCAAATGCGCTCGATGACGAAGCCGATGGCTCCGCAGGAATCGGTGCAGCGGACGCATCGATCGACGTCGACGCCGAGACATCGGTGCAAACCGGCCCCTGCCCGGCCGACATGGTGGAGGTGGCGGGCAATTACTGTCCGGAGCTCGCGCAGCGCTGCCTCCGGTGGCTCAGCCCGGAGCACGGCGTCGAACGGTGCGCGCTCTTCGCGCCGAGCAGCGCGTGCAAGACCGCGACGGTGAAGAAGCACTTCTGCGTCGACCGCTACGAGTGGCCGAACAAGGAGGGCGAACGTCCCGTCGTGATGAAGACGTGGACGGAGGCGCAGGAGATGTGCCGCGCGGCAGGCAAGCGCCTCTGCGGTGACAGCGAGTGGACGCTTGCGTGCGAGGGAAAGCACCGCCTGCCCTACCCGTACGGCCGGAGGCGCGACGCGAAGGCCTGCAACATCGACAAGACGCTGCCGCAGGTCAACGAGAAGGCCATCGCTGATCCGAAGACGAGCGCGGCCGAGGTCGCACGGCTCTGGCAAGGAGAGGTCAGCGGAGCGCGATCGCGATGCACGAGCCCATACGGCGTCTTCGACATGACCGGCAACGTCGACGAGTGGGTCGTCAACGAGAGCGGCAAGCCCTACAGGAGCGCGAGCAAGGGCGGCTACTGGGGTCCCGTCCGCGCGCGCTGCCGCCCGATGACGACGGCGCACGGAGAGACGTTTCCGTTCTACCAGACGGGCTTCCGCTGCTGCGCCGATCCGAAGCTGGAAAGGCCGCCCGAGCCGAGCCGCTGACCGCTCGGGCCGCAGTAGCGACCGGCACGCGTCGTCCCGCGCCAAGGGCCGGCGACCCTTGCTACGATGGCGCGCGTCATGACGGAGGCAGCCCTTCCGAAATCGGTGCGCCGGGCGAAGACCAGCGGATGGCTGCTCTCGCTCGACGACCTCGTCCGTGACGAGAAGCTCGCCGAACGCAAGAACGTCGGCGGAAAAGCGGCGCGTCTCGTTTGGCTCAGCAGGAACGGCTTTCTCGTGCCGCCCACGTGGGTGCTCTCGCAGAAGGCGTTCTCCACCGCGATCCGGCAGCTGTCGCCCGCGTGCGAGCCGCGCTCGCTCCTCCGCGCGGCGTCGGGGCGTGCCGTCTACGCGCGGGCGGCCGATGCACGCGAGGAGATCCTCCACGTCCCGTTGCCCGCCGGGCTCGAGGAAGAGCTCGCGGCGCTCTGGCGTGCGAACGAGGGAAGAGCGCCTTGGGGCTTCGCGGTGCGCTCGAGCGCGACGTGCGAGGACGGAGCGCTCGTCTCGATGGCAGGGCTCGCCGAGACCGTGCTCGGCGTCCGCGGAGCCGATGAGCTCGCGCGCGCCGTGCGTGCCGTCTGGGCGTCGATCGCATCCGGTCGGGCGCTCGGCTACCTCGCGACGCGCGGCGTTCGCGACGTCGCCATGGGCGTCGTCATCCAGCCGATGGTGCGTGCGGAGGCGGCTGGCGTGATGTTCACGCGCAAGGGCAAGACCGCCGCGGACGAGCGCATCGTCAACGCAGGTGCCGGGCTCGGGTCCCCCGTCGTCGACGGCGTCACGACGCCGGACATGCTCCGCATCGGCGCCGATGGAAGCGTGATCGAGCAGACGATCGCGCGCAAAGCGCGGGCGACCGTCGTCGGAGCCTCGGGGCTCGAGGAGGTCGCCGTCGAAAAGCCGGACGAGCCTGCGCTCTCGCCCGCCCACGTCGCAGCGCTCGCGGACATCGCGAATCGCCTCGAGGAGCTCGAGGACGTGCCGTGGGACGTCGAGTTCGCGTGCGAAGGCGATCGCGTCTGGGTCGTGCAGGCGCGCCACGTCACCGGACTCGGCTTCCCCGAAGGGGGCGATGCGAACACGGTCTGGAGCAACGTCAACGTCGGCGAGGCGCTCCCTGGCGTCGCCACGCCGTTCACGTGGTCGGTCGCCGGCGCGTACAGCGAGTCGGGATTCCGCAAGGCCTTCGGCACGCTCGGATGCACGGTGCCGAAGAGCGCCGTCCTCGTCGGCAATGTCCACGGCCGGTTCTATCTGAACCTCTCCGAGTTCATGCGCATCGCGGCCCAGGTCCCCTGGCTCGATCCGCGCACGCTCGTCGATCTGGGCGGCGGCTCCGGCGGCGAAGAGCTCGCGATGCAGGTGGGCGAGGTCTCGCGCACGAGCTTCTACGCGAAGCTGCCGCTCACGACGACGCGCCTCCTGAAGGAGCAGCTCCGCCTCGACGAGCACGTCTCGCGCTACGAAGAGGAGGCCGAGCGCGCGCTGCGCGATCACAACGCGCTCGACCTCGCGATCCTCCCCGACGAAGGCGTCGGCCGGAAGTTCCGCGACGTGCAGGCGCTGCTCGAACGCACGGGCGATGTCATGCTGACGTGCGCCTCGAGCGCGCTCGGCTCGCACATCCTCTTGAAGGGCGTGCTCTCGCGCGTCGCGAAGACCCACGGTGCAGATGCCGAGCGCCTGGCGCACGATCTGACGAGCGGCATCCGCGATCTCGAGAGCGCGAGGCCGGCGATCGGCGTCATGCGGATCGTGAACCTCGCGCGCCGCGATCCCGAGGCGCGCACCGTGCTCGAGCAGGAAGGCGCTACGATGGATGCGCTCCCGGAAGGGCCGGCCAAGCGTGCGCTCGCGAGCTTCCTCGATCTGTACGGCGACCGCGCCGTCCGCGAAGCCGAGATCTCGACGCCGCGCTGGAAGGAAGATCCGCGTCCGGTGCTCGCGATGATCCGCGTCGCGCTCCGCGCCGATGCGAGGGACATCGAGCCCCAGCTCGAGCGCGCGAAGGCCGCCGCGGATGCCGAGATGCAGCGCCTCTTCCGGCGGCTCAACTTCGCCGAGCAGACGGCCGTCCGCCATCTGGTCGCGCGCGCGCAGAAGGCTGCGCGTCTCCGCGAGCGGATGCGCACCTGGGTGACGCGCGTGCTCGGAATGATCCGCGACGTCGCGCTCGATGCCGATCGGCGCCTGCTCAGGCTCGTGCCCGAGCTCGCGCAGGACTGGTCCGCCTTGAAGCGCGGGACGTCCTCGCTCGCGACGATCCACACCGTTTTCTTCCTGACGGTCGACGAGGTCGTGCAGGCATTGCGTGCATCCCGCACGGATCTCGCGCCGCTCGTACGCGCTCGGCGCGCGGAGCTCGCGCGTGATCAGGCCCGGCCGGATCCGCCGCGCACGTTCATCGGCGCGCCGCCTCCGGTGCAGCTCCCGCCGTCGGGCGGGGCAGTGCTTCGCGGCACCGCAGCGAGCTCCGGAGTCGTCGAAGGCCTCGCGCGTGTGCTCCTCTCCGCCTCGCAGATGAGCGAGCTCCTTCCCGGCGAAATCCTCGTCGTGCACACGACGGACGTCGGTTGGACCCCGCTTTTCTGCATCGCCGCCGGTGTCGTCACCGAGCTCGGCGGTCCACTCAGCCACGCGGCGGTGGTCGCTCGTGAGCTCGCCGTGCCGAGCGTCGTCAACGTCGACGGAGTCACGCGCGCGCTCAAGACGGGCGATCGCATCCGCCTCGACGGTGACTCCGGCATCGTCGAGAAGCTCTCGCACTGAAGCGCCCCGAACGTGCCTGCCCGTCCGCGCGAGAAGATCTGGGTCGTCCGGGAGGGTGACGGAAAAACCGTCGGGGACATCGTGACCCGCGCGGGCGAGACGCCGGCCGCGATCTCCGACGGACGTGTGTTCGTCGGGAAGAAGCGCGCGACGCGCCCCGAGCAGCCCGTGACGATCGGCGATGCCGTGCGCATCGGCGCGGCGCGCGCCCCGAGCACGACGACGATCGCGCCGAAAATCCCGATCCTCTTCCACGAGAGCGGGCTCGTCGCATGCGCGAAGCCCGCCGGTCTGCCGACGGTCCCTGACCAGACCGGCGCTTCGCACTCGCTCGTCGCCGTCGTCGCGAAGCAGATCGGCGCGAAGAACCCGCTCGAGCTCCGCGTGACCTCACGCCTCGACCGCGACGTGAGCGGCGTCGTGATCTTCGCCCTCGACGCCGCCGCCGAGGAGCGCCTCCGCGCGGCCCGCGCCGCCGGAACGTATCAGCGTCGGTACGTCGCACTCGCCGCGATGGCGCGTCCGCTCGACGAGCAAGGGACCTGGGACGCGCCGATCGGCCGTGCGCGCGATCCGCGGCTTCGTGCCGCGCGCGGGCCGGATGCGAAGGAAGCGACGACGCGCTGGCGCAAGATCGACGAAACACGCGCGGGTCAGCTCGCCGTAGCGATGCTCGCGGTCGATCCGATCACCGGTCGGACGCACCAGATCCGAATCCACGCGAGCGACGCGGGCGCGCCGCTGCTCGGCGACCGCGACTACGGAGGTCCCGCGCGCATCGTCCTTCCGAGCGGCCGCATCCTGGCCCCTTCACGGATCGCGCTCCACGCAGCGCGCGTGATCGTCCCCGGCGCACGTGGCCCGATCGAGGCGAGGGCGCCGATTCCAGCGGAGCTCGCGGAGCTGTGGACCGCGCTCGGCGGCGACGCCGTCGGCTGGGAACGAGCCATCGATGCGCCGACGCTTGCGTCCGGCGGCGCCTGCGTGGAATAGGAGCGATCTCGATGGCACGCATCCGCTCACGAAGGAGCTTCGCCGTCCTCGCAGGCGCCCTGCTCGCGGCGGGCACGCTCGCAGCGATGGGCGTGAGCGGCGCCGCGGCCGACGTCGGCGACGCGGGCGCGCGTCCCGATGCGAAGGCGGGCGATGCGAGCGCGAAGATCCCGCCGGATCCGCCGGCGCTCTCTGAAAGAGAGCAGTGGGTCTTCGTCCTTCGCTGGGCCCAGAACGAGGTCTACCTCGTGAAGGTCCAGAAGACGGACATGGGCGCGCCGCATCCGACCCCGCGCGTGATGGGGCGCTTTGCGCTCGAGCTCTACGAGGGACCGACGCTCATCGAGCGCGTTCGATTCAACTTCCCGATGCTCGGAGGCACCGAGGCACCGGACGCCGGCTGGAAGACACCGCCGCGGTTCGAGCCCGGGCTCAAGACGCGCATCGGCGTCTTGTTCCCGGCGACGAAGCGCGGAACGCGCCTCGAGCTGTGGGACCGGGCGACCGACCGACGCTGGCCGCTCCCCTGGCCGCCGAAGGAAGGCATCTTCTCCGATCCGGCGCCGCCGCCGACTGCCGCACGTGACGCCGGCACGGATTGATCGCTCGACCTCTTCCGTAACAGCCCAGATCGGAACGCCGCCAGCCGCGTAGGAACAGGCGTCCCCATGTCCTCGGCCGTCCAAGCCCGCCCGCACGAGCGTCGTTCCCATTCATCGGCATCCTCGGCAAACACCTCGAGTTGTGCGACCCTTCTCCCGATGACTCAGGCGCCCGACACCCACAGCGAGCACCCACTCGTCGGACAGACGATCGCAGGCAAGTACAAGGTCGTGCGCCTGCTCGGCGAAGGCGGAATGGGCTGCGTCTACCAGGGCGAGCAGACGCTCGGCACCACGGTCCGCAAGGTCGCGGTCAAGACGCTCCACAAGCACCTTTCTCACGACGAGTCGATCAAGGCCCGCTTCAAGCGCGAGGTCGGGACCGTCGCCGCCCTCGAGCACCCGAACACGATCCAGGTCTTCGACTTCGGCGAGACCGAGGACGGCACGCTCTTCATCGTCATGGAGTTCGTGCAGGGCCGCAGCGTCGCGGACGTCCTCGAGAAGGACGGCCCGATGCCGCCCGATCGCGTGCTGAACATCCTGCGTCAGGTCGTCGGCTCGCTCGAAGAGGCGCACTCGCACGGGATCGTCCATCGCGACCTGAAGCCGGACAACGTCGTGCTCGCCGAGCGCGCGGGGCAGAAGGACTGGGTCGAGGTGCTCGACTTCGGTATCGCGAAGCGATCGACCGAGCACGATCCGAACGAGGCCAAGCTGACGCAGCAGGGCATGGTGCTCGGGACGCCGCCGTACATGAGCCCGGAGCAGTTCACGGGTCAGCCGATCGACGTTCGTTCCGACATCTATGCGCTCGGCGTCATGGCGTACGAGATGCTCACCGGACGCCTTCCCTGGGAAGCGAACACCGCGTGGGAGTGGGCATCGAAGCACATGACGGAGCCGCCGACCCCGCTCGAGCGGCAGCCGCTCGGCCCCCACGTGCCGGAGTCGATGCGGAGCGCCATCACGCGGGCGCTCGCGAAGAACAAGGACGAGCGCTTCTCGTCCGTGCGCGAGTTCTTCGACGCGTTCTCCGGCGGCACGGTGGCGCCGGTCTCCGTCCCGACGACCGGCCCGAACGCGAGCGCCGCCGGCGGAACGATGATGGGCCCGGCGCAGCCTGCCGGCGGAGGTGCGTTGGCACGGGCGAAGACGGAGCTCGGCGCGCCCGTGATGGGAGGCGGTCCGGCATTCGGCGCGCCGCCCAGCGGTGCGCCCGCGGTCGTTCCCGCCGGCCCCGCGCACGGAGCAACGACGGCGAAGAAGGGCGGCGTACCGCCGCTCGTCATGGGCCTCGGCGCGCTCGCCGTCCTTCTCTTCGTCGGCGCGGGCATCGCGGTCGGGATGGGCGGCAAGAAGCCGACCGCGACGACCACATCGCTCGATCTAGGCGGCTCCGCGACCGCGCCGGCCGCATCGTCGATGGCGAACGTCGACGAGCCGACGCCGACCGTGACGTCCGCAACGCCGCTCGATACGCCGAACACGCCCGCAGCTCCCGTCGCGAACGGCGGCGGCGGCAACACCGCCCCGAAGTCGCCGGCGACGGTGCCGACGCCGAAGCCCTCGACGCCGACGCCGGCTTCGGTGCCGACGCCGCAGCCGAAGGCCGAGCCGCCCGAGTGCAAGAAGTACCATGAGGCGAAGGCCGCTGGTCGATCGGGCCCCGTGCTCAAGGCGTACGAGACGCAGTGCCGGAATGCCGGCGGAACGCCGTGATGCCGATGTCCGCTCTGGATGGCGCTCGTCGAGCGCGTCCAGCGCGGAGCGCTCCGAGCGGACTCGCCTGGAACGCGGTCTTCTAGACCGCTTCGTGATCCGCTCATGGCGACAGCCGCGCGCCAGCAACTCAGCGGTTGACATTCGCGCGCTCAGGCTGGGCTCGACGCGCGCACCTTGCGCACGATGGCGGCGCATGGATCGACATGCCCGACTGCACGTCCAAGTTTTGGTAGGCTAGCCCGCTCTGCGATGCAGTGTCCGTCGTGTCACCAGAACGTCCAGGGATCGCCGCCGTTCTGCGGCGCCTGCGGTGCGCCGTTGCCGCGTGAAGCTCCGCCGGATCCGCTGATCGGCAGGGTCATCCACGGCAAGTACAAGATCGTGCAGCTGCTCGGCGAGGGCGGCATGGGCGCCGTCTACGTCGGCGAGCAGATGCTCGGCGCGAACGTGCGCAAGGTCGCGATCAAGACGCTGCATTCGCATCTGTCGCGCGACGAGAAGATCCGCGCCCGCTTCCAGCGCGAGGTCGGGACGCTCGCGTCGCTCGAGCACCCGAACACCGTGCAGGTCTTCGACTTCGGCACGATGGACGACGGACATCTGTTCATCGTCATGGAGCTCGTGCAGGGCCGGAGCATCTCGGACGTCCTCGACAAGGACGGACCGCTCGCTCCGACGCGGGTCGAGAAGATCATCACTCAGATCGGCGGCTCGCTCGCCGAGGCGCATTCGAAGGGGATCATCCACCGCGATCTGAAGCCCGACAACGTCATCCTCACGGAGCGCGCCGGGCAGAAGGATTTCGCGAAGGTCCTCGACTTCGGCATCGCGAAGCGGAGCGGCGAGGAAGATCGGAACGAGGCGAAGCTCACGCAGCAGGGCATGGTGCTCGGCACGCCGCCGTACATGAGCCCGGAGCAGTTCACCGGGCAGCCGCTCGATGCGCGCAGCGACGTCTACTCGCTCGCGGTGATGGCGTACGAGATGCTCACCGGAACGTTGCCGTTCGCGGCGACGTCCGCGTTCGAGTGGGCGACCTTGCACATGACGGCCGCGCCGAAGCCGATCGAGGCTGCGCCGAACGGAGCGGCCCTGCCGGAGTCGATGCGGAGCGCGATCATGCGCGCGCTCGCGAAGAACCCCGACCAGCGCTACGCGACCGTGACCGAGTTCGTGGAACGCTTCACGGGCCAGGCGGGTCCGAGCCCCGCGGAGGTCGCGCAGAGGGCCGCGACGCGCGTCCCGATGGCGGCCGCAGGCGCTGCCGATGCGGGCGCGAACCTGCGCGGCAAGACGCAGATGGGCGAGCCGCTCGACTTCGGGATGAGCGGGGGCGCGCCTGCGGGCGGGTTCGGGGGTCCGAACGCGTACGGTGCTCCGCCCGGAGGAACGGCGATGGCTCCGCCGATGGCAGCGCCGATGGCGGCGCAGGCCGCTCCGGTCGCGTACGGCGCGCCACCGCCGGCGGTACCGCACGCTCCGCCTCACGAGACGGAGCGCAGCGGTTCGAACAAGGGGCTCATCCTCGGCATCGCGGGCGTCGTCGGCGTGCTCAGCATCGTCGCGCTCCTCGCGGGCTCAGGCATGTTCAAGAGCTCGTCTACGGTCGTGCCTCCGCCGGACTTCGGCACCTCGACCGAGCCGACGACGGCCGCGACGTCCACGCCGACGGATACGTCGACCGCGACTTCACCGACGAGCGCACCGACGCTGCCGAACAACGGCCCGGCGACGCCGCTGCCGAACAACAATCCGACGCCGAGCCCCGCGCCGAAGCCGAACCCGAACCCGGCTCCGGCCCCGACGCCTACCCCGACCCCCACGCCGACGCCGACTCCCGCGCCGACGCCGACGCCGACCCCCGCGCCGACGCCGACTCCGGCGCCGACGCCGACTCCGCCTCCGGTGCCGACGCCGACCCCGACGCCGAAGCCGCCCGCGCCGACGCCTCACCAGGAGCCGGAGGTGTGTTCGAAAGCGCGTGAAGCCAAGGCGGGTGGACGACCCGCCGTGGTCGTCAAAGCGCTCGAGCAGCAGTGCCGGAACGCCGGCGGCACTCCCTGATCGTCCTCCCTCACCGCATGGGCAGATTGCCTCACGCTCGCCGAGTGTGAGGCATCCGGGCGCGGCGCCCTGCCGACGCCGCTGCGGAGAATCGCGGTCAGCCCGCGCTCGGTACGGTTCGAGCTACAGGCATCGTGATGCCCGAAGATGCACGTCGCGATCCCCCGCTCCTGAGCAGCGGTGCCACGCGGCTCCCTCTAGTCGAGGTCGACTCCTACAACGAAGAGCTTCGCGACGACGAGGGCTTCGTCGGTGACCGCGCGAGCAACCGCGCGTTCCGGGCGATCCTCGATGAATGGCGCGAGCGGATGCGCGAGCTCGGAGAGGAAGACCCGCTCGGTGAACGGCCGACGGAGGAAATCCCGAAGAAGAAGCTCGACCGCGTGCTTCGCGAGGGCGACCCGCTCGCGGCCGGCCTGGTCCACACCGCGATCGAGAGCTTCTCGATGGAGCTCGCGTCCGTCACGGCGCGCTTTCTCGGGCTCCGGCGATGGCGCGGGACGCAGCGGATCGTCATCGGCGGTGGCCTCCGCGAGAGCCGCGTCGGAGAGGTCGCCATCGGCCGCGCTGCGGTACTCGTCAAGGCCGCGGGGCACGCGGTCGACCTCGTGCCGATCCGCCACCACCCCGACGAGGCCGGGCTGATCGGATGCGTGCATCTTGCACCCTCTTGGGTGTTCGGCGGCAGCGACGCGATGATCGCGGTCGACATCGGTGGATCGAACATCCGCGCCGGGCTCGTCGAGCTACGGCTCTCGGAACGAAAGGACCTCTCCGCGTGCAAGGTCGCTTGCTCGGAGATCTGGCGCCACGCCAACGAGGAGCCTCGCCCGAAGCGCGAGGACGCCGTCGCTCGTCTCGTCGAGATCCTCCAGGGCCTCATCAAGTCGGCCGCGAAGAAGGAGCTCACGCTCGCTCCGCTGATCGGCATCGCTTGCCCGGGCGTGATCGCTCATGACGGTTCGATCGAGCGCGGTGGTCAGAACCTTCCGGGAAACTGGGAGAGCAGCCGATTCAACCTCGCCGATCGCATCCGGAGCGCCATCCCGCGAATCGGCAGACACGAGACGCACGTGGTCATCCACAACGACGCCGTCGTGCAGGGCCTGAGCGAGGCGCCGTTCATGCGCGACGTCGAGTCGTGGGGCGTGCTCACGATCGGCACCGGGCTCGGCAATGCGCGATTCACGAATCGACCGATCGAGATCGACGCCCCCGCAAGCGACGTCCCCGAGAGCGCCGCGCCGTCGAGCACCTCGACGTGATCGCGAGCGTGCATCGACAGCACGCGAAAAGCCGCAGGCTCGATTGGACAGATCCGCGCGCGTTCCTTAACGTGCGGGCATGAACCGCTCGGGAGAACACCCGACCTCTACCAGAGCGGCGCTTCCGCCCCGGACGACGGGAGCGCGGACCATGCCGTGGCTTTTCGCGATCCTCGTGCTCGGCTGCGGGGGAGCATCGCCTCCGTCGCGTCCGCCGGCGCCGCCGCCCAGCGCGCCTGGCACGCTCCGGACGCCGTCCGACTTCGCCGCAATACCCGACGCGAAGGAGCGATCGCTGGCGCTCTTCACGGAAGCTTCACGCGTGATGCTGCACCCGCGCTGTCGCAACTGCCATCCGGCAGGCGACTCGCCGCTCCAGGGTGATCGCGGGCTCATCCACGATCCGCCCATCGTCCGAGGCGCGAACGACAAGGGTGCTCCGGGCCTCGAGTGCGCATCGTGCCATCAGGATCGGAACCTCGAGCTCGCGCGGGTACCCGGCGCTCCCGGATGGCATCTCGCCCCGCGATCGATGGCGTGGGAAGGTCGCTCGCAGCACGCCCTCTGCGAGCAGCTCAAGGATCCGTCGCGCAACGGCGGCAAGAGCCTCGCGGACATCGTCGAGCACTCTGCGCATGACGAGCTCGTCGCCTGGGGCTGGGCGCCCGGTCACGGCCGCGAGCCCGCGCCCGGCTCTCAAGCGACGTTCGGCGCGCTGATGGCCGCATGGGTGAAGGACGGCGCGGTCTGCCCGCCCGAGGAGATCCATCGATGAGCATCCGGCTTCGCGTGAACGGTCAGGAGCACGTGCTCGACGTCGATCCCGAGATGCCGATCCTCTGGGCGATACGCGACGTCCTCGGGCTCACCGGGACGAAGTACGGCTGCGGGCAGGCACTCTGCGGCGCTTGCGTCGTGCATCTCGACGGCGAAGTGGTGCGCTCGTGCGTAACGCCGATCCGGCGAGCAGAGGGCAAGAGCATCACCACGATCGAGGGGCTCTCCGCGGATGGCTCACATCCGCTGCAGCGAGCGTGGATCGAGCTCGGCGTCCCGCAGTGCGGCTTCTGCCAATCGGGTCAGATCATGACGGCGGCGGCGCTCCTCGCGAAGAAGCCGAAGCCTTCGGCTGCGGAGATCGACGAATCGCTCTCCGGCAATCTCTGCCGATGCGGCACGTACTTGCGCATTCGTGCGGCCGTGCAGAAGGCGGCAGGTGGCGAATGAACGACGCGAGCCATCGCGAGCGCAAAGGGCCCCACGTGCGCTCGGAGCCCAAGTCGACCGGGAGCGTCCTTCTCGTTCGCCGATCGTTCCTGACCGGGCTCGGGCTCGCTGCGGCCGGGCTCGCGCTCGGGTTCTCGAAAGACGCGCGTGCCGACGAGCCACACAAGCCGGCGCCGATCGACGCGACCGCGAAGAGCGAGGCTGCATCGGCGGGAACCGGATTCCGACCGAACCTCTTCGTCCAGGTCACTCCCGACGACGTCGTCGCGATCGTGTGTGCGAGGTCCGAGATGGGTCAGGGCGTGCGGAGCTCCCTGCCCGTCCTCGTCGCCGACGAGCTCGGCGCAGACATGGCACGCGTGAAGGTCGTGCAGGCCGACGGCAGCGCCGCCTACGGCGATCAGAACACCGACGGCTCGCATAGCGTTCGCGGGTTCTACGACGAGCTTCGCCGCGTCGGCGCAGTCGCCCGCACGATGCTCGTCACGGCCGCGGCGAAGCGCTGGCGTGTGCCCGAGAGCACGTGCGACGCCCGCGACGGCGCGGTGTTCCACGAGCCGACGGGCCGCTCGTTCCGGTTCGGCGAGCTCTCGAACGACGCAGCGAAGCTCCCGCTCCCAGATCCGAAGACGATCGTCCTCCGCCCCGCGTCGCGCCTGAAGCACGTCGGCAAGGAGCTCCCGCTCCTCGACGCGCCGGACATCGTCACCGGACGCGCCGTGTTCGGAGCGGACGTGAAGCTCCCCGGCATGCTCACCGCCGTCGTCGCGCGTTCGCCCGTTCCGGGCGGAAAAGCGACGTCGCACGATCCGAAGAAGGCGCTCGCGATCCCCGGCGTGAAGCGCGTCATCGAGCTCGCCCCGGCGAAGCGGCCGTTCGGCTTCCGTCCGATCGGCGGCATCGCGATCGTCGCCGACAGCACCTGGGCCGCGCTACGCGGACGCGCTGCGCTCGACGTGACGTGGGAAGCCGGAGACAACGGCGGCTACGACTCGGCCGCGTACCGCGGCGATCTCATTCGCGCCCTCGGCTCACCGGGAAAGGTCTGGCGCAATCGCGGCGACGTCGAACGCGCGCTCGAGAGCTCGAAGCGGCGCGTGACCGCGACGTATTACGCACCTCACCTCGCCCACGTCCCGATGGAGCCGCCCTGCGCGGTGGCGAAGATCGACGGGAACAAGTGCGAGATCTGGGCGTCGACGCAAAACCCGCAGGCTGCGCAGAAGGAGGTGGCGTCGGCGCTCGGCCTCGATCCGAACGACGTCACCGTGCACGTCACTCTTCTCGGCGGCGGCTTCGGCCGGAAATCGAAGCCCGATTACGTCGTCGAGGCCGCGCTCCTCGCGCGTGAGATGAAGGGCGTGCCCGTCCGCTTGCAGTGGACGCGCGAGGACGACGTACGGCACGACTACTATCATTCGGTCAGCGCCCAGGAGCTCGTCGCCGGCATCGACGACGGTGGGAAGGTCGTCGCGTGGCGCCACCGCACAGCGTTCCCGCCGATCGGATCGACGTTCACCGATGCGACGTCCGCAGGCATCGGTGAGATGCAGCAGGGCGTGCTCGATGTTCCGCTCGCGATCCCGAACGTGCGCGCGGAGAACGCCGAGGCGCGGGCGCACACACGGATCGGCTGGCTACGCTCCGTCGCGAACATCTATCACGCGTTCGCCGGTCAGAGCTTCGTCGACGAGATCGCGCACGCGCTCGCCATCGATCCGCTCGACATGCGGCTCGAGTTGCTTGGCCCACCGCGCTTCGTCACGACCGCGGAGCTCGGCGTCGAGAAGCTGCCGAACTACGGGCAGTCGCTCGACGAGCATCCGATCGACACGGCACGCCATCGCGCCGTCCTCGAGCGCGTCGCCGAGATGTCCGGCTGGCGCGATCGAAGGAAAAATGGGCGTTCGCTCGGGATCGCCGTGCACCGGAGCTTCCTTGCGTACGTCGCCGTGGTCGTCTCGGTGGTGCGCCTTCCCGACGCTCGCATCCACGTGGACGAGGCATGGATCTGCGCGGACCCCGGCACAATCGTGAACCTCGAGCGCGTGCGCTCGCAGTTCGAAGGCGCCGTCATCTTCGGGCTCAGCCAGGCGCTCTATGGCGAGGCCACGATGAAGAACGGCGCGACGGTGCAGGACAACTTCCGCTCCTATCGCCTGATGCGCATCAAAGAAGCGCCGCGCGCGATCCACGTCGAGATCGTCAAGAGCTCGGCGCCGCCCGCTGGCGTGGGTGAGCCGGGCGTGCCTCCGGTCGCCCCTGCGCTCGCGAACGCGATCTTCGCGCTCACGGGCACACGCGTCCGCGACTTGCCGATCGTCCGATCGCTCCCGGTCTAGCGTGCACGGCTTCGACGGGAGCACCGCCGCGATCGTCCTCGCCGCCGGCCACGGGCGGCGCATGGGCATCGCGAAGGCGCTCCTCGACGTCGACGGCATGACGCTCGCGGAGCATCACGTCACGCGGCTCGTCGAGATGGGTTGCGCGCCGATCGTCATCGTCCTTCGTCCGGAGATCGCGTGCGCGATCGGTCCCCGGCTGGAGTGTTTCTCCGGCCTGCGCCTCGTCGCGGCTCGGACGAGCTCGCAGGCGGAGTCGCTCGTCGCCGGAGTACGTGCGCTTGGCTCTTCGGTGGCGGCGATCTCCGCGTCGCGGATCCTGATCTCGCCCGTCGACATGATGCCACCGTCGGTCGCCGTCGCGAGAACGCTCCACGCGGCGCTCGTCCCCCCGCTGCTCGCCGTCACGCCGACGTACGGAGGTCGAGGTGGTCATCCGGTCCTCATTCGGCCGGAGGTCTTCGCACCGATGTTGCAAGCCGCAGAGCGCTCGCCGAACGGACAGATCCCGTCGCTCCGCGACGTGCTCGAGGAGCTCGGTCCACGCCGCGCCCGCGTCGAGGTCGCCGACGCGACCGTGCTCGGTGACTTCGACGCTCCGGCGGATCTGCCGGCGATGACTTCGACGTCGAGGGGATCCTGACGTAGAAGTGTCTACTGAGCGAACACCTTCGAGAGCGCGCGAAACCGGCGCGCACGGAGCAGGGCCCCGATGATCCGTCTCTACGCAGAGAGCTTCGCGCCTTGGTGCGAAAAGGCACGCTGGGCGCTCGACCACCATCAGGTGCCGTACCAATCCATCGAGCATGTCCCGATGCTCGGCGAGCCGGCGCTGAGGCTTGCCGCACGGCGTCCGTTCGGACACGTGACGGTGCCGCTGCTCGTCGACGGTGCGGACGTGATCATGGGCTCGTTGGACATCGCGCGCCGCGCCGAGCGTGGAGGTCAGGCTGCTCCGCTCTTCCCATCCGAGCACGAAGACGCGATCACCTCGTGGAACGAGCGCAGCGACGCAGTGATGACGTCGGGTCGAGCGATGCTCCTGACGCGCATGCTCGGGAGCCCGGAGGCGCTGGGCGAGCAGCTTCCTCCATTCATTCCCGCCAGCCTCCGTCCTGCGCTCCGAGGGATGGCGTCGATGGGCGTGAGCTTCCTCAGGCGGAAGTACCAGGTCCGTTCGGACGAGAACGGACGCCACGAAGGCGAGAGCCGGAAGGCGCTCGATGCCCTCCGCAGCGCGCTCTCGGGCGGTCGCCGCTACTTGATCGGCGACGATCTGTCTTACGCGGACATCGCGATGGCCGCCTCGCTGCAGTTCGTCCTGCCGGTGGACGGACGGTACATCGCGCTCGGCCCCGCCACCCGCGAGGTGTGGACGAACCCGACGCTCGCAGGCGAGTACCCCGACCTCTTGGCCTGGCGCGATGCGCTCTATCGCGAGCGCCGCTGACGAGAGACCGAGAGAAGTGCCCGTGGGCGTCGTGATACGGTAGAGATCGTTGAGCTCGCAGGTATCGTGCACCCGATGCGGAGCCCCTCTCGGCCCGCGACGCGAAGGACAGGAGCACCGCTGCGCCTATTGCGGGGCGGTCCATTCCGAACCGGTGGTTTCTCCGACCGCGCTCGCAGCCGCCGTACGTGATGTCCTTCGCGCGGATCGCGACGGCGACGGTGTCCCGGACGTGCTCGTCGGAGAGCGGCCGGCGCAGGATCGGCGTCCGCCTCCGCCGGCAGTCGACGCGAGCCGGAAGGCGCCCGTCGTCATCGGGGTCGCGGTCACCTTGATGGTGGCGTCGGGCATGGCGGCGTTCTTGATGGCGGCCCCGAAGCCGCGCCCCGTCTCGACGGCAGCGCCCCAGGCCCCCGTGATCGTCTCCGCGTCCGCTCCCCCATCCGCAGAGACGACGCCCTTGGTGGCTCCGAGCGCGGTTCCGTCGGCGTCCGCTTCGGTTCGCGCACCGGCGCTTCGCCCCGCTCCGAAGCTCACGAACGAGCAGTTCGGCAAGAACGTCGTCGCGGCACAACAGAAGAAGCTCCTAGACTGCGTCGAGCAGGATCTGCTCCGGAAGCCCGACGCGCCGAAGGCGTACACGGTCACGGTGTTCGTCGAGCGCGACGGCCTGCCGCTGAACTCGGCGACCAAGCTCGTGCCGGAGCCGAGCCGCGGCTTTCGGACGTGCGCGACGCACGCGATCTTCTACGGCTTCAACGGCTACGGCCGGAATGCCCCCGAACCGGGTGAGTTCACGTTCACCACGAGCTTCGCGTTTCCGAACGCGAAGCCTGCGGCGAAGGCCTCGTCGACGTGGGAGTGAGCGTGCAAGAGCCGCGCGGTAGCGCACGCTGACGGCGTGCGGGTGAGGCCGCCGCGAAGGGCGCGCCGCCTTTCAGCTGTCCTTCCAGCAGCGCGACAGCTCGACGAGCATCTGCTCGGCGTTCACGAGGCCGCTATCGGAGCCGTCGAAGCGGCGCGTGAGGCGCATGTCCGGCGTGATCTTCCACGACGAGCCCTTCGCCTTCACGAGAGCGAGGATCTTCTGCGCGTCGAGCGGCGTGTCGTCGCGGAGGTGGAGCGTGACGCTCTTCGCGTTCGCCTCGCATCCGAGGACGCGCATCCGGCGAAGCTCGCACTTGAGCGTCATCAGGCGCACGAGGCACTTGGCCTCGGGCGGCGGCGCACCGAAGCGGTCTTCCATCTCGATCGCGATCTGGCCGACGTCGGCTTCGTCGATCGCGCTCGCGAGACGCTTGTAGATCGAGAGGCGCACGCCCACGTCGCCGACGTAGTCCTCGGGAAGGAGCGCGGTGACGTCGAACGAAAGCTCCGGGTCGACGTCGTGGACGACCGGCTCACCGCGCAGCTCGTGCACCGCCTCGTCGAGCATCTGGCAGAACAGATCGAGCCCGACGCTCGCGACGTTGCCTGACTGCTCGGCGCCGAGAAGATCGCCCGCGCCGCGGAGCTCGAGGTCGAGCGATGCGATCTTGAAGCCGCTACCGAGCTCCGTGTGACGCTCGAGCGCCTCGATGCGCGCCCGGGCATCGTCCGTCATCGTGTTCGGCGGCGGCACGATCAGGTAGCAGTACGCGCGCTCCTTGCTGCGTCCGACGCGGCCGCGGAGCTGATAGAGCTGCGCGAGCCCGAAGAGGTCGGCACGATCGATGACGATCGTGTTCGCGCGCGGGATGTCGAGCCCGCTCTCGACGATCGCCGTCGCGCAGAGGATGTCGTATCGACCCTCGACGAAGTCGAGCATCGTCTTCTCGAGCGCGGTCTCGCCGCCTTCGCGCGTGTGGTGCTTCTGCCCGGCCATCTGGCCGTGGGCGACCGCGATGCGCGCGTTCGGGAAGAGCTGCTGGACCTTCTGCGCCTTCTCGTAGAGGCCTTCGACGCGGTTGTAGACGTAGAAGACCTGACCGCCACGCGACAGCTCGCGGCCGATCGCCTCCTTCAAGACCTGATCGTCGAACGCGGTCACGAACGTGCGGACGGCGCGTCGATCGACGGGAGGCGTCGTGATGAGCGACAGATCGCGGATGCCCGTGACGGCCATCTGGAGCGTGCGCGGGATCGGCGTCGCCGAGAGCGTGAGGACGTCGACGTTCGTGCGGAGCTGCTTGATGCGCTCTTTGTGCGTGACGCCGAAGCGCTGCTCTTCGTCGACGACGAGCAGGCCGAGGTTCTTGAAGTGGATGTCCTTCGAGAGCAGTCGGTGCGTCCCGATGATGACGTCGAGCTTGCCCTCCTTCAGCTGCGCGAGAGCCTCGTCCTGCTCTTTCTTCGATTGGAAGCGCGACAGCACTTTGATCGTGACCGGGTAGTCGCGCATCCGCGCTTCGAAGGTGCGGTAGTGCTGCTGCGCGAGCACCGTCGTCGGGCAGAGGACCGCGACCTGCTTTCCGCTCATCGCGACGCGGAAAGCTGCACGGAGCGCGACCTCCGTCTTGCCGAAGCCGACGTCACCGCAGACGAGGCGGTCCATCGGACGCGGCGTCTCGAGGTCACGGTTGACCTCCTCGATTGCGCGCGCCTGATCGTCGGTCTCGTCGAACGGGAACGTCGCCTCGAAGGCGCGATAGTCGTCGTCCGAGGGCTCGATCGCGTCGCCCGGCTGCGCCTGCCGCTCGGCATAGAGCCGGAGGAGCTCGTCGGCCATCTGGCGTACGGCCTTCTCGACGCGCGACTTCGTCTTCGCGAACGTCGCGCCGCCGAGGCGATCGATCTTCGGCTCGCCGGCCTCGCCGCCCGAATACTTCTGGATCTGGTTGAGCCGGTAGACGGGGAGATACAGCTTGTCGCCGCCCGAATACTCGACGACGAGCAGATCGACTGTGAGCCCGCCGACGTCGCGGTGCACGAGGCCCGAGTAACGCCCGATGCCGTGCTCGACGTGGACGACGTAGTCTCCGACGTTCAGGCTCCGGAGGTCCTCGACGAACGGCCGGGCAGCGTCGCGGCGCTTGTCGCCGCGCTCGCGTGCGCGATGCGCGCGTCCGCCGAAGATCTCCTCCTCGGTGACGATCGCATAGCCCTCACCCGGCAGGACCACGCCGCGTCCGAGCGGACCTACGATCACCTCCGCATCGAGCTCGCGATTGGCACTCTCCACCAGCCACGCAGCGTCGAACGCCGCGCCGCGCACCCGACAACGAACGCCCTGGTGCTGGAGCAGCGCGGACAGGCGCTCGGCCTGCGTCTGCGCGCGCGCGGTGAGGAACACGCGAAGGCCGCTGTCGCGAAAATGGAGGATGCGCCGCGCGACCGGCGCGAGCGCGTTGGTCTTTCCTTTCGACGATCGGGCCGCCTTCACCGCGCGGGTGATGTCCGAACAGTCGGAGGCCGCGAGATGAACGGGCTCGCTCGACACCGTCTCGAATGCGGCGAGCCCTTCGCCCACTGCGCCGGCGATCGCGGTCGGATGCAGCGCGACGACGCGGCGATTCGCGAGCTCCGACGTGGCCTCGTCCTCGGTGAGGTAGTGCGCGCCGACGATGAAGCTCGGCTCGTTCGCCTTCGCCGCGTAGTCCTGCGTGACGCGCTCGAGCTCGTCGCGCACGACACGCGTGATCTCCGGCGGCGAGGCGAGCACCACGCGCGTCTCCTCCGGGACGTAATCCCAGATCGACGCGAGCTCCTCGTAATACGCCGGGAGGAAGCCGTCGGCACCGAAGAAGGCGCGTCCGGTCGCGACGTCGTCGACGAGGACGCGCGTCTTCGTCGTCGGCCAGTCGATCATGTCCGACAGGTTCGCGATGCGCCGCTTCGCTCGGTCGACGAGGTCCTTCGCGAGAATCGCATCACGCGCAGGCGGCAGCCACACCTCGGAGAGGCTCGCCTCTTTGCTCTTCTCCGCCGTGCTGTCCTTCGCGCCGTCGGCCTTGGCCTCGAGCGCCTTCGTGGTCTGCGTCGTCGGATCGAACGGTTTGATCGAGACGACGAGATCGCCGTAGAGCTCGATGCGCGCCGGCTCGGGTGCACCCGGCGGCCACACGTCGAGGAGCGAACCGCGCACGGCGAACGTGCCCGGGTCTTCGACGACGGGCACGCGGAGCCAGCCGGCATCGGCGAGGTCGCGGACGAGGCGATCGCGGTCGAGCTCGTCCTCGTGGACGACGCGATGCGTGTGCGCCTGCAGCGCCTCCGGCGGCACGACCTTGCGCACGAGCGCCGAGGCCGGCGCGACCACGACGCGCCACGGCCGGCCGGCCGCGAGATGCGCGAGCGTCGCCATCCGGCCCATCGCCGCGCGACGGTCGGGGTTCACGTCGGCGTACGGCGACGATTCGGGCATCGTGAGGACGAGGACGTCGTTCGTGTCCTCGAGCTCGTCGGCGCGCCCGCGTCCGAGCACGAAGCCGATATC
>JAEXCN010000500.1 GCA_023402175.1 Pseudomonadota bacterium | reverse complement strand
CGCCCGACGTTCCCGAGAAGAAGGGCCTCGACCTCGGAAACCTCGTTGCGGGCGGAGGCGGACCAAACGTCGGACCGAACTCGTCGCCGGGCGGAGGCAGCGGAGGCGGGCTCGATCAGGCCGGCGTCGAGCGCGTCGTCGCCGCACATCGCGCAGGCGTGAAGCGCACGTGCTGGGAGCGCGGCGGCGCGGATCAGAAGTCGAGCGTCAACGTGACGGTCACCGCGAACGTCGCGCCGAACGGCAGCGTCGCGAGCACGTCCTCGACGGGCGACGATCCCGTGGTCGCGAAGTGCATCGAGAGCCAGGTCCGGAGCTGGCAGTTCCCGGCGCCGGGATCGAGCACCACGATCAACATCCCGTTCAAGTTCGTGCGGCAGTAACGCGCGAAAATCCCGAGGGTTCTCGGAGCGCGAGCACGTTTTGGTGCTCGCCCGCAGAATCCACGCAACGCGCCGGGGCGAGCGGCCGACCAGGGTGCTACGCCCATGAGCATGCGCGCCTTCGTCTTCGCCCTCGTCCTGGCGCTCTTCGCGACTGCGCACGTACGCAGCGCGCACGCGGACGAGGTCGCCCCCGACCTCGAGCGAGCCGACTTCCGCGCGACGGCGCAGGCGGAGCTGAAGAAGCTCGTCTCGGCGATGCCGCAGAACGATCAGAAGCGGCTCACGGGGATCTACGTGGCGTTCGATGCGAGCGCGAGCGATCCGATCGCCCAGGTCGCCTGCGACGACGACGGCGACTACGTCGTGCTGCTCTCGGACGCGATGCTCCGCCTGCTCGCGCACGTCGCTCGCGCGCAGAGCTTCGACGAGGCAAACGGCTCGCGGAAGATCGAGGAGTACGCGGCGTTCCTCGTCCGGGCGCAGATCCCTGGACGCCGGCTGCTTCCGCCCCCGCCCGGGTTCTACATCGCCGAGAAGCCGGCAACGACGTACGACGAGCGTCTGAGCGACGCGCTGTCGTTCGTCATCGCGCGTGAGCTGACTCACTTCCGCGCCGGCGATCACGTCTGCTCGAAGCCGACCGCGACGAAAGAGAGCGGCGACGACACGTGGACGAGCGCCGAGCAGCGGAAGGCGAGCGAGATCGCTCAGACCGTGTATCCGGGACGCCACGTGGAGCGCGACAGCGAGGCGATCGTGCGCGCGCTCGACGCCGGTCGCAGCGAGATGGGCGCGCTCGCGCTGCTCCGCTTCTTCACGCAGCTCGAGACGGAGAAGGTCGTCGCCGTCGGACGCTTCTCGCCGAGCTACCTCGCGCAGCATCCGTCCTCGGCGCTCCGCGCAGCGAACGTGAAGCGGGCCGCCGACGACCACAAGAAGCCCGCCGACTAGACGCAGACCGTTTCTGGTGACGAGCGAAGCTGGGCCGGGATGGGCAAAAGGCGTAACGTCGATCGCATGACGAAACGCCCGCTCGGCTTCCTCGGCCTGTTCGCGATCGCGCTCCTCGTGCCGCTCGCTTGCGGAGGAAACAAGCAAGACGCGAAGGCGAGCTTCAGCTTCGGATCGAACGATGCGGGCGGAGCGCCGGAATGTCAGCCCGGCCAACCGTGCCAGGCGCCGCCGGCAAGCACGTGCCCGCCGGGTCAAGCATGTCCGCCGCCGCAGGGATCGGCCGCTCCGCTCGGGAGCGTGTACACCAACGATCCGAACGCGCTCGCATCACTGCTCGCGGCCGCGGCGGCCGCGGGATCGGCGTGGCTCGGGCCGGCAGCGGCGATCGCCGATCCGGCGGAGGCGGGGCTGCGTGCTGCCGCCGCGAAGTACGCGCCAGGCATGAGCCCCGACGGTCAGGTGGCGAAGGGCAACCTCACCGAAGGCGGGCACATCGACTTCGTCGTGAACATGGATCCGAGCAAGTGCTACACGATCGTCGCGTACGGCGCGGGCGTGACGGATCTCGACGTGAACCTGCTCGCGCCTCCGCTCTACAACTTCCTCGCCGGTCAGGATGGGATGGCCGGCCCGACCGCGGTCATCGGCGCGGCTCCGAAGCCCATGTGCCCGATCATCCCGATGGCCGTCCCGTACAAGATCGATCTCCACGCGAAGAAGGGCGGCGGAGCGGTCGCGGCGCAGCTCTACTCCAAACCGAAGTGAGGGCGCCGGGAGTCGATTGCTGACAACTCGTCGGCCGATGCGGCCGAACGTCGGGCGTGAAGCTCGCTCCGCTCGATCCCGCCTACCCTCGATCGCTCTGTCACCTCGACGAGCCGCCGGTCCTCACGCTCTCCGGTCCGCTCGACACGAACCGACGCGTCATCGCGATCGTCGGGTCCAGATCGGCGAACCGACATGCACGCGCGTTCGCCCATGCGCTCGCGTATCACCTGGCCCTCGCCGGCATCGTCATCGTCTCCGGCGGCGCCGTGGGCATCGACTCCGCTGCGCACGAAGGTGCCCTCAAGGCCGGCGCCACGTGGTGCGTCGCGTGCACGGGAAGACGCGCGGAGCCCTTCCCGCAGGAGAACCAAGCGCTGTTCAGCCGGATCGAGGCGTCGGGCTCGTCGCGGATGATCTGGCCATTCCCGGACGGGACGGTGAAAGACGAGCTCACTCCGCGCTACCGCAACGGCGTCCTCGTCGCGCTCGCCGAGTGCGTCGTCGTCCTTCAAGCCGCCTTCCAGTCCGGATCGCGGAACGCGATCACATGGAGCCGGCGTCTCGGGCGGCGCCTCTTCGTCGCCCCGGGACCGCCGTGGGATCCCGCGTTCCACGGGACGATGGCCGAGGGCGCCGCGGGTGGAGCGGAGACGCTCTGGTCGATCGAGTACCTCTTCCATCAGCTCGGGCTGCCGAAGCCCGACCTCGAAGACGAAGCTGCGGCGTACGACGGCATCGCGCCGCGCGCGATCCCGCTGCGGCGTCCCCGACGGGTCCGGCAGACCTATTCGGATCCGCCCCTCTTCGAGGTGGATCAGAGCACGTGGACGCCCGATGAAAAGACTGTCTTTTCGCAGCTTTCGATGGCCCCCATCCAGCAGGACACCATCGTCGAGATGGCAGGGCTACCGACGAGCTCGACCCTAACGGCACTCTTGACGCTATCTTTGAAGGACGTAGTAGTAGAG